>JAEZJJ010000033.1 GCA_023436395.1 Bacillota bacterium | reverse complement strand
CCTTTAATAGATGCTCTTTTTCCACTTTCAAAATACGCTGATAAAACAGCCTCTGTTTCCTCTTTGGTCTCACTGGTAAATTGTAGACGTTTACTCATAGATTGACTTAGTTTTTGCATTTCATTTCCTTTCATCGCAAGGGGTTCATAACTCATGATTTGCATGGTGCATGCCTTACAATCTGTATGAATTCTCCAATTGGTTTGGGTACGGTCTTCAATTTCAAAGTGATGCATCTCCGTCTTACCTTTTTGACACTGAGGTGTCCCCCTTAATACACACTGTGACGATGTCATCATGGGTAAATAGCCATAAATGACTTTTTCTAGGTTCCCCGTTAAGTCGGTTAATTCTTCCCCTACTAATTCTACTGATACTGTCGTACGCGTAGCTCCTTGCTCTTGCCACAAGGCAATGGTTTCATTGTTCATGACATTCATATTATAATCTATCACAATGGCTTTGCCTAAGTCCTTTACCATTTCATATTCACCCATATTACGAAGCACATAGCCTGATAAATCAGTTGTTGCCCAATTTTGAATAGTGGCTTTATACCTTTGATAACTGGTATCTTTCATAATTGCAGGCAAGTTTAAATAAAAGGCTTTTCCAGCTTCTTTTGTACGCTGTAATGCTAGATGGCTCTTTTCATCATTATACTGCCATTCCCAATAAATGGCACCTACTTTTTCAATCTCTAGGCAAGCTTCTAGTTGTTCTAAAGTAGTCACATGACAAATCCATTCTGTTTCTAGGGTACACTGATTGATTGCCCCTTCATAACCCTCTATCTTCTTATGTCCTTTATGCTCTAGTAAAAGGGCTTCAAGCTGAGCTGTGGCTTCTCTTCTTAGGGTATTTAACTCTTTAATCCCTATATAAGCATTTTCTGGCCAACTTATAGTAACTTCTGTAGCTTCAAAAGAAGTACTGCCTAACTTAGTGAGTTGCTTTAAAGCTTGTTCCTTGGTCACAGGATTTTGTGTTGCGGGCTCTAACTGTCCCCCTGTATACCTCACTTCATGGTTCCCGCAGTTGATCTTAAGAGCAAGCGGCTCACCGATTTTCCCTTTAATGTGTAAGCTAATGGGTAGTTTCTTTTGCGGTCTTTGATAAGTCGCCTTTAAAACCTTGAGGAGCTGATGGTTTTTAGTGAGATACACTTCACTACCTGGTTCCACATAATGGTCAAAATGACATTTGATTTGACTGCCTGCCATATAATCCTTCGTAATACCTGTACCAACACTGTCTTTCCCTTTTCTTATAATCTCTAGGCCATCTCCAGGGTGTAAATCTCTTTCTAAGCTAATGGTTGCCATGCCTGTCTTAGGTGCAAAATGTGTCACTTTCCCTGCTTTGACACCGATATGTCTTGGACTATCTGGGGTAAGCATCTTCCTGTCCCCTCTGTTATAGTAGTATCCTTTTGAGAAACCACCACGATTGAAGACACCTTTCATGATTTCTAAATCTTCCTGACTTACCTCATAAGCTTCTTCTTTTAAGGCAAGGTCCATATATTTGCGGTAAGTGCCTACTACCGAAGCCACATACTCTGGTGATTTCATACGCCCTTCAATCTTAAAGGAATGAATACCTGCTTCTAAAAGCTGGGGTAAAAATTCTACACTACAAATATCTTTTAAACTCAGTAAATAACGTTCTTCCGTTAAGGCTTTGCCCTCTTCTTTTAAGGTATATTTCATACGACAAGGCTGTGCGCAACGGCCTCTATTCCCACTTCTGCCACCAATCAAACTGCTCATTAGACATTGCCCTGAATAACTGTAGCATAATGCCCCATGCACGAAGGTCTCCACTTCAATATCACAATTTTGAATAATCTCCTTAATTTCTTTGAGTTGGAGTTCTCTGGCTAATACCACACGTTTAAATCCAAGCGATTTTAAAAACATCACATCTTCTAAACTATGGGCTGACATTTGTGTACTGGCATGCATCCTTAATTGTGGGAAATAACGTTTGACAATATGAGCGATTCCTAAATCCTGAATAATAATGGCATGTACACCCACTTCTTGTAAATAAGCAAGGTAGTCAAATAAGGCCTTTGTCTCCGTTTGCTTCACTAAAATGTTTACAGTGACATAGACACGCACCCCTCTTAACTTGGCATAGTTTACGATTTCTTGTAATTCATCAGTGGTAAAATTATCTGCAGCTTGTCTGGCATTAAAACCTTTACCACCTACAAATAAGGCATCTGCGCCATTTTCAATGGCAGCAATTGCATTTTCCATTTTACCTACGGGGGCAAGTAGTTCTGCTTTCTTCAACTTCATTCTCCTTTTCATACGCACAACAGGGGAAGTATTATCTCCCCCTGTTTGTATGTTCTTTTTTGTTAATTTGTTTTTTCATTTCTTCAGCTATTGCTAACTCTTTTCGTGTTTCAGTGAGCTCTAAGGTCAGTTCTTTTACTCTTTCCTTAAGAACTCTATTCTCCTCACTACAATTATCTACTTCCCTTATATAACGTTCTAATTCTTCACTATTTTTCACACATTCATCTGCAATATTCAGTGTGATTAACATATTAAGACGTGCAGGATTGACGTGTTGTTTATGATAAACGGCTTTTACCTCATGTATCTTTTCATTGACAAGCTTAGCTACCCTTTGAATATGCCCTTCAGACTCTTCTCCTTGCAAGGCATAAATAAGCCCTCCAATAACAACTTCTACTTTATTTTTCGACATGCACTTCCCCCCATTACATGCTATTTTTCTTGTCACAATTATAGCATAAACTACCAAAAAAAACTATAAAGTTTTTAAACTAAAGGTTTCATAAGCTTTTGGTGCAAGCATACGGCCTCTTGGGGTACGCTGCATATAGCCTTGCTGAATCAAATAAGGTTCATAGACATCCTCTAGGGTATCTCTTTCCTCTCCAATAGCAGCTGCTAAAGTATCTAAGCCCACAGGCCCTCCCTTAAATTGCAATGCAATGGCATGAATAATGCGTCTATCTATATCATCTAAGCCATTACGGTCAATATTAAGGAGCTCTAAAGACTTGGCACATACTTCCTCATCAATGTGATTATCATATTTAATCAGGGCAATATCTCTCACCCGCTTTAACAAACGATTGGCTACCCTTGGTGTCCCACGACTACATTTGGCAAGTTCTAAAGCTGCTGCCTCTGTAATAGGGGTTTGCAAAATACTTCCTGTTCGTCTAATAATACAACCTAATTCCTCATTGGTATAGTACTCCAGCCTTTGAATAATTCCAAAACGGTCACGAAGTGGCGAACTGAGCATACCTGCCCTTGTTGTTGCCCCAATTAAAGTGAATTTCGGCAAGGTTAATCGAATGGATTTAGCTGCTGGTCCTTTCCCCACTACAATATCAATACAGTAGTCCTCCATAGCAGAATACAGCACCTCTTCTACATGGCGACTCATACGATGGATTTCATCTATAAACAGAATATCTCCATGTTGCAGGTTATTTAAAATAGCAGCAATGTCCCCCGGTTTTTCAATAGCAGGTCCTGAGGTCACCTTAAATTTAACCCCCATCTCACTGGCAATAACCCCTGCCATGGTGGTTTTCCCTAATCCTGGAGGACCATACAGAAGTACGTGGTCCAAGGCTTCACCTCTTTGCTTGGCTGCTTCTATGAAAATCTTAATATTTTCTTTAATAGCTGTTTGTCCAATATATTCCTCTAAAGTAAGGGGTCTAATATTGCTTTCAATCTCGTTATCTTCTAGTTGCAAATCACTAGACATAATACGTTTTTCCACTCTCTATCCCCCCTCTACATCCCTAGTAGGCTTAAAGCCTTTTTAATGAGTTCTTCACTACTTGATTGATAATCATCAATAGCTTCTACCGCTTTTTTCGCCTCAAGGCCACTATATCCTAAAGCTTCAAGGGCTTCAATTGCTTCTGATTTAGCAGATTCATCTTTTAAACCTGTTTGAAGTAAACTTAAATCTGGCACAAAGAGTTTGCCAATACTATCTTTCAGTTCTAAAATAATACGTTGCGCTGTTTTAGGCCCTATACCACTTACTTTACTCAGCGCTTTACTATCTTGCTCTAAAATAATTTGAATAACTTCTTGGCTACTATAGGTATTGAAAACTTGCATCCCACCTTTAGGTCCTATGCCGCTCACACTAATTAACTTTCTAAATAACTCACGATCCTCCATATGATAAAAACCATATAAATCGTGGCCATCTTCTTTAATATGTTCATGGATATATATTTTCACCTTTTCACGGGTGCCATTTAATTCACTTAATGTTCTACTACTACAAAACACTTCATAGCCTACACCATAAACTTCTATTATTAATGCATTTTCGCCTATATGCTCTAGATTTCCAACTAAATAGGTAATCATAGGTTACTCCTTTTCTTTATTCATTCTTCTTTCTATTTTATCCTACTCCCTCTCAATTAGCAATTCACTTTATTCAAAGGTAAGGTGCAAAATAGCGATGAAACCTAGGTCTCATCGCTATTTTATCTTTTTATTAATGCTTTTTCTTATCACCTGGCATATATTTTAAAGGATGTAATTTACCATCTGGTGTTTTAATCTTTGTATTTTCTAATTGACTTTTAAAGTTACCTCTAAAAATGGCTAAATACTGCTGACGCAAATGATCTTGTCTGATTTGTTCTTCAGGGGATAACCCTTCTGTTTTCTTTTTATGTGCTAAGGCATTGATTTCCTTAATCAGTTCATTCATTTCCATAGCTTTAAATCCTTTCTTTCCTTATGCAGTAAACCAAGTTCCTATGGCTTCACCACGTAATATTTCTCTTAAAATTTCAATATCTTCACCAGAAGCCACAATGGTTTGAGTACCACAAGCTTTCGCAATCTCAGCTGCTATAATCTTTGTACTCATACCACCTGTTCCAAGATGAGAACCAGAACCACCTGCTATGGATTTAAGCTCATCGGTAATCTCATCCACTTGTGGAATCAGTACCGCTTCACAATCTTCCTTAGGATTTGCTGTATAAAGGCCTTCAATATCGGTGAGTAGAATGAGGAGGTCTGCTCCAGTTAATTCTGCTACTGTTGCAGAAAGCGTATCATTATCTCCAAAGCGATAACCCTCTATTTGAGCTGTAGAAATACAGTCATTTTCATTAATAATAGGAATAACACCTAATTCTAATAATGTTTCAAATGTATTTTTAGCATTTTGCTTTTTAATGGGGTCTTCTATTACATCTTTTGTTAATAGTATTTGTGCTATGACTTGATTATATTCATCAAAGAATTTTTGATAAATCTTCATTAAGATGGCTTGTCCAATCGCTGCTGTCGCTTGTTTTAATGGTAATTCTTCTGGCCTTTTGCTGCGTCCAATACGCTGCATACCTGCCCCTATTGCACCAGAGGAGACAAGGGCAATTTCTTTTCCTGAATTATTTAAATCTGTTAAAACCCTAGCTAGTTTTTCCATTTTATCTAAATTAATCTTACCATTTTCATGGGTTAAAGATGATGTACCTATTTTAATAATAATACGCTTTGCAGTTTTTACACTCGCTCTCATTTCATTCCACCCTCTTCATTCTCTTTATCTCTGTCTTGCCGCCGCAGGTAGTTCTTTTGCTACTCGCCCTGCTAATTCTTCTGGAAGTTCTATTATTTTTTCAAGCTTACTCATACCAATCTTCTTCGTAATGCTTAAGGCGTGTGTTCCATTGGCATCACGTTTTTGTTTCTCTTCTAAAAGGCTAACTGGTACAATACCTATCTTATCATCTTCTCTTGCTAAAAGTAATAAATCTTCATCTTCAACAAAAGCAATCCCTACACAAGGTGTTTTACCATAAAAGGCTTTTATCAGCTTTTTACGGTTTGTTTTTGTCTCATAAGCAACTACAGGTACCTTGGCTACTTTCCCTGTGCTAAAGCCAAAGACCATAAAGCCTTTATAATCCACGGTACTATGCATAGCTAAGATTTGCTCACCTTCTTCAAGATCTAAGATGTTCGGTAAGTAAGCCCCTAATTGACTTGCTTTCGTATCTTCTATCTCATGAAGCTTCAACTTATAGACGTTGCTTTTATTAGTAAAGAGTAATAGGTCACTACGATTATTGGTTTCTAATTCTTGAATAATCGTATCGTCTTCTTTCAATTTTTGTTCGCCACTGCTTCTTAAAGAAACCAGTGTAATTTTCTTTAAGTATTGGTGATCTGTAAGGAAAAGTTTCACATTATAGTCTTCAATGAGCTCTTCATGCTTCACTCTTACAATCTCTGTATGATGAATCACTTCTGTCAGACGATCGGTTCCAAATTTCTTTTGAATGACCTTTAGTTCATCACTAATGACTTTTCTCACTTTTTTAGGATTTTCAATGATATCTTTTAGCTCTGCGATTTTCTTTTCTAATTCCTCTAATTCCTTGAGTGTCTCTAAAATATATTGTTTATTTAAGTGACGTAATTTAATTTCTGCTACATAATCAGCTTGCATCTCACTAATATCAAAGTGAGCCATTAAATGTGGCACCACATCTTTTTCTTTTTCTGTATGACGTACAATCTCAATGGCCTTATCAATATCTAAAAGGATTTGTTTAAGACCTAATAAGAGGTGATAACGTTTCTCCATCTTCTCAATGGCAAAACGATATTTACGCACAATACAGCCTTCTCTAAAAAGACACCATTCTGCAATAATTTGTTTAAAGCCTAAAACTTTTGGCATGCCATTAATCAGCAAATTAAAGTTGCAACTAAAACTATCC
The DNA here is from genome assembly GCA_023436395.1 of Bacillota bacterium. Classification (GTDB taxonomy): domain Bacteria; phylum Bacillota; class Clostridia; order Lachnospirales; family Cellulosilyticaceae; genus Cellulosilyticum. Next base: position 295,473 of record JAEZJJ010000033.1, on the reverse strand, counting down.
TCAAGCGGTGTAGACTTAAAGAGCTTTTGCATCAGCATTTCTGGATCTGTATTACGTTTCAAATCAATAGTGAGTTTTAGACCTGATAAATCTGTTTCGTCTCTCACATCATTGATTTCCTTAATCTTTCCTGTCTTCACCATTTCTTCTATCTTATCAATAATGGCCTCTACTGTAGTGGTATAGGGAATCTCAGTAATTTCAATACAATTATCCTTTTTAAAATAAGTGTACTTGGAACGTACTTTAAAACTTCCTTTACCTGTTTCTAAGACTTCCCTCATTTCAGCTTCATCTAAGATGATTTGCCCCCCTGTAGGGAAATCAGGCGCAATAATATGCTCAAGTACATCTGCCTCCTCATTTTTAAGATAAGCAATGGTTGCATTGCATACCTCTCTTAAATTAAAGGAACAGAAGTTACTTGCCATCCCTACAGCAATCCCTTGATTAGGATTCACTAAAATATTAGGAAAACGTGTAGGTAAAAGGACAGGCTCTTTTAGGGTCCCATCATAGTTATCTACAAAGTCTACGGCATCCTCTTCAATATCATTAAAAACTTCTGTACAGATTTCACTAAGTTTAGCTTCTGTATAACGAGAGGCAGCATAGGCCATGTCTCTTGAATAGACCTTACCAAAGTTTCCTTTAGAATCTACAAAAGGTATCATCAAGGCACTATTTCCTTTTGTAAGACGTACCATGGTTTCATAAATAGCCCCATCCCCATGAGGATTAAGCTTCATGGTTTGTCCTACAATATTAGCTGATTTGGTACGCGCCCCTTTAATTAAATTCATCTTATACATGGTATAAAGCAATTTACGATGAGATGGCTTAAAACCATCAATTTCTGGTAATGCCCTAGACACGATAACACTCATGGCATAAGGCATATAATTGCTTTCTAAGGTTTCTGTTATGTTTTGCTTAATAACATATTTGTCCATTTGCGTCATCCTTTCTTTTAACTCATATCTGCCAGTTCTAAGTAGCGATGTCCCTCATCCGCAATAAACTGCTTACGTCCTTTTAAGTCATCTCCTAAAAGCACATCAAACATGGTTTGAGTTTCTTTTACATCCTCTGGCATTACTTGAATTAAACGACGTGATGTTGGACACATGGTTGTTTCCCACATCATATCAGGGTCATTTTCCCCAAGTCCCTTGGAACGTTGAATGGTATATTTCGCTTTAATCTTGCTTAAAATTTCTGATTTTTCATACTCTGAATAAGCGAAGTAAGTTTTATCCTTAGTGTTGATTTCATAAAGTGGTGTCTCTGCAATAAACACACGCCCTTCTTTAATAAGGGTAGGCACTAAAGTATAGAGCATGGTTAAGATTAAGGTGCGAATTTGATAACCATCTACATCGGCATCTGTACAAATAATGACCTTGTTCCAACGTAAATTTTCTAAATCAAAAGTGTGTAAATCTTTATTGTGTTTAGAGGTAATCTCAATGCCACAGCCTAAAACCTTAAGTAGGTCTACAATAATATCACTTTTAAAGATTTTATCATAATCTGCTTTAAGACAGTTAAGAATCTTCCCTCTAACTGGCATAATTCCCTGAAACTCTGCATCTCTTCCTAACTTACAAGAACCTAATGCCGAATCTCCTTCTACAATGTAGAGTTCACGTCTACTCACATCTTTTGTACGACAATCTACAAATTTCTTAATACGATTGGCAATGTCAATGGTTCCACTCAGTTGCTTACGTACATTAATACGTGTACGTTCTGCTTTTTCACGGCTACGCTTATTCACTAATACTTGTTTAGCAATTTGCAAGGCAGCGTCTTTATTTTCAATAAAGTACACATGAAGAAATTCTTTTAAATACTCTTGCATTGCCTCTTGAATAAATTTATTCGTAATAGCCTTTTTGGTTTGATTTTCATAACTTGTTATGGTTGAAAAAGAGTTAGAGATTAAGATGAGACTGTCTTGAACATCTACAAAGCTAATTTTTTTCTCATCTTTATTATAGAGATTTTCACCTTTCAGATATTGATCAATAGCATAGACAAAAGCATTTTTAATAGCTTTGTCTGGTGACCCACCGTATTCTAGATAACTGGAATTATGATAGTACTCTAACATATTTCTTTCATTACAAAAGCAAAAAGCTACTTGAAATTTCAATTTGTATTCAGGTCTATCTTCACGATCTTTCCCTCTAGTCTCCTGCTCTACAAATACTAAATCCGTAAATTGCTTTTCCTCTGCAATTTCTTTAGCATACCCTAAAATACCCTCTTCATAAAGATAGCGATGTTGCTCATTAGCTATTTCATCACTAAAAATAAACTCTAAATTTTTATTAACAACAGCTTGTCTCTTTAAGACATCATGAAAATACTCAGATGACACATTCACATCTGTAAAAACATCATGGTCAGGTTTCCAATGAATTTTACTCCCTGTTTGTTTATACTCTGCCTTTGTCTTTCTAAGTCCCCCAATATTCTCACCTTTTTCAAAGTGAAGATTATAAATGTAGCCATCACGTTTTACTTCTACATCCATGAATTCCGAACTGTATTGCGTTGCACAGCTTCCTAGGCCGTTGAGGCCTAAGCTAAATTCATAATTGTCGCCATCGTTATTATTGTATTTTCCCCCTGCATAAAGTTCACAAAAAACAAGTTCCCAATTATAACGGGCTTCAGTTTCATTATAATCTACTGGAATCCCTCTACCAAAATCCTCGATTGTGATAGAGTGATCTGTATGCAAAGTGACTTTAATGGTATTTCCATAACCTTCTTTAAACTCATCAATAGAGTTTGCAAGAATTTCAAATACGGAATGTTGGCACCCCTCAATACCATCCGAACCAAAAATAACGCCTGGGCGTAATCTCACACGATCCGCACCTTTAAGTGAGGATATGCTTTGGTTATCATATGTTTTTTCTCTCATTTTTATCACCTATATAGTTAATCTCATCTTATAACTGTAAATAAAACATGACCCATTGTCAAGTTTTAAATACTACCCTAGTATTTGATTAGAGTTATCCTTTTAATATAAAACTTGTGGTCGCTGATAATGTTTCCCAAAGCTCTTCACTATTATACGACGCATTTGAGTAAAAGAACGCACTTCCCTACACTATAAAAAACAGGGCTTATCGCCCTGTCTCTTATTCTTCTTCGTCAAATGGTCCAAAGAATTCTTCATCAAATGTTGAAGCTACTTTATCCCATTCTTCATCTGTTTCAATATCATCAAGTTTTACATCGTCACCCTCTTCTGAGAAACGATAGAAAAGAACTTCTGCCTCTTCTGCATTGTCTACTTCTTCTTTTGGTGCAAGTGCAATGTATTCTCTACCGTCACATTCAAAAATGCTTAAAACACTACATGCTACTTCTTGATCTTCATCTTCAAAAGTCACATAAATAAGTGTTTCTTCTTCATCATGATCGTGTCCACAGCCACATCCACTTGTATTTTCTTCTTCATGTCCGCAGTCACAGCCGCATCCACAGTTTTTATTATCTTCCATTTTGTATTTCCTCCTTAGGAATATTGACTTGTCTTATTATAGCACAGGTAGCAAATATTTACCAACAACTCTTTTTCATTGTTACCCATTTATTTGCCTTCTATACCTTTTAAAGCTTGTTAGGTTCCTCGTAAGTTTCCCCTTTTGTATCTACTGTTACAGTTTTCATTTTTACTGGGACAACTGGTCTATCGCTATAGTCTGTTCCTACATTTGCAATGTAATCAACCGTATCCATCCCTTCAATGACTTTACCAAATGCTGCATATTGACCATCTAAGTGAGGTGAATCTGCATGCATAATAAAGAATTGTGAACCAGCTGAATCTGGCATCATACTACGTGCCATAGAAAGAACACCACGGGTATGTTTTAAATCATTCTTCACACCATTTTGTGAAAATTCACCTTTAATACGATAGCCTGGACCACCTGTTCCTGTTCCTTCTGGGCATCCCCCTTGAATCATAAATCCAGGAATAATACGGTGAAAAGTTAAACCATCATAATATCCTTTTTGAACTAGAGAAATAAAGTTTCTAACTGATTGTGGGGCTACCTCTGGATAAAGTTCAAGGATGATTTGACTTTCATCATCCATTGTGATTGTTACAATTGGATTTTTATTTTCCATTTTTGTTCTCCTTTATGCATTTTTTAAGAAAGCCACATAAGCTTTTCTCATTTCATATAAATCAGCTTTGCTTGTGATTTCCCATGGTGCATGCATACTATGAACAGGTACACCACAATCAATGACATCCATCCCATATTTGGCAAGGATATAAGCAATTGTACCACCACCACCAAGGTCAATACGTCCAAGCTCTGCTGTTTGCCAAGTGACATTGTTTTCTTCCATGATTCTTCTCAGCTCTGCCACATACTCTGCGTTGGCTTCATTAGAACCAGATTTACCTCTTGCACCTGTATATTTCATAAATACAACTCCTTTACCAAAGTAAGCTGCATTATTTTTTTCTAGTACACTTGCATGGTTAGGATCATAACCTGCTGTTACATCTGAAGAAAGCATTTTAGAGTTGGCAAGTGCTCTTTTTAAAAGTAAGCTAGAATATTCCCCTGTAAGGTTCATCAGTTCTGCTACCATATTCTCAAAAAAGTGGGATTGCATACCAGATGCCCCGACACTACCAATTTCTTCTTTATCTACAAGCACTGTGGCTGTTGTCTTCACAGTTTTTTCTACTTCTAGTTGTGCTTCAAAAGAGGCGTAACCACAAACACGGTCATCTTGACCATACCCGATAATCATACTACGGTCAAGACCATAATCTCTTGCAGCACCTGCTGGAACAATTTCAATCTCGGCTGATACAAGATCTTCTTCTATTATACCATATTTTTCATGAAGAAGTTTTAAAATATTGGCTTTCACCTTTTCTTTTTCTTCCCCTTTTAAAGGTATACTTCCTAAGCAAATATTTAAATCTTCTCCTTTAATAGCTTCACTCAGTTTCTTTTGCATTTGCTCTGAAGCTAAATGAATTAAAAGATCCGAAATACCTACTACAGGATCACTTGGGTCTTCACCAATATTCAAATTCACAATAGTACCATCTTTTTTGGCTACAACACCATGAATAGCCAAGGGCATGGCTACCCATTGATATTTTTTGACACCACCATAATAATGTGTTTTAAGCATTGCCAAATCAGTATCTTCATACAGTGGGTTTGGCTTTAAATCCAGACGTGGCGAATCTAAATGAGCGCCTAAAAGATTTAACCCCTCTACTAAAGGTTTTTCACCCACACAAAATAAAATAAGTGTCTTATCCTTATAATTGGCATACACTTTATCACCACTGACAAGTTTTTGATTGGCTTTAATCAGTTTTTGAATGTCCTGATAGCCTGCTGCTTCTGCTTTTTGAACCAAATCTCTAATGCATTCCCTTTCTGTTTTATTGTCAGAAATAAACTTTCTATAACGCTCGCTATAGGCAAAAAGTTTATCCAAATCGTCATTAGTGTAAGTATCCCATACATTTTTGTATTCTTTTTTAGTTGTAATCATTTTATGTGACATATTCTTCCTCCTTTTGATGTGTTTTCATTATAGCATATAAATATTTATCATTCCAAATATTAATAACTCTTACTATTATGATATACTCTACTAGAGATTATGCGCTTTTCAAATTAAGTTTAATTTTTATTCACTCGTTTTAATTCACCCATACCTTAGTCCCTTTAGGAAGTGTTGTATAAAACCATTCACTATCTTCTGGAGATAAGCGAATACATCCCTGAGAGGCTTTTTGGCCTAATTCCTTTTTACCTGAAATAATATAGCTTCCTGTCTTATCAAATAAAACGGAATGATAAAGATAACTAGACCCTATGAAGCCATAGGCATTTTTACAACAATACCCCTTTTCTTGTCCAAAAGATGGGACTTTATTTTGCAGAGTGAAAAAACCTCTTGGTGTAGGTGTTACATTTTTTCCTGTGGAGCAAAGCATTCGTTTCACTAATTCCCATTGGTTTTGACGTCCTTTTAAAATATATGTGTTTTGCCTATGTAAATCTGTCCAAACAAGGTATTCTGTTTGACTTGGTATATTTTTCATATTAATAAACCCTTCAATTTGTGCTTTAGTAACTGGTTGTATCTTTACCTTTTTATCTGCTAAAATATTTAACTTACTTCTACTGACAGTTACTTTTTTTCCTGTTTTCGTAATCACTGTATAGCTGCCATTATCCTCACTATAAAGTTCTACTTGCTCACCTTTTGCTCCCCCTATTATGGTTCCTTTTAAAGTCGCATAAACAGGTGTAGAGGGGAAGAGTTCCTCTATTGTCACTTCGTGTTTACTACCTTCCTTTTGTTTTTCTAATTGAGCAAGTTTTGCTTGCTCATAGATTGCAAGTAAGGTTTCTATTTTCTGTCCATAAGTTTTCTCCTCTTTATAGCTTTCTTCTCTTGTTACTACTTCATTTACAAGGGTTGTCAAATAATAGGCACCTCTTAGATTATAGGTGATCTCAGGTGCTTCTAATCCTTCCCCTATTTCTAAATGCTCCTTTTTCACTTCCTCATACATCTTCTTACCATCCCAGTAGTAACTTGTGGTGATTACTTCTATAGGTGTATTACTCTGATTGATTAAACGCCCTTCCTGGTAACTTAAAACTTGCTGTGCTCTCCTACTTCTTACTAGCTTAATTTCTTCTGCCTCTACCTGCAGCTGAAAATCTTGCTCCAAAGCACGCAAAGGAATAAAAAGTGTGTTTTCTCCTTTTAATACATAAGTCTTTAAAGCACCATAGTAAATATTTTCATTGCCTAGGCTTACAGCTATACTTTGCTTTTGAAAGGATGTCTCTAATGGTCTACTAGGGTTGATATAGTCCATGACATAGTCCTTATCCTTTTTCTCTATGCTAAAACCTAACGCTTCAATAGTTGCTAAATCTACATAGCTGGTATTTAAAAAATGATAGATAGGATAGGTATTGGCGTCACAAATTAATACCTGAGAACTTTTTGTTAGTTCCCCTATTTCTACTGATTGATAAGAAGTCATCTTAGTCATTTTTTGACGGTAGGCTGCCATTTTCTGTTCCTCTTTAGTATCACTTCTTGGAAAAGCACTAGGGTTACTTTGATAATGCAATGCTCTTTCATAAGTCCGCTCCCATACCTCACTTGTCACCAAGCTTGTCTCTTCTACTTCGGCCTCTTGCCAAATCCCTAATAGTATGAGCTTACTTATATAAGGATCTCTCATCCCTTCTCCTTCAGGTAAATAAATACCTGGCTCCTTTAACATTTTGCATAAAGCATAGGCTACCTCTTGTAAAGTAGGTTCTGCTTGTCCTACTTCTTTTATCAAATAGGATAAGTTTTGTTCTTGTAAAATGGTGTTCCATATATCTCTTGATATATATGGGGTGACTATTGACTCTCTGGCCTTATCATTTACTATCTCATTGGTTACCTCATTAACTTCTCTTTTTGCTACTTTAGCGCTTAAAGGCACTACACCTACTACTAAAATAGCTACTATACTTATCCATCTTTTCATCATACGTCTCCAATCTTTCCATTTTTTTCCATTATATCAAATTATAATTATATTTAAAATAATTAAAAATAACTTTTAGTTAAATGATTCATCTTTATATCATTAAAATGGAAAATTAGAAGAGCGTGTAGCTTAATGACAATCAATGAGTAAGTGCTTCCTCTCAAGTATTATTTAGTGTTTTTTCTATCAATATACCTAGCCTACTTATCAAAATAACAAAAAAACAGGTTAATAGTACCTATTGCACTATTAACCTGTTTTTTATCTAAATTCTTTCTTTTTCTTGATAGTGTGTATGAAGTAATTCATGAGCTTTATGACTCATTGGTTTACCAAAGAAATTCTCATACATTTCTTTAATATATGGATTTTCATGAGATTTACGAATGGTTTTACCTCTATCCTCTGCATAAATAGCAGCTTGACGTTTCTTTAATATTTCACTATCACCATGGTGATATGGCTGTCCGCCACCACCTATACAACCACCTGGACACGCCATGATTTCGATTGCATGATAGTTATTTGGATTACCATTTCTAATTTCTTCTAGAAGTAATCTTGCATTGCCAAGGCCATGGGCAATTCCGATATTCAAATCAAAATCCCCTACTTTTACTGTCGCATTTCTAATGCCCTCGAAGCCTCTTAATTCCTCAAAATCAACTTTTCCTAAAGTTTCTCCTGTGATGACTTCATAAGCTGTACGTACAGCTGCTTCAATAACACCACCAGTTGTTCCAAAGATTACACTGGCACCAGTAGATTCTCCCATTGGATGGTCAAAATCTTCTTCTGGAAGTTTATTAAAATCAATATTGGCTTTCTTAATTAAATGAGCAAGCTCTCTTGTTGAAATAGAAATATCTACTTCTCTATTAAATTCTGGCCTTGATGCCTCATACTTTTTAGCTAAACATGGCATAACAGAGACTACAACCATATTTTTAGGGTCAATATTCATTTTTTGAGCAAAGTAAGATTTTGCAATAGCACCAAACATTTGTTGTGGTGATTTTGCACTTGATGGAATGTCTAATAAATCTGGGAATTGTGTTTCAAAGAAATTAACCCATGCTGGACAGCAACTTGTTAATATAGGTAATTTTACAGTTGGATCCCCGTTTTGGAATCTTGTAAGGCGGTCAACAAGCTCTGCACCTTCTTCCATAATCGTAGCATCTGCTGCAAAATCAGTATCAAATACATAATTAAATCCTAATTTTCTAAGTGCTGCTACCATTTTTCCTGTTACTAAAGTTCCAGCTTCCATATCAAACTCTTCACCTAGGGCTGCTCTTACAGCTGGAGCTGTTTGTACAACAACTACTTTTTCTGGATCGGCTAATTGTCTTACGACATTCCAAATGTGTTCTTTTTCAGCAAGAGCACCAGTTGGGCAAACTGCTACGCATTGCCCACAGTGAGTACAAACAGAATCTGCTAAGTCTACTTCAAAAGCAGGTGCAACAACAGCCTCAAATCCTCTATTGATACCTGATAGGGCACCTACTGATTGTACTTTATTACACATGGTTTCACATCGTCTACACATAATACATTTATCCATATCTCTTACAATGGCTTCACTTATATCTTTTCTATAAGTAGACTGTTCACCGTCTTTTCCTACTGTTAATTCACGAATTCCAAAAGTAATTGCTAAATCTTGTAATTCACAATTTCCTGATTTTTCACAAATCAAACAATCCTTAGGATGATCTGAGAGTAACAGTTCAAGTACCATTCTTCTTGCATTTAATACTCTAATTGAACGTGTATTAATAACCATTCCATCTGTTACTGGTGTTGCACACGCAGGTGCTAAATTTTTACGTCCCTCTACTTCTACAACACAAATTCTACAAGAAGCAGATTGATTTACCATTTTTGTATCATGTAAATCCAAATGACAAAGGGTGGGAATATGTATACCAACTTTTCTAGCTGCTTCTAAAATTGTTGTTCCTGGTGCAACCATCACCTGTGTGTCATCTATTGTAATTTTCATTTCTGGCATGTTTTCTCTCTCCTTTCCCTATTCTCTTACAATTGCTGTGAACTTACATTTTTCCATACAAGCACCACATTTAATACATTTTTCTTGATCAATGGTATGGCGTGCTTTTACTGTTCCTGAGATAGCGCCTACTGGACAGACTCTTGAACATGCTGTACAACCTATACATGCATCTGTAATACGATATTGTAGCAGTGCAGTACATTGTCCTGCTGGGCATTTATGATCAAGAATGTGTGCTAAATACTCATCCTCAAAAGTATTAAGTGTAGAAAGAACAGGGTTTGGTGCAGATTGACCTAATCCACAAAGTGCTGTATCTTTAATCACTTCGCTTAATTCTCTTAATGTTTTTAAGTCTTCTAGGCTTCCCTTACCATCAGTAATTTTATCTAATATTTCTAAAAGACGCTTTGTTCCTACACGGCATGGTGTACATTTACCACAAGCTTCTTCTGCTGTAAATTTAAGATAGTACTTGGCAACAGCTGGCATACAATCATCTTCATCCAAAACAATGATGCCACCAGAACCCATCATGGAACCTTTTGCAATTAAGTTATCAAAATCGATTGGCGTATCAAGATCTTTTTCTGCTAAACAGCCACCAGAAGGGCCTCCTGTTTGAACAACTTTAAATTTCTTGCCGTTTTTAATACCACCACCAATATCATAAATAACTTCTCTTAAGGTAGTACCCATAGGTACTTCAATTAAACCAACATTATTAATTTTACCAGCTAAAGCAAATACTTTGGTACCCTTTGATTTTTCTGTATCAATCTTACTAAACCATTCTGCTCCTCTTAAGATGATAACAGGAATATTCGCAAAGGTTTCAACGTTATTTACATTGGTTGGTTTACCCCAATAACCACTTACCGCTGGAAATGGTGGTTTAGTAGTAGGCTCACCTCTCATACCTTCCATAGAGTGAATAAGTGCTGTTTCTTCACCACATACGAAAGCACCTGCACCAAAACGAATATCAATATCAAAACAGAAATCACTACCCATAATGGAATTTCCCAATAAACCATATTCCCTTGCTGAATGAATAGCTGACTCTAAACGCTTAATTGCTAATGGGTATTCTGCGCGAATATACACAAGACCTTTAGTAGCACCAATAGCATAACCACAGATAGCCATAGCTTCTAAGATTGAATGAGGATCTCCTTCTAAAATAGAGCGGTCCATAAATGCACCTGGATCTCCTTCATCAGCATTACAAACAACGTATTTCTGATCTGCTTTACTTTTATAAGCAAACTCCCATTTAAGTCCCGTTGGGAAACCGCCACCCCCACGGCCACGAAGTCCTGAGGCTTTTACTTCATTAATAACCTCTTCTTGTGTCATTGTTAAAACTTTAGCTAAAGCTGCATAACCATCTCTTGCTATGTATTCTTCAATATTTTCAGGATCTATAAACCCACAGTTACGAAGCGCAACTCGAATTTGTTTCTTATAGAAATCCATATGTTTTGAGTCAGAAACATGCTCTGCAGTTGAAGGATCTTCATAAAGAAGGCGTGGTACTTTTCTACCTTTTACAATATGTTCTTTTACAATCTCTTCTGCATCTTCTGGTTTTACTTGAACATAAAAAGTATTATCTGGAAGTATTTTGACAATAGGCCCTTTTTCACAGAATCCAAAACATCCTGTTTTTAAAACTTGTACCTGATCGCTCATTCCTGCCTCTTCAATATGGGCAATAAGCTGACTTACTATTTCATTAGATTGTGAAGACAGACATCCTGTTCCGCCACACACTAAAATATGCATTGTATACTTTGACATGCTAAAAGCCTCCTTTCTCTATTCATCAAGTGATTTGTGACTAACCGGTATAATACCTTCTACCATTTCTCCACCGATTATATGTTTTTCTAATATTTCCTTTGCACGCTCTTTATTCACATTACCATAAACAACTGGCTCTTTTCCTGGAATAGTCAGTTCTATTGTAGGTTCTGCATAGCAATATCCCATACATCCACTTTGTGTAAGCACAATATTATTAAGTCCACGTGAACGTACTTCTTCTGAAAAATAGTTCATAATATCTCTGGCACCTGCTGCTATTCCACAAGTAGCCATTGCAACACGGACAACAATCATCTGATCCACATGATCGCCTTTTTCTCTTAAATCTATTTTATTTTTAACACTTTCTCTTAAAGCTTGTAATTCATCTAAAGACATTATTTTTGGCATGGCTTTCCTCCTTACGCTTCATCATATTCACTTAGGATTTTCTTTACTTCATCTGCTGAACCAATACGTCCATATACTTTGTCTCCAATTAGTACAACTGGAGCAAGCCCACAAGCACCAACGCATCTGAGTGCATCTAATGAAAATTTGCCATCAGCCGTTGTTTGCCCTACTTCAATACCCAATTCTTTTTTAAAATCATCTAAGACTTTTTCTGCACCACGTACATAGCAAGCAGTTCCAAGACAGACAGATATAGGGTATTTTCCTTTTGGTATCATAGTGAAAAAAGAATAAAAACTTACTACACCGTAGATTTGTGAAACAGGAATATTGAGCTTTTCACCTACAAAAATCTGCACTTCTTTAGGTAAATAACCAAATATCTCCTGTGCCTTATGTAATACTGCAATAAGTGCCCCTTTTTTTTCAGGTAGCTCATTAATAAACTGTTCTAACTCAGTATATAAACTCTGGGTTAGCTTATTATTGCAACTTTCACATGCCATAATATATCCTCCTTAATTCATATTCATAGGTTTGATGCTTTTTGTTAAATAAATAACAAAAAACACACAAAACGAGTCACTACTTTATGAAAATAACACAAACTAAGGTTAAAGTCAAACCTCAAATTCCGAACTTTCAGTAATGTTGTTTATTTTATACTAAATTATTGTCGATTTTTATATAACTTTGTCATTTAATTTAGTTGTTTTTATTTATATCTTGAACTAAATCATTTAAACTTTTATTATTTTCGGGTATTTCTCTCATATTTTCAGCGATATCAAATAAATAATGAGCATCCGAAGACTGGATTATTGTACTCTTTGCATATTTTTTTACATATTCTTCTGCCAATGCTTTTTGTGAAATTTCTAATATGTCAAAGTTTAATTCTGGCGGCAATGTTCCTAAATTAGATAAAATACTATAGCTATTACGATCAATATGTGCAGGATAGATAATGCCCCCTTTTTTCCTTACTTCCTTTACAATATCTTCTACAGTAATTTGTGTTGCAGTTAATAATAACTGTTCAATTTCTCCTATGATTTCATCTTGTTCATCTAAAATCAGTTGTTCACCAAATAAATCTTTTCTATTTTTAATAGGCGGTAAACCTTGCCCAATCCACTGTGCCATCTCCTTTGCTATTTCTAGTCTAGGAAACAAGGCAATGAGATGAAATTCCTCCATACATTCAATTTCCATACCTGGCACAACTAACAATCCTTTTTGCTTTCCTACCTTCATCACTGCCTCACAGTTAGCTACTGTTTGATGATCTGTAATGGCTATAATATCTAATCCTTTTAGTATACTCATATTGACAATATTATGAGGGGTCATTGTCATATCTGCACAGGGGGATGCGGCTGTATGAATATGAAAATCATATTTAAGTGCCATATAATCCTCCTTTATAAAAGCTTGGAGATTTCATAGCTTAATGTAAAGCTATCTTGCTCTGAAAGTAACACTGGAATTTGTTCTTGATTGGCTCTTTCCTTTACAGCTTCATCTATCTCCACTCCTTCTGCTAAAATGATAGCAGAAATGCCTACCATAACAGCTACTGCTAAGGCATTCATATGTCCTTGCACCGTGACCCATACATCTTCCTCCTTGGCATGACCAATCACAAAGCTTAATAAATCACCTGTGTACCCCCCTTTTACAGAACGTGACACCCCTGCTTCACCTGCTACTAATGTTAAGTTTAAAGCATTTTTTAATTCTCCTACTGTCACTTAAATCTCTCCTTTTCCTTTTTTCCCTTTTCAGTGGGTACATTAATTTGTGTTAAAGCATGCATTTGATTAGATAAATCTTTAATTTTCTCTCTCAACATAAAAACACATTCTTCTACATTGGCTTTATGTTTAACCACATCCTCTGCAAAACATCTACAGGTTGGTGCACCACAAGCACCACAATCTATTTGTGGTAAAAGGCTATATAGTTCTTCTATTTCTTCCATTTTAGCAATTGCCTTTTCCATATCATTATCCAAAGTAAAAACAGGCCTTGGTGTAATATTTTTTTCAAAATAACAGGCTTCTTCCTTTAATGCTCTCCATTCTTCTGGATACTTCTTAATTTGTTCTGTACTTTCTTCATCAATCCATTTTTTAAGGGTATTACAACTTACAAAGGCATTTTCAACAGTTAAAACCCCTCCTAAACACCCTCCTGTACAAGCTAATGCCTCTATATAATTCACATTTCTTAAAGTACCGTCTTCTACTTTCTCTAATATTTCAATGACATTTTCCATCCCATCTACAGCAATATGATTTTGAATGTATTGATCACTTAAACTCCCTGTTCTAGTAGGCCATTTTAAACCAATATAACTACTTTTACGATGAACTTTTTCACCTGTATAAGACTGTAAGTTAGCCTTAATCTTTCTATAGAGTGCTTGCATGGATAAAACACCATCTACATAAGATCTTGCAAAACCTTTAGGACGATGAATCTCTGTAGCTTTTGCGGGACAAGGTGAAATAAAAAACACACCTACCTCTTCTTCCTTAATACCTCTTTCTGCATATTGTCTCTTCACATAACGCGCTGCTAACTCCATAGGTGACATTAAGGGCAATAAATGGGGTAATAATGATGGAAAGCGTCTTTGAATTAATCGTACAATAGCAGGACAAGATGAAGAAATAACAGGTAAGTGAGTTGCCCGCTCTAAATATTCGTAAGTTCTTTGTGTAATCATTTCAGCTGCAAAAGCCACTTCAAAACAATCTGTAAAACCAATAGGGTAAAGTGCTTCTAATATTTGATTAATATCTTTTGCTGCACTGAATTGTGCATATAAAGAGGGTGCTGGAAGGGCTACCCTATAAGTATACTGATTGATCATTTCTAATTCATCCATTACCGCCTTCTTTGCACCATTTCTACAAATCCTAATACAATTTCCACAATCAATACAGCGTTCTTCTATAATCTCAGCTTTAGAGCCTCTCACTCTAATGGCCTCAGTTGGACACCTCTTAATACAGTCTGTACAACCAATACACTTTTCTTTATCTATTGTTACTGAGTGTGTATACATAAGTGCTTTTCCCCCTCCCTTATTTATTACTTATTCTTTTAAAAACACCTGAATTGTGACAGTTGTTCCTACTCCTACTTCAGAATCGACATGTAAACTATCACTATATTTTTTCATATTAGGAAGCCCCATTCCTGCTCCAAATCCTAATTCTCTTATTTGATGAGAGGCTGTAGAATAACCTGCTTGCATAGCTTGTTCTATATTAGGGATACCTGGTCCTACATCCTTTAGAATCACCTTAATATACTCAGGGCATATTTCTGCATCAATTTCTCCCCCATCTGCATGAATCACCATATTTATTTCTGCTTCATACATAGCGATGGCAACCTTCCTAATAATAGCAGCATCCATTCCCAGTTGTTTTAAGGTTCGTTTAAGTGACGCTGAAGCTTCCCCTGCTCTTAAAAAATCTTCCCCGTCTACCTGGTAATGTAATTTCATACTATACGTCTCCTTTACCCTTTAAACCTGCTTCGTAAAGTTTGCCACAAGCCATATAAAGTGGTTCATCTGTTGAAAAAATAGTCATTCCTTTTTCATTTGCTAGTTCTATCATATCTTCACTTGGTGACTTACCTCTTACAAATACAATTGCTTTAATGTCTAGCATTTCAGCTGTACGGATTACTTGCAAGTTAACAAGCCCCGTTAATAAAAGTACCTTCTCTTTCGCAAAAGCTAATACATCACTCATTAAATCGCATCCACAAGCAGTAAATACTTCACTCTCTAGTTCTTCTTCACCAATCCATAACTTTGCATTAAGTATTTGTTTTACCTCTTCTAATCTCATCATTATTTCCCCTTTTTTTCATAGTTGGCTATTCCCGGCAAAATGACTTCAAAAATGCCTTCTAACCGTTTTGTTTCAATTTTAACTTCACCTATTTCCTTAAAAAGCTCCTTCATTTTCTCAAGTCCTATCCCTAAATGAAAATTGTCTTGTCTTTGGCTCATAATAAGCAATCTAGAATAAAGCCATGGATTCACTCTTGCACACTGTCTTCTTCCTTCATAGACCTCATGACTCATGGGATTCGTTACCTTAATGTAATGCTCATCAATGATTACTTGTATATACTGTGCATTATTCCAATAGTTCCTATGTATAAGTGCATTTGTAACGACTTCTACAAGTCCTGAAATAGGATACTGCTTGGGAAGGAGTGGTGTAATATATGTTTCAAAGGTCTTAAGCATTTCTAACACATTACCTTCGATACCTACTATCCGATTGTTGCAGCTCACCTCTATAATAGCTTGAGGAATAAAATCTTGAGGATGTTTACCAAATAACAATAGTCCACCATAGGTAGGATAATAGACTTCTTTTTCATAATCTGTAGCTACAATACCCAATGAGCTTAAAAGCAATAACTGCTCTTCCTGACTTACCGCATTAATTCCCCATTTAATAGCCAATGCTTTTTCATCCAAATCCTTTAATCTACTTCCTCTACAAGGGACATTCTCAAAACTTAGCATACCATGTTGCTGTAGCATATTAGCAATTTCATGCCTTCCTGCCTTATCGGTTGTTGAGCCTCTCCTAATATAAAATGCACCTGTTTGTAGCATTTGATGAGGTACCTGCATACTCTTAAAAATAGTTACAACCCCTAATACCTTTCCATCAATGTCTAAAGTATCAAATCTTACAGGAACAGGTGGATAAGAGCGATTAGCGATAATCAATTGTATTCTTTCCTCTATATGTTCTGGAATTTCCTCTAACCCTACTATCTGACGGGTTGCATCTTCCACTCCAAAAATAATATATCCTCTCCCTCCCGGTGTATTGGCAATTGCAATAATGTCTTTTACAAACTCTTTCTTTTCTGAATCTAACTCTAAACTTAATTTCAATTTAAAATCTAATTTAAATCCTTCATCGCTTTTTAGCAACTGTAAGATTTTATTCTTATTCATTTGCAACCTCCCATATGCACCTTTCTACTCTTATCTTTATTTTATATTAATTTTGTTACTATGAACATCTTTTTGTTAATATTTTTACAAATTTTAGATACTTTTCCGAAATTCACTCTCTTTATTTAGAGTCTTTGTCTTAACTTGTTTTCAAAATGGTATAAACATGAATTGCTATTTTTTACATATACTATAATAGAATATATAGCACGAGGAACTTCATGAAAAAGAAAAAAAAACCTATAGAAGCCTTTTTACGTTTCTTTCATGCACTTCCTACACCCGAAAGTTTTGATATTTACTTAGATGATATACTTTA
Source organism: Bacillota bacterium (assembly GCA_023436395.1). Lineage (GTDB taxonomy): Bacteria > Bacillota > Clostridia > Lachnospirales > Cellulosilyticaceae > Cellulosilyticum. The sequence goes on along the minus strand of JAEZJJ010000033.1, from coordinate 278,309 downwards.
TATTAAAGATATGCTCTATCAAGATTTCAGCCAATACGAACCCCTTTCTAAAGGCGAACATCATATTGTTATTACTTTAACTGGTGAATCAGATGTTGTGGCTATGCGTTCTATTTGGATTAGTCCTCAAAAAATATATACGCTTATTATTGCCCCTGACCTTAAAAGTGACATTCCAGGCCTCTACTTAATCAATGATGTCCAACGTTCTATTCCTGAAAATCATTGCTTGATACGCGTTGGCGCCTTTTGTGAAAAAAGCGAACTTATTCATATACACTATACCAATCACCCCCTCTCTTTTCAAAAGATTTCACCTCATCAGATTTCTCATTATCTGGCCTTTGAACCTGGTGATTACACCATCACTGCAGAAGATTTAGAGCAAAAGGAAATAATGTGTGAGCTTAAAGCCTGTAAATTTAAAACACAACGTATTTATACTCACTACTGTTTGGGGAAAGGCACAAAAGAATATCCCTTTAAACTTCTCCATTCTATAGATGGGAGTTCTTTCTTAACTTTCTAAAAGCATATTTACTCTGCTATTTTTAATAGGTAACAGAGCTACCTAAAGTATAAAACCATATCTTCTCCTTAATAGGAGAAGATATGGTTTTATACTTTACACTATTTATTTTATTCGTTTTTGCTTATTCTTATTTTTAGAAAAAGGCTTTTTATTTAAAGAGGCTTTTTTATCTCCAAACTCTTGTTTACCTTTTCCCAACGACTTAGTTTTTTTATAGTTTTCCTTTTGTTTATCTTTAAGTCCTTTTGATTCCTGTTTGATTAGCTTAGTGTCTTTTGGGGACTGAGGCTTTACTTCTTTTTTCTTTTTCTTAGAAACGGAATATCCAAAGCTCCCTAGTTCTTCTCCTAAACTTAAGTATTTCCCATGAGAATAGGCAATGAGCTGAGATTCATTTAAATGAAACTTTTCTTTTTCATCTAAATAGGCTTCATCCACATAAATATGACGTACATCTGCAATAAACATATGATGTGAGCCTAATTCCTTAATTTCTTTGGTTTGACAAACAATACTTACAGGACTTTCTCCAATCATAGGACAACCCGTTTCTTCATCATGCATAAGTGTAAGTCCCATGGCCTCAAATTTATCCACATCCCTTCCACTCTTTACACCACAGAAATCTGTGGCAAAGGTTAAATCTCTTGTGGTAAGGTTAATGACAAAATAACCACTTTCTTTAATCATGTCATAAGAATAGCGAGAAGGCCGTAAAGAAATATAGGTCATGGGTGGGTTAGTACATATTGTTCCTGTCCAACCAACTGTCACAATATTGGCACGGCTCTTATCGCCACAACTCACCATTGCTGCAGGAAGTGGATAAATCATATTGCCTGCTTTCCAACGTGTTTTTTTTATTTTACTTTTGTTCATCTATTGATTTTCCTATCTTTGTTCTAAATACTTTATTTATATCTTACCATACTGTAATGGATAAAGAAATTACCAATTTTTATAAGATCAATAGATAAAGGCATGACAAGTATATTCCTCAATATAAACGAACGCTATCACATAATTCCATTTCTTCGTTCCATAATTGTTGTAGATTGCCAATATCCAAAACGGTCCTTTGCTATCTTTTCACGTTCTCCTACTATCCTAAAACCACATTTCTTATGTAATTCAATACTTGCCGTATTTACAGAAAAAATTGCTGCATAAAGTGTCCAATAGCCATATTTTTCTGTCTCATCACAAAGTGTGGTTAATAATTGTGTTCCAATTCCCTTTCTTAAATAATTTTCATCAACAAAAATACTTAGTTCTACTACCCCTCTATAAGATTCACGACTTGAAGTGGGTGCAATCATTGTATATCCCACCACTTTGTTATCTAACTCATATACAAAACGACATTCTTTGCAATGTCCTTTATCCCATTCCTCATATGTAGGACAATCCGTTCTAAATGTCACATTTCCTTTTTCTAAACTTTGTTTATAAATCATCATCATACTATTCCAATCTTCTTCACTCATTTTTCTTATCATACGCTTTCACTCTTCCTACTTTTTTTAAATTTCAAATATTATATCATTTTTACACAATTAAAACAACCTATAAAACCTCAAGAATACTCATTATCATTTCATATCTTCCTACTCATTCTATAAAACAAAAGACTTGTCACACTTAGACAAGTCTTTTATAACTTATTTATTTAACCATTCTATCTACAGCTAACACACAAATGGATTGAGTTACTTTATTGATAATATTTTAACTATATCACAAGCCATTTTTAAAAATAAAATTTATACTAAATCATTCTAATATACTATTAATCATTTCTAAAATTTCAAACTCTAATTTCGTATTAAATTCTTCTTCCTTCAGTTGTTTTAGTTTATCTTGTAATTCGAATAATCCCATAAACAGTTGCCACTGCTCTCTACCTCTTTCATAAGCCTCAACTACTTGCTTTTTCTCAACTTTTGCCTGTGAAAGACTAATGGCCCTTGTAGCATATTGCTGATAGAGTCCCCTAGAAGAAATATAATAACATTGCTCATGCATGGCAAGCCCATTTGGCATAGGGGCATTTTCTTTTGCTAATTTGTCTAATTCTTTAATATCCATTTTTACCTCTTCTCCCTAAAAAAACCACTTATCCTATACTTACTGCAAAACTACCTATATACCATCCTATTAAATTGATAAGCATATGCATGACAAAGGTTGATAGAAAGTTTTTTTCCTTTTCTCTCACAACACCAAATAGCATTCCTATGGTAAAACTATATATTTTTTGCAAAGGAAGAGCATGTAGGCTTGCAAAGAGAATGGCTTGAATAAGAACAGCAAATTTAACAGGAAATCCTATTTTTAAATAAGACTGTATCTTTCCTCTAAATAAATACTCTTCTAACAAGGGAGCCATAATAACTAATACACAAAACCTAAGTATCCCCTCATTATTTACAAACAACTGATTAATCACTTCATAGTCAGGGAAAAAAGGAATAAGTATTTGTGTAATAAGAATACATATTAACCATGCTCCCAGACCCATCATCATATAGCGTAAGATAGATTTGAGACTAGTAGACTCACTTCCTTTATTTATGACTGGTTGATCAGGTGTCATTAAAACGACTCCTATGAAACAAAGCAATTGACTACCCAAGCTTATAGCAAATTGATGTTGCATCAACACATTCTCATACCGATTGGCATCTCCTATAAATGATTGTACACCTATTCCTACAATAGTGGATGCAAGTAAAAACCATCCTACTAAAAGAACAGCTTTAAATAAAGCAACTACTTGAGTCCTCATGTATCCCTCCCTAAATATTACTATACGCATCATTTTCTTTTATAAGACATTCTCATTCATCTTCATTTTCATTCATAATAAAAGGGAGGTTTTCCCCCCCCTTTTTGTTTTTATTCTTTTTCTGGTTTTGGAAGAAGTACTTTATGAGATAAGTTAATACGTCCTTGCTTATCAATTTCAATAACTTTTACTTTAAGTGAATCTCCCACATTAACCACATCTTCTACTTTAGCAACACGTTCATGAGCTAACTGAGAAATATGCACAAGCCCTTCTTTGCCTGGTACTAATTCTACAAAGGCACCAAAATTCATAAGGCGCATAACTTTACCTTCAAACTCTTGTCCTTCTTCAATTGGTTTAGCAATACCTTCAATCATTTGAATTGCTTTTTGTGATTTCTCAGCATCTGCACCACAAATGAATACGCGTCCATCATCTTCAATATCAATCTTAACACCCGTTTCTTCAATGATACGGTTAATCATCTTACCTTTTGGTCCAATAACCTCACTGATTTTTTCTGGGTCAATTGTAATTTGTGTAATCACTGGTGCATAAGGTGATAAATGATCACGTACTGCTGGAATTGCCTTAAGCATAACTTCATCTAAGATATAAAGTCTTGCTTTTCTTGTATTTTCAAGAGCACCTTTTATAATTTCAGGTGTAAGACCCTTAATCTTCATATCCATTTGAATGGCAGTGATTCCTTTGTGAGTTCCTCCTACTTTAAAGTCCATATCTCCAAAGAAATCTTCTAATCCTTGAATATCTGTAAGAAGTACAAAATCGTCATCTGTTTCACCTGTAACAAGACCTACCGAAATCCCTGCAACTGGCGCTTTAATAGGTACACCTGCATCCATTAAAGATAAAGTCGAACCACAGATACTTCCTTGTGAAGTTGAACCATTTGAGCTGAGTACTTCTGAAACTGTACGGATAGCATATGGGAATTCTTCTTCACTTGGTAATACTGGTACTAATGCACGTTCAGCTAAAGCGCCATGCCCAATTTCACGACGTCCTGGTGCACGTGGTGCACGTGCTTCACCTACTGAATAAGGTGGGAAGTTATAATGATGCATATAACGTTTAGAAACTTCTAATTCATCTAATCCATCTAAAGTCTGCATTTCTGATAATGCAGCTAATGTTGTTACTGTTAAAACTTGTGTTTGTCCTCTTGTAAATAAACCTGTTCCATGAACACGTGGTACAAGGTTTACTTCTGCTGCAAGTGGTCTAATTTCATCTAGTGCACGACCATCTGGACGTTTTGATTCTTTTAAAATCATACGTCTTACTGTTTTCTTCTCAAATTGATAGAAAGCTTCTTCTAGGTATGCTAAATAGTCTTCTTTTCCTGCTTCAGTCAATGCTTCAATCACTTGATCTTTTAATACTTTTAGTTGTACTTCTCTTACTTGTTTATCATCTGTGAACACTGCTTCTTCCATTGGTTGATCCCCAATGAGAGAAGTAATTTCATTGTAAATTTCTGTTGGCACACCAAATTTTTCATAATCTTCTTTTTTAGCTTTACCACAATCTGCTTTAACGCTTTCAATGAATTGAACCACTTGTTGGTTAAACTCATGCCCCTTCATAATGGCTTCAAACATGATTTCTTCTGATACTTCATTGGCACCTGCTTCAATCATCATGACTTTATCCTTTGTTGATGAAACCGTTAATGCCATATCAGATTTTTGACGTTCTTCTTGATTTGGATTAAATACAAGCTCTCCATCTACTAAACCAACTTGTACAGAACCTACTGGTCCTGCAAAAGGAATATCTGAAATATCTACAACTAAAGATGCTGCAATCATTGCTGTTACTTCTGGACTACAGTCTTGGTCTACTGACAATACAGTTGTTGTGATGACTACATCATTACGATAGTCTTTAGGGAATAATGGACGCATTGGTCTATCAATAACCCTTGATGTTAAAATTGCTTTTTCTGAAGGTCTAGATTCACGCTTGATGTAACCACCAGGTAATCTCCCTACAGAATAAAATTTTTCTTCATAGTTAACACTTAACGGAAAGAAGTCTATCCCCTCTTTTGGCGCATCTGCTGCAACTACTGTTGCAAGAATAACTGTATCACCATATTTCACCATTGCCGCGCCATTTGCAAGACCCGCTACTTTTCCAATTTCAACTGAAAGTTCTCTTCCAGCTAACTGCATACTATAATTCTTTACCATTTGTATTGCTCCTCTCCAAATATCATTTCTTGTATCCATTGATTATTTCTAAGAAGAGAAAGCAATGTTGCGCAATCTTATAGGTGGTCTTTTTCAAGACAACTTATAACATTGCACAAGATACATCATTCCTCTTCTTAAAAGTCAAAAAGGGCGGAATAATCCGCCCAACTTTTTCTTATTTTCTAATTCCAAGATCAGCGATGATTGTACGGTATCTTTCGATATCTGTTTTGATAAGGTAATCAAGAAGACCTCTTCTTTTACCAACCATCATTAATAATCCACGACGAGAGTGGTGATCTTTTTGGTGAGTTCTTAAGTGATCTGTTAAGTGATTAATTCTCTCTGTTAATAAAGCGATTTGAACTTCTGGAGAACCAGTATCATTTGCACCTCTACCATATTTTGCCATAATTTCTTGTTTACGATCTTTAGTCATTTGAATGACCTCCTATTAAATTTAATTTTACCATTTACCAAGAACGGGTCGGAGCGTCCCAAATCCGAGTAAAGGTATACAACCTCAATTAGTATATCATATCCCTTTACTATTTGCAAATGTGTTTCTTGGATTTGCAAAAAATTCTTTTACTTCTACTTGATCCTGTTTAATTTGATTTTTTAATGCATGAATATCCTTAAATTTCTGTTCTAAACGAATAGCTTGATAGAAATAAACTTCTACCTCTTCACCATAAATATCTGTTTCAAAATCAAATAAATGGGTTTCTATCATTTTGCATTTACCTGAAACTGTGGGATTAACCCCTATATTAGTCATTCCCATATATAGCTTATTATATACCTTTACACGCGTTGCATAAACACCATTAGGCGGATAAACACGGTCGGGATCAGCTACTATATTAATTGTAGGAAAGCCTATTGTACGTCCTAGTTGTTTTCCTTGTACCACATTTCCTACAACCATATAGGGATGACCTAACATTTCGTTTGCTTCTCCAATTTTCCCTTCTAAAATAAGGGTTCTAATGGATGAACTGGATATCATATGACCACCTATTTTTACTGCATCTACAATGCATACCTCTATATTATATTTTTTTCCCATTTCCTGCAAATAACTAGGGGTTCCTGTTTTTCCTTTTCCAAAGTAGTAATTGCTTCCTACAACAAGTATTTTCACTTTAAGTCGCTTCATAAGTATATCTACGAAAAATGTGTCTGGAGAAATCGATGCAAATTGCTTTGTAAAGGGATATTCTATTAATTCATCTATGCCTAATTTACCAATCATATGTTTTTTATCTTGCCTAGACATTATAAGTGCTTTTCTTTTATTTCCAATCACCCATGTTGGGTGAGGTTGAAAAGAGAATACGACTGTCTTAATTTCTTTGGCTTTAGCTCGCTCTTTCGCAATTTCAAACAGTTTTTGATGCCCCTTATGTACACCATCAAAATTGCCTAGAACAACGACACAGTCTCCTTGTCTCATAATATCAGCAGTTCCATAAATATACTGCATCCCTACACCTCTTATCATGATTTGATTCCTATATAATAACTATACCATGATTTTCTCTTTGTTCAAAGGGGTAAGTTAGCTCAAACACCCTTCTCTATGTTATACCTATCGAAGGGTGTTTGAGTGACCTATTACAAAAACATTCTTTCTACTATGAAACATTGTTTTTCTGGATACCACTTATACAGTGCAACAAAACGTCCTGAACAATCTAAAACACGAATTAATGTTTCTTTATAGTTCTCTTCAAAAGCACTTAAATCTTTCTTTTTAAGAGCATTTCCATTCAATAAAAGTTTCTCACCTTCCATTGAGACCTGTACTTTAGGATACATTTTAAAGATTTCCTCTATCTCCATTATATATCCTGATAAATCCGTCTTATGCATTTCCAGTTGTTCTAATGTAAGACTATCTTCTAACTTGAAATGCCCAACTTGAGTCCTCAGTAAACTTCCCATATGTGCCCCACATCCTAGCTTTACACCAATATCTGTACATAAAGTACGGATATAAGTCCCCTTAGAACAACTCACCCTTATTTTAAAACGCTTAGAATCTAGCCACTCTATAATATCACATTCAAAAATCATCACTTCTCTCTTAGGTCTTGCTACTACAATCCCTTTCCTAGCTAACTCATATAAACGTACACCATTGACTTTGATGGCAGAGTACATAGGTGGTGTTTGTGTATAGTGACCTTTAAAGGAAACTACTACTTCTTCAATCATTTTCTGAGTAACAGTCACTTCTTTTTCCTCAAGAATTTCTCCTGAAGCATCTTCTGTCGTTGTTGTAGTGCCTAAAATTACTTCTGCTTCATAGCATTTATTCGCATCAGATAAGTAGGGTACAGCTTTGGTAGCCATACCTATGCATAATGGAAGTACCCCTTCTGCATCAGGATCTAAAGTGCCTGTGTGCCCAATCTTCCTTTCCCTTAAAATGCCTCTTGCTTTAGCTACTACATCATGAGAAGTAAAACCTTTTTTCTTATAAATATTAATAATTCCATTTAACATTTTCATTCCCACTTTGTTATTTCTATAATTTCGTCTATCTCTTATATGCACAAAGAAAGCCACATAAAGTGGCCATTCTTTCTATTTATTCATTTATTCGCGATGACTATCTTTCATAACATCTGCAATCATTTTAGACATTTGCATACCACGTTCAATAGATTCATCTAGTCTAAATAAAAGTTCTGGTGTGTTTCTTAAATTAATACGTCTTGCAATTTCCTTACGTATATAACCTTGTGCCTTTGTTAAAGCTGTTAATGCCGCTTGTTTCTTGTTTTCTTGAAGCACACTAATATAGACTTTTGCCGTTTTTAAATCATTTGTTGTATCTACTGCTACCACACTAATCATAGCATCTTGAACACTCGGATCTTTAATCTCTACACGAATAATTTCTGCAATTTCTCTACGCATTTCTTCATTTATTCTTGTTAATCTCTGACTAGCCATTTATTCACATCCTTTAAAAAGCTATTTATCTAGGAACTTCTTCCATGATGAAGGCTTCTACAATATCGCCTTCTTTAATATCATTGTATTTTTCAAACATTACACCACATTCATAGTTTGTTGCAACTTCTTTGGCATCATCTTTGAAACGTTTTAAAGATGCTAAGTGTCCTTCATACACAACAATACCGTCACGTACTATACGAACACCTGCATTTCTTACCATCTTACCATCCGTTACATAAGCTCCACCAATTGTACCAAGTCCAGATACTTTAAATGTTTGACGTATTTCTGCATGCCCTACTACTTTTTCTACGAATTCAGGGTCAAGCATTCCTTTCATCGCTGCTTTAATATCATCAATGGCATTGTAAATAACGCGATATAATCTTACATCTACTTCTTCACGTTCAGCATATGCTTTTGTAGCAGCTTCTGGACGTACATTGAATCCAATAATAATAGCACCTGATGCAGAAGCTAATTGAATATCTGACTCTGTAATTGTTCCTACACCACCGTGAATTGTTCTAATTCTTACTTCTTCATTACTTAACTTTTCTAAGCTTTGACGCACAGCTTCTACAGAACCTTGTACATCAGCTTTGATAATAATATTAAGTTCCTTCATTTTACCTTCTTGAATTTGAGTATACAAGTCATCCAAAGATACTTTGTTTGGTGTTTGACCAATCATTTGTACACGACCTTGAGCTTTAATACGTTCAGCTACTTGACGTGCTTGCTTGTCACTATTTGCTACATAGAACATATCTCCGCCTGTTGGTACTTCAGATAAACCTAAAATCTCAACTGGCATAGATGGACCAGCTTTTTTAACAGACTTACCTTTGCTATCTACCATAGCTCTTACACAGCCATAAGCAGGACCTGCTACAATAGGATCTCCAATTTGAAGTGTTCCACTTTGTACAAGTACAGTAGCTACAGGACCTCTTCCTTTATCAAGCTGTGCTTCAATAATTGTACCACGGGCTTTACGTCTTGGATTTGCTTTGAAATCACTCATTTCTGCCACAAGCAGTACCATTTCTAATAGATTGTCAATTCCTTGATGTTTAAGAGCTGATACAGGTACACAAATGATATCTCCACCCCAATCTTCAACAAGAAGTCCTTGATCTGCTAATTCTTGTTTAACACGATCTGGATTTGCACCTGGTTTATCAATCTTATTCATTGCAACGATAATTTGTACATTGGCTGCTCTAGCATGGTTAATCGCTTCAATTGTTTGAGGCATTACACCATCATCTGCTGCAACAACTAAGATAGCAATATCTGTTACCTGTGCCCCTCTCATACGCATGGCAGTAAATGCTTCATGTCCTGGTGTATCTAAGAAAGTGATTTTTTCACCATTTAAACTAATAGAGGATGCACCAATATGTTGTGTAATTCCTCCTGCTTCTCCTGAAGTCACATGTGTTGAACGAATGGCATCTAGTAAAGATGTTTTACCATGGTCTACATGCCCCATAACAACAACAACTGGTGGACGTTTTTCTAAGTCCTTCTCATCATCAATAACTTCTCCAAAGACTTCTTCCATAACATCTTTTTCTTCTTCAGGTTCTACGATAATATCGTATTCTTCTGCAAGTTCAACAGCTAATTCATAATCAATCTCTTGATTAATCGTAGCAATTGTACCTCTTTTCATTAACTTTTTAATGATTTCTGTAGAAGGTACACCTACTTCAGATGCAAAGTCTTTAATTGAAATACGTGGTGGTAATTGAATCACTTTAATTTCTTCTGATATATTTTCCGCTTCATTTTTTGGTTGATTATTCATATTTTTATTTTCTTTTAAGCCTTTCTTATTCTTTTTGCTTTTCTTTTTCTCTCCCTTAATAGGTTCTTCTGCCACTGCTACTTCAATTTCTGCAGATTTCTCTATGGCTATTGCTTGCTCTACTTTGTGGACTGATTTCTCACCCACTTCTTTATAGTAATTAATAATTAATTCAGCTTCTTCATCTTCTAAAGTACTCATATGGCTATGTACCTCAAAACCATATTCCTTTAGTTTATCCAAGATTTCCTTACTTGTAAGTTCTAATTGTTTGGCTACTTCATATACTCTTATTTTAGACATATATCCACCTCCAATGTTATTGTGTCTTACCTATCATTTCGTCGATCTTTTTTGCAAAATTTTCATCAACTATTGCAATAACTGCTCGGGGTTCTTTTCCAAGTATACTTCCTAGTTTCTCTTTTGTTCCCCATTCCTTACAAGAAATGTTTCTATAGCTACTTTTATCATTAAAAAGCTTTTTGGTGTTATGAGATGCATCCACTGCTACAATAACCAGTTTAGCTTCACGCTCTAATACTGCTTGTTTTGCCGCAAATTCACCTGCTACTAATTGTCTTGCTTTTTGACACAAAGCAATCATTTGATAGATTCTATTCTCCGTCATAACTATCGAACTCTTTTCTTAGTTGTTCATAAATACTCTTGTCTACTGCCATCTTAAAGGAGCGTTCTAAACCTTTGTTTTTTTCTGCTTGCGCTAGGCAAGCTTTATTAGGACAAATATAGGCGCCTCTTCCTGGTTTTTTTCCATGAAAGTCTAAAGAAAAGTTACCTTCTTGATCTCTTACAATACGAATCATTTCCTTTTTATTTTTCATTTCATTACAACCCGTACATTTACGTAAAGGAATTTTTCTTTGTTTCATAGGCCTACTCCTCTACTTCTTCATTAACTTCAACACTTTTAATATCGATTTTAAAGCCACAAAGCTTAGCTGCTAAACGTACATTTTGACCACCTTTACCAATAGCCAATGTTAAGATGTGAGAAGGTACAAGTACTTTTGCGTTTCTTTCTCCTTCTGTTTCCTCAACTTCTACATCGATCACTTTGGCTGGGCTTAATGCTTCTTTAATAAATTCTTTTGGATCTTCACTCCAGTGAACGACATCAATCTTTTCACCATTCAGTTCTTGTACAATATTATTAATACGTTTACCTTTTTCACCAACACAAGCACCTACTGGGTCTACTAATGGATCATTTGAATAAACAGCTATTTTTGTACGAGAACCTGCCTCTCTAGCAATACTTTTTATGATAACTGTGCCATCTTTAATTTCTACTACTTCTTGTTCAAATAAGCGTTTAACAAGCTCAGGATGTGTACGAGATACAATAACTTGTGCTCCTGCATTCTTAGATTTACCATCTAATTTGTTTTCATTTTTATTAAAGTCCTTTACATTTAATAAGTAGAATGCTTTATGCCCACCAATACCTTCATTCATTTCCATTTCTTCATCAAAGTTATCATTTGGCATCGCTTCTGTAGCTGGAAGAGAAGCTTCTGTAAAGTCAAGTTGAACAATGTATCCATTTTTTTCTCTTCTTAACACTTTTCCTTTAACAATGTCATTTAATTTTACGCTGTATTCCTCGTATACCATTTGACGTTCTGCTTCTTTAATCTTTTGAATAACTACTTGTTTTGCATTTTGTGCAGCAATACGTCCAAAATTTCTTGGAGTAATTTCTACATCAAGAATATCTTCAAGTTGTACACGACTGTTTAAATTTTGTGCTTCAGTAATGCCTATTTCTAAAAGCTCATTTGTTACTTCTTCATCTTCTACAACTGTTTTTGCTGCAAATACTTTTACATCTCCTGTTGTCTCATCAATATTAATTTTAAGGTTCTGTTTTCCGTTTGCACTAATTCCAAAATGCTTTTTGCATGCTACTTCAATAGATTGTTTAATGGCATCGATTAATTTATCCTTATTAATTCCTTTTGATTTTGCAATTTGATCAATTGCCATAATAAACTCCTGATTCATTTTTATCCTCCTCTAAATCTTTCTTAACCTTAAAAGGTAATCGCCAGTCTTACAACTGCTACATTCTTTATATCAAATTCAAGCTTTATTCCTTCATCATCTATATATAGTTTATCTTCTGTCTTTTTGATTAACTCTCCTGTGAAATGCTTTTGCTTATCCACTGCTTCATAAAGTTTGACATCTACCAATCTGCCTTGAAATCTTACAAATTCCTTATCTTTTTTTAGTACACGATCAAGTCCTGGCGAACTTACTTCTAGAATATAAGGCTCTTTAATAGGATCCTTCTCATCTAATACTTTCTCTATAGTACGACTCGTAAGTTGACAATCTTGTATATTGACGCCCCCCTCTTTATCGATATAGATTCTTAAATAGTAATTAGGTCCTTCTTTGACGTATTCTACATCTACCAATTCATAGTGTAGCTCTTTAAGTATTGGATCTAAGTAGCCTTCAACTGTTTCTACGATTTGTTTTTTATTCATACGCTCATCCTTTCATCCTATAGTTTTACATAATCTCAATTATATATACATCTAAACAATACGAAAGAGTGGGTAAAAACCCACTCTTTCTCCACATTCATGATTATAATGTATTCATTATATCAGTTCTTTCCTGAAAAATCAAGTCTCATATAGGATAAACTTAGAAAGCTACATTTTATGAACTTCTTCCATAAAGGCATCAAATAAATGTTCTTCATCAACCTTTTTCAAAATTTGACCTTTCTTGAAAATAAGTCCTTGCCCTTTACCACCTGCAATACCAATATCAGCTTCTCTGGCTTCACCTGGTCCATTGACCACGCATCCCATTACTGCTATCTTAAGTGGTTTTTTAAGATGTTTCGTTGCTGCTTCTACACGATTGGCAAGCTCAATCAGTCCAACTTCTGTTCTACCACAGGTAGGGCAAGAAATAATTTCTACACCATATTGTCCTAACCCCAGAGATTGTAGTACATTTTGTGCACATTCTATTTCTTTGATAGGATCATCTGATAGGGAAACTCTTATTGTATCCCCTATTCCTCTTGATAAAATAGCCCCTAGCCCTACGGAAGATTTAATGGTTCCTTTATATAAAGTTCCCGCCTCTGTAATACCTACATGAAGTGGATAATGATAGCGACTTGCAAAAGTTGTATAGGTTTCAATAGCTAATGGTACATTAGAAGCCTTAAGGGATACAATGATATCTTTAAAATCTAGTGCCTCTAAAATACGAATATGTTCACTGGCACTTTCAACCATGGACTCCGCATTCACCCCACCATACTTATCTATATTCTCTTTGCTAATAGAACCAGAATTGACACCTATTCGAATAGGAATACCATAAGCCTTTGCCTTTTCTACTACAATTCTTACACGTTCCTCATTTCCAATATTACCAGGATTAATACGTAATTTATTAATCCCATTTTCAATAGCCATTAAAGCAAGTTTATAATCAAAATGAATATCTGCAACAAGAGGTATATGAATACGCTTTACAATATGTTCTATCGCTCTAGCTGCCTCCTCATGAGGCACAGCCACGCGTACCATTTCACAGCCTGCTTCCTCTAATGCTAAAATTTGTGCTACTGTACTTTCTACATCTTGTGTTTTTGTATTGGTCATGGATTGAATCACTATAGGATTTCCACCACCAATGATAAGATCCTTGATTTTTACTGGACGTGTTTGTTCTCTTGTATTTAATATCATGTACCTAACCTCATAAAATCATTATATATAATTACTACTGTTAATGCCATTAACACTATAAAACCAATAAAGTGTATAGCCCCTTGTTTTTCTGCTGATATAGGTTTCCCTCTTAGCATCTCTACTAATACAAAAACAATACGCCCTCCATCTAAAGCAGGTAGAGGGAAGAGGTTGACTACAGCAAGGTTTGCCGATAATGCTGAGGCTATAATCATCATATTCAAAATAGCCACTGTCATTCCACCACTTTGCATACTGGTATCCCATATTTCTGCACTTTGATTCACTACTCCTACAATACTTGATAGTTGATCCATCCCTAGTGCACCAGTAAAAAGCTGAATAAATGCTTGCCATACCCCGACAACCATCATACAAGCCCAAAGGATGCCTCCTTTAATATTCTCCCAGAGATTGAAATGAATCAAAGTTGGGGAAAAACCAAAGCGGGCGCGTTCTTCTTTTGGCATCCACTTAGAAGTAATGGAGATATTTAACGTTTCTTGACCCCTTTTTACCGTTAATGTATACGTCTTTTCTTCTTTTACTAATAATTCTGACAAATCAGATAAACGGCTTACCTTATAATTATCAATAGCTGTAATCCTATCACCTATTTGTAACCCAGATTCTATAGCTGGCATATTAGGTTCTAAAGAAGCAATCTTATTACTTCCATAACCTTGGTATCCTATGACAATACTTAAAAGTACACAGGCTAGCACAAAATTCATAATGGCGCCTGCACTCACAATAAGCAGTTTTTGCCATGGCTTCTTAGCTGCCATTGCCCTAGGATTAGAAGATTCTCCTACTTCTTCCTCCATACTACAAAATCCACCAATTGGGAAAAGTCTAACTGAATATAAGGTCTCCCCCTTCTTCTTTGACCATACTATAGGGCCCATTCCAATGGCAAATTCATGGACAAGAACCCCACACTTTTTAGCTGTAATATAGTGCCCCCATTCATGAGCAATTACAATACAGGCAAACATTAATACAATCATAATGACCTTAATCAATTTCTGCCACCTTCTTTCTACTATATTCCCTAGCCCATTCATCACACCCTAATATATCTTCTAGGGTTGGCCTATTTATACATATGTGCTTTTCCATGACCATATGTATGATTTTAGGAATATCTAAAAACCTAATTTCTCTATTTAAGAAACTTGCTACAACAACTTCATTAGCTGCATTTAAAACAGCTGGCATTGTACCACCTATTTCTAATGCATCAAAAGCATATTGAAGACAAGGGAATAATTGTGTTTTAGGCGCTTCAAAACTCAAACTTCCTATTTGAGTAAAATCTAATGGTTTAATAAAAGGTGCTACTCTGCGTTCTGGATAATATAAAGCATATGCAATAGGATGCCTCATATCAGGTTGTCCTAATTGTGCCATTGTTGAACCATCTACATAAGTTACCATAGAATGAATAATACTTTCTTTATGCACAACAACATCAATTTGACTTGGCGCTACATCAAATAAGTATTTTGCTTCTATAACCTCTAAGCCTTTGTTCATTAAAGAAGCTGAATCAATAGTAATCTTACTTCCCATAGCCCAATTAGGGTGTTTAAGGGCTGCTTCTACAGTTACCTTTTCTAGTTGTTCTTGAGTATAGGTCCTAAAAGGCCCACCAGAAGCTGTGAGTACTATTTTTGATATACTTTTAGACTCATTTCCTCTAAGTGCTTGAAAAATAGCAGAATGCTCGCTATCTACAGGTAAAATAGCTACCTCTTTCTCCTTTGCAAGATTCATCACTAGCTCTCCTGCTGTTACAAGTGTTTCCTTGTTAGCAAGTGCAATCGTTTTACCTGCCCTAATGGCGGCAAGTGTAGGTTTTAAGCCTATCATACCTACTACTGCTGTTACAATCATATCTGCTTCTTCTAATGTGGCTAAAGTAGCTAGTCCTTCCTCTCCACACACTATTTCAGCAGAAATTCGTTTTTCTTTTAAACGTTGTTGTAATAACTGAGCTTTTTCTGGAAGCATGACACAAACAACACGCGGTTTATAAATATCAATTTGTTCTTCTAATAATGCTATATTGCTATAAGCCGCTAAACCTACTACTTGTATATCTTTATTTTGTTTTACGACATCTAGCGTTTGTGTTCCTATAGAGCCTGTGGAACCTAAAATAACTATTTTCTTTTGCATCTCTTTACTCCTATTTTATGATGTTTTCCACTAACAATACTGCTGTATAAATAGCAGGTGCTACAAAGAGTAGACTATCACAACGGTCAAGTATCCCACCATGACCAGGTAATAAATAGCCAAAATCCTTTTCTTTAAAATAGCGTTTTATCGCGGATGCTGCTAAATCCCCTATTTGAGATAGGATTGCACTAAGCATCACTGCAATAACCACTAATACAGTATATTGTCTTAGAAATGATGCACTGTATGAAGTATAACCTAGAGTATATATATAACCAATTATTCCTGCTCCTATTACACCTCCCACACTTCCTTCTATGGTCTTTTTAGGACTGAGCTCCGGTGCTAATTTATGTTTACCTAGAGTTATTCCTGTAAAATAAGCACAGGTATCTGATCCCCATGCACTAATTGGAATAAGCCATACCCAAAATATACCATGTGCTACATCTCTTGTCATCATAATAAAACTAAATAATATGGCTGTATAAAAAACTGGGAAAAGCGTGAGTGCTACATCTATTATAGAGTATTTAGGATATTTGATTACCATTGCAGTTAAAAGGACTATAACCACTAATCCTGTAAAAACTGTACAATAACTTTGTACCCAATCGAAAAAAACATAATACGCCGTCACTATACTATACCCCAACCACTTAATTGGTCTATAACTTTCTCTCATCACATGATACATTTCATATAAGGCCATTAAGCTTAAAACTAACATAGTTAGTCTAAGCCCTAAGCCTCCTAGCAGTAATACAATTATAACAAGGGGAATTCCTAAAATAGCTGTAATAATTCTTGTACGCACGCCTCTTCCTCCTACTCACTTTTTCCAAATCTTCTTTGTCTTTCATTAAAAGCTTCTATAGCTAAATCAAACTCCTTTATACTAAAATCTGGCCATAAACATTCTGCAAAATAAAATTCTGTATAGGTCAATTGCCATGGTAAGAAATTACTTATTCGTTTTTCTCCACTTGTTCGAATCATTAAATCTGGATCTGGTAAACCTTGCGTATCTAAATAGTTAGAAAATAGAGTTTCAGATAAATCCTCAACTTCTAGTTTATTTTGCTTGACCTCTAGAGCTATTTTCTTGCAAGCTCTTAAAATTTCATCTCTCCCACCATAATTAAATGCCATATTAAAACAAATACCCTCTTTATCCCTAGTCATCTCTTCTAAAGTAGCAATCTTCTCTCTAATTCTTGTCGGAATTACCATTGCTTCTATGTTTCCTACTGCTCTAAAGCGATTTGTATTATTCTTGGCTTTTTTAATATGATTGTCTAAATATTTTTCAAATAAATTCATCAAACCATTGACTTCTTCTTCAGGCCTTTTCCAATTTTCAGTCGAAAAGGCATAGACAGTTAAATATTTTACCCCTATTTTCTCAGCATGAGCAATAATATTTTCCAGTGCTTTTGTTCCTTTTCTATGTCCTTCATTTCTAGGCAAGCCTCTTTCCTTTGCCCATCTACCATTACCATCCATTATAATGGCAATATGTTCAGGTATTTTTTTGCCTCTCACTCTTGATTCCTCCTATACTAAAAAGCTCCTCTTATAAAGAGGAGCAATTCCTATTACCATTGTTTGCTGTGATTTACACAGATAAAATTTCTTTGCTCTTATTATCAACGAGTGTATCAATGTCACCAACAAATTTATCTGTCATTTTTTGGATTTCTTTTTCAGCTACTTCCACATCATCTTTTGTTATTTCATTAGCTTTTTCCATCTTTTTAATTGCGTCCATTGCATCACGACGAATATTTCTAATAGCAACTTTTGCTGCTTCACCTTTTTTCTTAATATCTTTTGTTAAATCTTTACGACGCTCTTCTGTAAGTTCTGGGAATACAAGACGAATGACTTTCCCATCATTTGTTGGATTAATCCCTAAATCTGATTCATTAATTGCTTTCTCAATTGCTTTTAATAATGAATTTTCCCAAGGTTGGATTTGAAGAATGCGTGCTTCTGGCACATTAATATTTCCTACTTGTTGAATAGGTGTTGGCACACCATAATAATCCACCATAATACGATCTAGTACATGTGGATTAGCACGACCTGCTCTAATTGTTGCATAATCATCCCCTAAGCTACTAAGTGTTTTTTTCATTTTGTCTTCAAATTTTGCAATTGTTTGCTTCATAAATATCCTCCTTAAAATTAACCTTCAATATATATAGTTGTTCCCATTTTTTCTCCATTAGCTACACGTACAATACTATTGTCTGCACCTAAATCAAAAACTAAGATTGGTAATTTTTGTTCAATGCAAAGTGCTGCTGCAGTTGTATCAATGGCTTTTAAGTCTTTTTGCAACATTTCTTGACATGAGATTCTATCATACTTTTGAGCATTGGCATTTATTTTTGGATCACTATCATAAACACCATCTATATTTTTAGCAAATAATAAAGCATCAACTTCAATCTCAGCACCTCTCAATGCTGCCCCAGTATCTGTTGAAAAGAATGGATGACCTGTACCACCTGCAAAAAATACAATCTTACCTGCAGTTAAGTCTGCCACCGCCTTATCTTTTGAAAAGCACTCTGTCATACTACCAACTATAAAAGGTGTCATAACACTCGTTTCCATACCAAGACTACGACAAACATCTGCTACATAAATGGCATTCATAACGGTTGCTAACATACCAATTTGATCTGCTTTTGTACGATCCATAGCTCCAGATGTACGGCCTCTCCAGAAGTTACCACCACCAATTACAACCGATACCTGTGTGCCACTCTCTACTAATGCCTTTAATTGTTTAGCAACACCTGTGATAATATCATGGTCAAAGCCTCTTTGTGCTTCACCAGCTAATGCTTCGCCACTTAATTTTACTAATACACGTTTAAACTTCACTTGGATATCCTCCTATTATGACAATAACAAAATATGATGCAAACAAACTCCTTTTCATATCCGTTATTTTACATCAATAAGTACTTGTAAAAGACCTATCAATACTCTATCACAAATACTTGCTTTTTTCTAGATATAATTTATATTGTTCAACTATTTCTCCTACTTTATGTACTCATTAAAAAATCCCTAAGCTTGGATCTCAAACCTAGGGTGATTGATACTGTAAAATATTTTTCATTTTACTCATAACGATAAGTTACTATAACTAAATACGTTTTTTAACTTACTTGCTATACCATGCATTCTTCTTGTAAACTACACTTACTGCCATACTTCTTTCTATAATAAATAAAGTTAACCATACCACGAACAGTTTCATCAATGAGTATGGTGATATAAATAGCCATCATATTCATGTGAAGTTGAACTACTAAAAACCATGAAATACTAACAACAAGTGTTGAACCTATTATTTGAGAAACTAACATCCACCTTGTGTCCCCATAAGCTCTAATGCCATTTCCACAAATAACATTCATACTTTGTGGTAGCATGATTAATCCAATAAATTGTAGAAATGGTATACCATTTTTAATAAGTAAAGTGTCATTAGAAAAAATGTCTAAAAGTTGATAAGGAATCCATATAAACACTAATGCTGCAATAGCTACAATACAAAAGTTGAAAATAATACTGGTGTAAAAAAACTGATTTGCCTTTTTTACACGCTGAGCGCCTATCTCCTGCCCCATAATGGTTAATGTAGCTTTTGATG
Source organism: Bacillota bacterium (assembly GCA_023436395.1). Lineage (GTDB taxonomy): Bacteria > Bacillota > Clostridia > Lachnospirales > Cellulosilyticaceae > Cellulosilyticum. Next base: position 258,360 of record JAEZJJ010000033.1, on the reverse strand, counting down.
TGGCATCAAAAATAACATAGACCACACACTGACAACCAAATGTCAATGTATAAATGGCCATATCTTGATAACTAAATCCATTAATAAATCGTATGAGTAATAAATTAGAAGCATTCCACAGTAAGTATTCTAAACCTACTGGTACACCTAATTGAATCACTTCTTTATAAGGTTTCCAGCTTAACCATTCACGATTTATTTTTGTCAAAGAAAATTGCTTTTTCTTTACAATCATACAATAGCAAATAATAAACAAGAATGATATCATATTTGCTACTAAAGTACCTATTGCTGCACCTGTAACATATAATGCCGGAAAACCAAACTTGCCAAAAATTAGTACCCATGAAAATAATAGATTTAGACCAACCTTGAGTATACCTGAATACATAATAGGTTTGGTGTTACCCATGCCTTGTAACATTGCTTGTAACGAGCAATCTATGCCTATAAACACTAAATAACAGGAACAAATCTTTACATAGGTAATACTATAATTAATAATTTGTGCATCAATCTGAAAAAATTCTAGAATTGGCCTTGTAGCACATTGCCATATTAAAAATAAAATAACTCCTAAAAATGTATGATGAAATATTGTACTTTTTGTATATTGAGGTATTTTATCTTTCTTGTCTGCACCAAACAACCTTGAAACTATAATGATTAGTCCCACACTCATTGCAACAAGACTGTCTACAGTTGTACCATAAGGCATTTGTGCAGCACCAACTGCCGATACATACTGTGTATCTAGATTTCCTAAGAAGGCTTTATCTGTTAAAGATTGTAGTTGAAATACAAAACCTTGAATAATAAGTGGCAATGCCACATAAGAAATACCTCTTAGTCTTACTAGAATATCCTCTGTTTTTTCTCTTCCCATTGCTTTTCTCCCTTGTCCTATAGATGAGCTTCCCAATCCATAAGAATTTTCTTTAATAAACCTTGCTCATATTTAAAATTCATATCTTGAACTAACTCAATCTTCGGTATTCTTTCTTTGGGTAACTTTAATCCTAGTTGTACGATTACCCTATATAAGCAATATGGGCAAAACTATTACAACTGCCTATTTCTGCTAACACTGTCGCATTCATATCATTCTCTATAAACACTTTAATGGCTAAGTCTTCACTTAAAGCTTTTATCAGTCCTCTCCCTTGTAGATAAGGAAAACGGGGTAAATAGGTTATTTCATCTTCCAAAACTGTACCTGGAATACCCAATGCAAGTATGGATAAGTTATTGAATTGGGATTTTATCTCTTTAACAATATTTACAATATCTTGAGTTTGTATTTCATTTGTTACCTCAAAGTTGATATGTTCAACAGCTAGGCCATAGGTATTATAAATAATTCCCTTTAGTGTCCAATCCTTAAAATACATGACACATCCATATTGATAGTCTCCATTAAGCATATAGCGCACACCTGGCCTACTACCACAACTTTCTATCTCTGAGCACATTAATACCTCGTCTCTTTGTAACAACTCTTTTAAAAGACCTGCCACTGTTGGATAGGTTAATTCGGATTGCTGTACAAGCTGAGCAACACTTTGAGGACTTTTCTGCCTCAGCAAATTTCTAATCACTCTCCTATTTTGATTTTTAACAAGATCAAAATGGGCAATACTTTCCTTTTTCATCAACAACTCTCCCTGCTTTTTCAAATATCTTTTTTAAGTATCTTTTATAAGTATATTTAATATCTTACAACTCGAAATATATAATTTCAATATTTTAAAAATTAATAATATATATTCATCTACTTTACTACCCAAAATGTACCACATTAAATAAAAAAGTTCCTATCTATTCATCTTAGATAGAAACTTTTTCACTATTGTATGCATTAATTACTACTAGAAAGATTACTCCAAAGTTGCTTACATGTTTTATTCTTAATTAATTTACTTGTTGTATTCTTCTAAGTGCCTCTTCTAACAAAATGCACTCAGCATATCTATGATTCCACATATGTTCATTGTAATATTTATAGCTTTGTTCACCCGTCATAAAATCATTATCAATAGTAGTATTTGTATATTCAGGTACTATCATCTTAAATCCATGTTCAAATCCACATTTGATACTAGCATCCATACAGTAATCAGTTTGAAGCCCAACAACTATAATGTTGTTTTCACCCTTATCTTTTATGTATTCTACTAGTCCTGTTCCATTAAAGGCACTATTGAACTTTTTATCAAATATTTTTTCTCCTGCTACTGGTTCAAACTTCTCATATATTTCGAACCCATCAGTTCCTTTTGTTAATTCACTACCTACCCCATCATCATGACGCACATATATGACCTCAATATTATTAGCTCTAGCCTCATGTATTAGCTTTTGCGTATTTGATACAAACCTGTCAAATTGATACAAATCATTGTTTGTTATTACTCTTTGCACATCAATAACTAATAAAACCATATTTATTTCCCCTTATCCTTATGATCATTAAATTATATATTTCTCTTTTGCAAAAACTTACTGCCTCTCATCTCTTTCTAGCTGATAATTCTCTTTCTAAAAATTCCTTAATATATATGTTATTTTCTCTGCTTAAAGTAGGCATAAAAGCCATATAGCGACATTTCTGATAATCTTCATCGTCCATTGTAAAAGTAAATCCCATCACACATTTTGAATTACACTCATTGGGATTAATTAATCGCTTGCAAATAGAAGATTTTTTAATTTCTTTTTTCAATTGCTCTGGTAAGGCGTTTAAAAAGCTTTGATATTCACCAATATGATCAGGATAAATACGAAGTTTCATTCCTGTTTTACGAGATACAAAAGTAGCTAAAGTTCTCTTAATGTCTATTAAAATATAGGAAACTAAATAACCGTTTTTTGCAGGTTTTATTTCTCTCTTACAACCTTGTTCTATTAAATAGTCATTGATTTCAATAATAAATTCTCGATAATGTGCATCTGTAGCCTCAAGAAATAACTTGAATTTTTCGTCCATACCATCCTCCATAGATTTAAATACTTATTAAAATCATTTTAACGCATTTACTTCTATTTTACCTCTCATTATCTGCACCAAAAAGAGAGCTTAACCATTACTCCACATTTCTTTTGTTTGATAGGTAACATACTCAGTTCTAATATCGTTCATGGGTTTCCATACTCTATCTTTATTCATGTGATGGTAGATAAAACCACATTTTTCCTGTACCCTCTTGGATTTTTCATTCCCCTCAAAATAGCCACTCCAGATTTTTGTAAGGTGCAATTCTTCAAATCCATAGCGTAAAAGTTCCATGACTGCCTCAGGGATGAGTCCTTGCCCCCAATAGGGAACACCAATCCAATATCCAATTTCTCCCTCCTGATTACTAATTTCTAGATTACTGTTTACTCCTATCATTAATGCAATACAACCAATAGGTTCATTAGTTTCTTTCAATACAACTGCATAAGTTTCAGATGCAGATAATGCATTTTTAATAATCTCACGACTATTTTCTACACTGGTATGTGGAGGCCAACCTGCTATTGGTCCCACTTCTTCACTATTAGCATATTTATATAAGCTCTCTGCATCACTTTCTTCCCATGGACGAAGTAATAATCGTTTAGTTATTAATGACATCTATCCTCTCCTCCTCTAGTTTCTTTATAAAAAGCATATTACAGGATACCTTAATAACAAAAATTAAATAATAAAAATAATATACTCTTAAAACACAAAATTAACTTTTACAATTATCTAAATATTAAAAATAAATATAATTATAACCTAAATACAGTCTCAATGCAAATAATATTACAGTCTCTACTTTACTTCTCACCACTATCCCCTAAACCTATAATAATCTACCAAACATTCTTTCATTATATAATCAGTTATAGTAAAAAAAGGCTTCTGGATTTCTCCAAAAGCCTTTTTATCATTAATTTCAAATTAGTTTCCAGCCATTTGTTTTGCAACTTCTTCAGCAAAGTTTTCTTCTTTTTTCTCGATACCTTCACCAGTTTCAAAACGAACGAAAGATTTAACTGCATTAGCATTACCAAGTTCAGCAGCTACGTATTTACCTACTGTAAAATCTGGGTCTTTTACGTATTCTTGCTCTAATAAACAAATTTCTTTAAGTTGTTTATTAAGTCTACCAATTACCATTTTTTCAATGATATTTTCTGGTTTACCTGGATTTTCATTAAGTGCTTGGTGCATTAAAATTTCTTTTTCATGAGCTTTCTTTTCTTCTGATACTTGATCAACTGAAATAAACTCTGGGTTAACTGCAGCTACTTGCATTGCCACATTTCTTGCTACTTCATGTGCTTTATCACCTTCAGCAGCTACTTCTACGATAACTACAATTTTACCACCACCATGTGTATAGGCAGCAAGTGTTCCTTCTGTAGCTACTTTTTCAAAACGACGAATTGTTAAGTTTTCACCGATTGTAGCAATCTTTTCTGTTAATACATCACCAACAGTTTTAGATGCATCTGATGGCCAAGCAAGTGCTTTTAATGCTTCAACATCTGCTACATCACTGTTTAAAATAATTTGAGCTACTTCGTTAACAAATGTTACGAATTGTTCATTTTTAGCAACAAAGTCTGTTTCAGAATTAATTTCTACGATAGCACCTTTTTTACCATCTGCAGAAATTGCTTCTTTTACAAGACCTTCAGCAGCAATACGATCTGCTTTTTTAGCAGCTTTAGCTAAACCATTTTCACGTAAGTATTCGATAGCTTTTTCCATATCTCCGTTTACTTCGTTTAATGCTTTTTTGCAGTCCATCATACCTGCTTGTGTTCTTTCACGTAATTCTTTTACCATAGCAGCTGTAATTGCCATTGTTTGTTCCCTCCAAATTATATAATTATTCAGCGATTACTTCTTCAGCAGCTTCTTCTACTGCTTCTGTAGATGCTTCAAAAATTTCACCTTGGTTTGCTTCGATAATAGCATCAGCCATTTTAGCAACGATTAATTTTACTGCACGGATAGCATCATCGTTACCTGGGATTACATAATCTACTTCTTCTGGATCACAGTTTGTATCTACGATAGCTACTACTGGAATTCCTAAGATATGAGCTTCTTGAATAGCAATTTTTTCTTTGCGTGGATCAACTACAAACATAAGGCTTGGAAGTTCTTTCATTTCTTTGATACCACCAAGGTTCTTTTCAAGTTTATCCATTTCTTTTTTAAGTTCGATTACTTCTTTTTTAGGAAGTACATCAAAAGTACCATCTTCTTGCATAGTTTCTAATTGTTTAAGTCTAGCAACACGGCTTTTAATTGTAGAAAAGTTAGTAAGCATACCACCTAACCATCTATTATTTACGTAGTACATACCACTTCTTTCAGCTTCAGATTTAATTGATTCTTGAGCTTGTTTTTTAGTACCAACGAATAATACTTTGCCACCTTCAGCTGCAGCTTCACGAATTACATTATAAGCTTCATCAACTTTTTTAGCTGTTTTTTGTAAGTCAATAATATAAATACCGTTTCTTTCTGTGAAGATGTACTCTTTCATTTTTGGGTTCCATCTTCTTGTTTGGTGACCGAAATGTACACCTGCTTCTAATAATTGTTTCATTGAAATTACACTCATTGTAATACCTCCTGGTTTTTTCCTCCGTACATATTAAATACTTGTGGACTATATTAGCACCCCACAAGTACATCTACATACGTGCGTTTTTCTGAATGATTATAACACACTTGTCCAGTAAGTTCAATCACTTTCTAGATATTTAATTTATTTTCCTAAAAGTATATCCAGAATTTCCTCATAACTTCCATTTTTAACAAAAGTCAAATTGCCATCTTTAAGTTTTGTTGTCTTTTTTTGTTCTCTTACAAATTCAAGAAAAGATGTAGCATCATCAACTACTCCATGTTCTTGTAAAATGAAAGCAATCTCTCTTGCAATGGCTTTTGAAGGAATATAAACCTCTATAGTTTCTATTTCTTGCACTTCTACATTAGGTATATGGGTTGGTAAATCTTCGTTTTCAACCACTTCTTGTTTTTCTTCATATTTTTGTGTTTTATATTCATCTACTGTTTCATTATTCTGTCTATTCTGTTCTTGATTTTTATAGGTTTGTTCCACTTCTTGCTCTAAAACACCAGATGTTTTTTTACTATCATCTTGAATTCCTAATGCAGTAATAGCACCTATAATTCCAGACAAAACTATTCCACAACCAAATCCTAATAACCAATAAGCCCTTTTTATTTGTTTCATTATTACTTCATACTATATAGCGAAATAATTAACTTTACCTCGCCTATACCTTTCTTTAGATTTCTAGCTATTGCTTCTATACTTTCTCCATTTTCATACAACATAATAATTTCATCGTAGAGCTTTTCATTTACTTTTTTGCCTATAGCCTGTTTATCTAATGACTTTGACCGTTCATCCTTAGCATCTTCTTGCTTTCTAACAATATCTACTAACAAATCACGAAATCCTTGGTTTTTCTTTTCCTCTTCCTCAAGGAAATAACCAAACATTTCTTCTAATTGTTCTGTACTTCTTTGTTCATTTAAAGTAACATAGTGGTCTTCTGATTCTTGATGTATACTTAACTTTAATACTCCTACAATAATAAATACGACTCCAAATATAATCCAACCCAACCACAAAATAGGCATTATCTCTACTGTTATACTCATTTTTTCTCCTCTTAAATCCTAGCATCAAAATGATTCTTTTCTTGCTTTGTTTGCTGTTCTTGACTTTTCAATCTTTTTTCAGGATTCTTTTTATTATTTTTATTACGTCCTTGTTCTTGTTTTTTCTTTTTATCTAATTGATTATCTACTTTCTCATCTTTCTCAATATGCTTCACAACTTCATTTTTTTGTTTAGTTTCTTTTTGTAGTAAATGCGCAAATTGCATTTGCTCCGTCTCTAATCCTTGTTTTTGCATCTGCTGTCTATTGGAAACTTCCTGAGATTGTTGATAAATAGTTTGTGTATCTATAGGACGTAACATTTTTTCACCCTTTCAACCTTTGATATCTATTATAGAGGCATTATAAAATGATATTTTTGCATATAAGCTCTTAACCTAGAAACTGCTTTAGTATGGAGTTGTGAAACTCTGGATTCTGATACTTCTAATACATGACTAATTTCTTTTAAAGTTAATTCCTCATAATAATATAAGAATATAACCTTTTTTTCACGCTCTGGTAAACTATCAATAAATTTTGCTAACATTTCTCTTGCTTCTGCATCTTCTATATAATTATCTGGAATAGGTGCACTTGGGTCCTTAACTGCCTCAAATTGATACATATATTCGTCAATAGATATTAAACTTGATATATTTACCGCCTTTAGAAGTTCATTATATTCTTCAATATCCATTTCAAGATACTGCGCCACTTCCTCATCTAGTGGCGCTCTACCTAATTTCCCCTCTACCTCAATATATGCCTTATCAATGTCCTTTTGCTTTTTTCTAAGTGTTCTAGGTACCCAATCTAGTTTCCTAATAGCATCTAGAATAGCCCCTCTAATTCTTAATGAAGCATATGTCTCAAACTTTACATTTTTCCCTGGATCAAATTTGTCTACTGCATCAATAAGCCCTAAAGCACCATAACCTATTAGGTCATCACTATCTACATACTGATTAAGGTATATTCCTAACCTTCCTGCAACCAATTTCACAAGATATACATAATGCTCTATTAATGCACCCTTTAATGTTGCATCTTTTGTGTTTACATATTGTATCCAAACAGCATTCATATCTTTCTTCTCCACTCAAGAACCCCCTTATTGCTCTCCTATATTTCTTTGATGCCATGTCCTATTGTCTTTATGCGAAAGATTCCTGTACTTGTATAAAGCTCTACCGTTCTTCCATAGTTATTCCCTGTATCTCTTCCAATGATAGGAATACTATTATTTTCTAATATCTGAATAACAGCATTCACATTCCGTGTACCAATACGCATCATATCATCCATATTTTTAAACTCAAACATATGGGCACCACCTGCAATTTTAGCTACTAGTCTATTCTTTCTAGCACCTATTTCTATAAGTCTATCCATTAACACTTCAATAGCTGTATCTGCAAACTTTGCCACATTATCATTATTTTTAATTTGCGTGCTATCGGGAAGCATTATATGTGCTAGGCCGCCTATCTTCACAGTAGCATCATATAATGCAATTCCTACACACGATCCTAACCCTAATGTTGTTAGTACATCCGGGTCCCTTCCTATATTTAGATCCGCCATCCCTACCTTAATAATATTCATCTCACTCATATATACACACCTAGAGCATCTATGACTTTATTATAGGCTTCATTATCTATAATCAATATATATGTACCACTTAAAATATTATTAACATCTCTAAATGCTGTTTCGATAAATAACATTGAGTTATCATTTCTAACAAATTCGATAGCTGGATAACTTAATATTGCTCCAGCCATATCTATAGCCATCTGTGGTATGGATACATCTAATTCTAGTCCTGTAAAGGTATTAAGTGCACTAAGATATGAACCTGCAAGAATATTTCCTGTTTCACATAAAACTGAATGTCCTAATTCATCTAACTCATTTAAGTCTTGTATCTTATTTTCTAACATCATGTTAACAATCTTAATGGCACTTTCTGGTTCTAATGCTAGGAGTAACATACCATTAATATCGCCATAAACGTTAATAATCATGCCTGCAATAACTTCCTCTGCATCACCTAAGACATCTGGCAACTCTTCAATTTTTTCAATGCGCACTTTTGCAACATTCATATCTAGTCTACAACCAATAAGCTGTCCCAATGAAGTCATTGCATTGCCAGAAGCAATATTTCCAGCTTCTCGTAACATATCTATTTCTTCATTAGTAATGTCATGATAATTACGATTTCCCAAGGTAATCACCTCACTCCTATCTTACTTCCTCATCATCAAAAGCTTCTTCTATTATATTAGATAGATTTAATAGGGTGACTATATTCTCATCAACTTTACCCACGCCTAAAATATGATTTATTTTCATCTTGCCTTGTATATTCTGTACTGCTTCAATCTGTTCTTGAGCTATTTCTATAACTTCTTTTACCTCATCTACTATAATTCCTACCATAGCATCTTCTAGTTTTACTATAATAATACGTGTCTTATCAGTATAATCCGATTGTTCTAGTTCAAACTGTTCACGTAAGTTCACAACAGGAATAATTTCTCCTCTTAAATTCATGACTCCTTTAACACAAGTAGGTGCTTTAGGCACACGCATAATAGGCTTAATCTTCTCTATAATCTGCACATTTTGAATGTCAATTCCAAAAAGTTGTGCATCTAATTTAAATACAATAAATTGCTGTATAGTTTCACTCATATGCTCCATCTCTTTTCCTCCTAAATAAGCGAATTAACATCTAAAATAAGTGCTACCTCACCGTTACCTAAAATTGTAGCTCCTGCAATAATATCTATTCCACTTAAATATTTACCTAGCGACTTAATAACTATTTCTTGCTGTCCGATTAAAGAGTCAATAATAAACCCAACTTGCTTATCCCCTTTCTTAACAATAACACCCATCATTAAGTCTTTATCTTTTTCTTCTGGCAATCCTAATACATTTCTTAAACGTATGATAGGAATAATCTCATCCCTTACAACAATAACCTCTTGTTTTTGTACTAATTTAATATCTTCTTTTCTTACATCCTCTATATTTTGAATATTACTCAGCGGAATAGCATACTTCTCATTTCCTATACTAATCATTAATGCTTGAATAATAGCTAGGGTAAGTGGTAATCTTACAATAAATTTACTTCCCTTACCAAATTCTGTTTGTACTTCTACATGTCCACCAAGCGAAGTAATCTTACTCTTAACAACGTCTAAGCCTACCCCTCTACCTGATAAATCTGAAATCTTTTCTGCCATACTAAAACTTGGCCTAAAGAGTAAATCAATTGCCTCATGTTCGGTCATAGTGGCTGCTTCTTCTTTTGTCAAAGTACCTTTTTCAACTGCCTTATTTTTGATTTTACTGACATTAATACCTTTTCCATCATCTTCAACTTCGATTACAACACTATTACCATCTTGATAAGCTTGTAATTTAATTGTTCCTTTTCTAGGCTTTCCTATATTAATACGCTCTTCTGCTGTTTCAAGCCCATGGTCTGCTGCATTTCTTAGTAGGTGAATTAATGGATCACCAATTTCATCAATAACTGTTCTGTCTAACTCGGTTTCTTCACCTGACATAACTAATTCTATATCTTTTCCAAGTTTTCTAGAAACATCACGAATCATACGTGGAAAACGATTAAATACTGTTTCTACAGGCACCATTCTTACTTTCATTACTGCATCATGTAAACTGGTTGTAATACGTTCAAGATATTCAACAGAGTCATTATAATTATTTCCGCCTTCATTAGTCTTTACATTAAGTCCTTCTAACTGCGTTTTAACTATAATAAGTTCACTTACTAAATTCATTAACGTATCTAAGCGATCAATATTAACACGTACTGTTTTACTAGAAACTTGTTGTTTTGTATTTTGATTCTGATTTGCATTTGAGTCTTGTATTTGCGTATTATTATCTTCTTCCTCTACTTGATCAGCTTGCATGGTAGATTGGATTTTCTCTTTCATTTCAAAAGCAGCAACTTCCACTTGCTCTACTTCTGAAACGCCTAAAACAGTTTCTTCTATTTTCTGTTTATTTTCTTTAGTCACAAATATAAGAGAAAATTCATTTTCAAATTTTTCATCCTCAATATCTTGCGTACTAGGTATACAATGAATGATTTCTCCTAATCTTTCAAGATCCGTAAAAATAACAAATGCTCTTGCTGATTTTAACACACAGTTTTGAGAAAGTATTACTTTAATTTGAAAAACATTCATACCCATACTTAAAGCATTATTTTTTACTAATTCTTGTGATTCTGTAAGTTTCATTAATACGATATGCTCTATCTTATCTTCATCTAGCTCTTTAGGACTCATTTCCATATGTACAGTTGCAATAGGTGACTTATCTTCATTATCAATGATTTTTCCTAAAGCAGTTACTAAATCAATGTATTCTTCATCACCTTCATTAGATGTATTTGTAATTTCTTCAACATAATTTTCTAATGCATCTAAACTTTGAAAAAGCACATCAACTATATTGGAATTAACTCCTAATTTCCCAGCACGTATTTCCGAGAGTACGTTTTCTACCGTATGAGTTAATTTTTGCATTTTTACAAATCCCATTGTACCTGCCATTCCTTTTAATGTATGTGCTACTCTAAAAATAGCATTAAGCGTTTCTACATCATTAGGATTATTTTCTAAATTAAGTAGATTTTCATTAAGGGTTTGTAAATTATCTTTTGATTCTTCAATAAATATTTGTAAATATTGGCTAACGTCCATGTCTATCCCCCACAATCTTTTTAATAATTTCTGTAATATTATCTGCGGATACAATATAATCTGCCAAACCAGCATTTGCAATAGCTTTTGGCATACCATATACCGTAGACGATGCTTGATCTTGTGCAATCACCTCACATGGATAACTTTTTTTTAATTCACTTACACCTTCTAGCCCATCTGAACCCATTCCTGTCATTATAACGGCAACCATCTTCTTATTACAATTTTTTAGTTCTGCTATGGAACGCAACATAATATTCACAGATGGTTTATGTCCTTTATAAGGTAAATCATCTGTAATGCTAATTTGAGGCTTCAATCCATTAATAACCTTCAGTTGTTTACCTCCTGGAGCTATGTAGACTGTTCCTTTCTTTAGGATTTCTTCATTTTCAGCCTCTTTTACCTCTAGCTTGCTTATACTATTTAATCGTGCTGCTAAATTTTTAGTAAATCCTTTCGGCATATGTTGTACAATTAAATAAGTTGCAGATAAATCTTCTTCTAGTATAGGTATAATCTGACTTAGTAGTTTAGGTCCACCAGTAGATATCCCCATCGCAACAATATATTCATATTGCCTATCTTCCTCCATACTCCTACTTAGCTTATTTATCACATCCATTATTTAATCTCCTATATGCTTTGGTATACTTATACTATATAAAGTTTTTTTGTTCACTTTTATGTATTCTTCGTTAAAATGAGTGTTTTTACTGACTAAATATTTTTTTAAATCGACTGATCCAATTTTCTTTTTGATAAGATGGGGTAGCTTTACTACCTGTAATAATTTTTGCAATTTGATAATAAGCAATACTAGATTTAGCCTGAGGATTATATTTAAAGATAGGAATTTGTTCTTTTACAGACTTAAACAATTGTTCATCATAAGGTATAAAACCTCCATATTGAATAGCTTTATTCAAAAATTGTTGAGTCACATAATAAAGCTTATGAAATACCTCATGTGCTTCTTCTTGTGACATTGCCTTATTAACAATTACCTTAATAGATGCTTCTAGCTTAAATTGACTAATAAGTGTTTTAATTAATGCATAACCATCCGTCACAGAGGTTGGCTCAGGTGTAACTACAATATAAACTTCATGTGCAAGTTTACAAAACTTCACAACAACATCGTTAATACCTGCCCCTGTATCTATAATTAACATATTCGTTAGCGTACTAAGCTCAGCCAGTTGCATGCTTACCTTGTCAATCTGATAGGCTGGTAAAAAATTCATATCCTTAATCCCTGAACCACCGGAAATAAAGGGAATACCATACTTACTTGTAGATACTATATCTTGAATTTGACACTGTCCTTTAAGAAGATGGGATAAATTAAACTGTGGACGTTCTCCTAAAATAATTTCTACATTAGCCAGCCCAAAATCAGCATCCAAAATTAAAGGGGCATATCCTAACGCTTGCATTGCAAGACCTAAATTTACACTGAAATTACTTTTTCCTACGCCACCTTTTCCACTTGCTACTGTAATAATGCGCATCTCACCCAGCCCATCTGTTTTAGTTGCCCCATTCATCCCTACCATTTGTCTAAGTGCTTCTGCTTGATCACTCATTGCTTATTCTCCCTAATAGTTCTGTTATATATTCTTGTTTATTAAATACTTTAATATCTGCAGGTACATTCTGTCCATTTGTTAAATACATAATAGGCTTATCACTGTAATACGCAATATTAACAATATTTCCAATTTCATCAGTTTCATCAAGTTTTGTAAGAATTAAATCAAATTGAGGTTCAGCTTTTGCGTAAGTATTTACAATGGTCACCACATCTCTTGCTACAGTATTTGCATTTAATACAAGAAAGACTTGTTTGTTTTCTATTTGTTGCATGAGTGCTTTTAGTTCTTTAACTTGCTCTTCATTTTTATGAGATCTTCCTGCTGTATCTATTAATATATAGTCCATGTGTTTCCATTTTTCGATATATTTAGGTAGTTCTGTTTCATTATAAATAACTTCGATTTCTACACCTAAGATATCCGCATAGGTTTTCAACTGTTCTACTGCTGCAATTCTATAAGTATCTGCTGTAAATAATACAACTTTCTTCTGTTCTTCTAACACATATTTGGCAGTTAACTTAGCAAGAGTGGTTGTTTTCCCTACACCTGTAGAACCAATAAAAAACATAACTTGTGGCATCTCACTTCTTTTTGCTTCTTTAAGAGCTTCCTCTAAACCAGAATAAACCTTGCGTACAATCCCTTCTAATGATTCATCTTTAACGTCTTGTAAATAATTAGCACACACTTCTTCCTTTAGTCCAAATTGCATGAGTCTGACTCTTAAATAGCTAAGCCATTTATTTTCATCTTCTAATTGTGGTTGTTCCTCAATTTGCTTGTTCTCTATTGGTCCTTGTTTCATACTTCCAATTTCTTTCTGTAATTGGGAAATCTGATTCTTTAAGTCTAATAAGACTTCATAAGATTTTTCATTTTCTTTTTGCTGTAAAGTGGATAAACTTACCTTTTGAATTTCTTCACTTACATTTTTAATTGATAATGACTCTTGCTGTATATCTTCTTCATCTTTAATAGCAATTGTAATAATAGTTTTGGGTGGGGTAAACCATTTAGTTAACCCCTTCTTTTGTTCTTGCTGCGTACTTAATATAATAGCTCCATTACCATATTCTCTTTCTATTTCTTTTAGGATTATCTCTTCTGACTTTCCTTTTAATTTAAGTATTCTCATGCAATGCTCACCATCCCTATTGACTGAATCTCTATGTCTTGTTCAATTTCATTATAAGAAACAACTATTAAATCCGGCATATACTGTTCAGTTAGGTGTTTAAAATAAATTCTTACAATAGGTGATGTTAAAATAACGGGTTGCAATCCTATAGAAGTTAATTTATTAACCTCCCTTTTTAACTGACTCATAAGATTTTGTACAATCTTGGGATCTAATGCAACATATGCTCCCTGCTCTGTATGTTGCACACTTGCCATAATTTGCTGTTCCACTGTTGGATCTAATGTAATAACTTGATTGGTTTGCATTGTGAAAAGTTTCTTAGAAATCGCCCTTGCTAAGCCTTGTCTTACATACTCAGTTAATACATCAGTATCGCGTACACTTGTTGCATAATCTGCCAACACTTCACATATAGTGACTAAATCACGTATGGAAATGCCTTCTTTTAATAAATTACTAAGCACTTTCTGAATATCACCTACACTGAGCAATTTCGGAGTTAACTCGCTAATTAGTGTTGGATGTGTCTCTGCTATATTATTAATAAGGGTTTGAACATCTTGCCTACTTAATAACTCATGTAAATGACGTTTGATAATTTCTGTTAAATGAGTAGCTATAATAGATGGGCAATCTACTACTGTATAACCTTTCACTTCTGCCTTTTCTCTTTGAGCTTCTGTTATCCACAAAGCTGGGAGTCCAAAGGCAGGCTCTGTTGTGGCAATTCCATCAATTTCTTCTTCTACATATCCTGGATTCATTGCCATATAATGGTCAAAAAGAATTTCTCCACTTGCTACCTCTACGCCTTTAATTTTTATACTATAAGCATTAGGTGCTAACTGAATATTATCTCTTAGTCGTACAATAGGTACAATACTTCCTAATTCAAGTGCAATTTGGCGCCTAATCATTACAACTCGGTCTAATAAGTCTCCTCCTTGATGTACATCAGCAAGTGGAATAATACCATATCCAAATTCTAATTCTATAGGGTCTACTTGGAGTAATGAAATAACATTCTCTGGTTTACGAATTTCTTCTGCAGCTTCATCCTCTGTATCTATTTCAGATTTAACTTCTTCAATTTTCTGCTTCTTATTCATATTGGCTGCAAGAATAAACCAAACAATTGCAATAGGTACGGTAACTACTACACCCATTGGTGTAAATACGCCGAGAACAGTAACTGTAATTCCTACAATAATTAATACTAGTGGTGAAGAAAACAACTGTGTGACTAATGTGGAACTTATTTCCTGTTCTGTTGAAGTTTTAGTTACTAAAATACCTGTAGCTGTGGAAATAAGCAAGGATGGAATGGCACTTACTAATCCATCTCCTATTGTTACAATTGTATATTTTGTTAAGGCATCTGAAAGCTCTAAACCTCCCATTACAACCCCAATAAGGATACCTCCTATGATATTAACAAATGTAATAAAAATGCCTATCACTGCATCATTTTTAACGAATTTTGCAGCACCATCCATGGAACCAAAAAAGGCAGCTTCATCTTGAATTTTCTTTCTCCTTTTTTTTGCTTCTGCCTCATCAATAAATCCTGTATTTAAATCTGCATCTATTGCCATTTGTTTTCCTGGCATTGCATCTAATGTAAATCTAGCAGTTACTTCAGCTACACGCTCAGAACCCTTAGTGATAACTTGCATATTAACAATGGTAATAATGATAAACATAATGACTCCAATAACAATATCACCACCTGCAACGAATTCCCCAAAAGCTTGTACAACCTCACCTGCATATCCTGTGCTTAAGATCATCCTAGTACTTGATAGGTTTAGACCTAATCGAAATAATGTTGTAATTAATAATAATGTAGGAAATAATGATATATCTAGTGGTTCTTTTGAAAAAAGGGCACTCATTAATATAATGGTTGATATAGAAATATTAACAATGAGTAATATACTTAAGATTGTCGCTGGTAATGGAATAATAATTAAGAAAATAAGTCCTACGACAAAAAGTCCTAATACAATATCTCCTGATTTAAACCTCACAATTAGCTCCTCCTATTCATATTTTTATTTTGCAAATTATATATAAATGCTAAAACTTCTGCTACAGCCCCATATAATTCTGGGGGTATTTCCTTATTTAAATCTACTGTATAATACAGTGCTCTTGCTAAAGGTTTATTTTCTACTATTTCAATATGATGTTCTTTTGCTTTTTCCTTAATTTTTTGTGCTACATAATCAACACCTTTAGCCACTACAATAGGCGCTGTGCCTTTACTTTCATCATATTTAATCGCAATTGCAAAATGAGTAGGATTAGTAATAATAACATCTGCCTCTGGAATAGCTTGCATCATCCGCCTCATTGACCCTTCTCTCATTTTTTGCCTAATTTTAGATTTAATTTGAGGGTCCCCTTCAGCATTCTTATATTCTTCTTTTACTTCTTGTTTTGTCATCTTAATACTCTCTGAATGTTTGTAGCGCTGATAGACATAGTCTAATACTGCTAATACAAGAAATGCTCCACCTACAAAGAAACCCATTTGTACTACTGTCATGGCAATTGTTTCTAAAATTTGCTCTAATGTAAGTTCATAAAATCTAATAAACTCGGGTATCTTACCAATAATAAGGTTATATACAATAGAACCTAATACTGTGACCTTTGCTACTGATAATAGTAAACTTATAATCATATCTTTAGAAATCATTCGTTTAATCCCATTAATAGGGTTCATTTTACTAAATTTAACTTTCATAGGCTCAAAGCTTACTTTATACCCTACTTGTACATAAGAAATAATAAATCCTATAACTACTAAACACAACCACAAAGGTACACAAATCCATAGTGTATCAACGATGGCATCTCTAAGTACAAATTGCATATAATAAGAAGTCTCTCGATTTAAAAATACCTCTCCTACCTTATTTATACCTGTGGTCATGCTATTATTAATACTAGAAAGCATATAGCCTCCTAATACTAAACTCACACTACAAAAACCAATAATTAAAATAGCTGTATTTAATTCTGCACTTTTTGCAACCTGCCCTTTTTTTCTTGTATCATCCTTCTTTTTGGGTGTTGCTTTTTCTGTTCTCCCTTCACTTTCAGCTGAGAAAAACTGTAGGTCTAGGAAATATTTCACTTCACTCATAGCGGTCTCATTCCTTGTATTAAATTCATGATGGTATTCACCATCTCATCAATAATAATGTTATTAAATATGGGTACTAAACTAATTGTAACAATCATTAATACAAATAGAATAACAATTTTTAAGGGAATCCCTATAACAAACATATTCATTTGCGGAACTGCCCTGGCTAATATCCCCAAACCAACATCTATTAGTATTAATATACTTAATATAGGCATAGCAAGTTTTAATCCTATTAAGAGATAGTTTCCTATAGTACTTACTGTACCAGCTACTAAGTGTGTTCCTAATACCACCTTATTAATCGGAATTAATGTAAAAGACTCAACTAGTGTCTTAATAAACCAATGATATCCGCCTCCTAGTATAAAAATAGCACAGAAACATAAGTTGTAAAAACGACCTATAATAGGTGCTTCTACACCACCTACAGGGTCTAGTGCCATACTCATTCCTAGACCACCTTGAGTACTCCACAAAGTTCCTACAAATTGATAGATTTGAAAAAAAATCTTAAATATAAATCCAATTATTAAGCCAACTAACATTTCCCTTATAAGTAGCATTGTATAGCTTACAAGTGTTGGGTTATAGTAAACTTGACTGCAATCGGTCACCATAAAAACAGCTATTGCTAGACATAACGATAGCCCTACCGTTACCATTTTAGGTACCCTACTTTCTTCAATAATAGGCAAAAAAAGTATTGTTGGTATGATCCTACAAAAAATAATAAGTAATATGTCTACATGAGCATATAAATAGACTAAATCCTCCATAGTATCCTTCCTTATAAAAGTGTATTAAAACTGCTAAATAGTCTAATGGTATATGTAGAGAGCATATTAAGTATCCAAGAACCAAATAGAATAATGGCTAAAAATACAGCTATTATTTTAGGAACAAAAGCTAGTGTCTGCTCTTGTATAGATGTAGCTGTTTGAAAAATACTGATGATTAATCCCACAACTAGTCCTGTTAACAAAATAGGAAGAGATATTTTAATAATCATCATCAAAGCTTCTCGCATGTAATCTAATACTATTTGTTCCATAGCTTCCTCCTAATTAAATGTTTGTATAAGTTGTCCAATAAATAAGTTCCAACCATCTACCATAATAAATAATAGGATTTTAAAAGGTAAAGAAATCATGGCTGGCGGTAGCATCATCATCCCCATGGACATTAAGGTTGCAGCTACAACCATGTCAATTATAATAAAAGGTATGTATACTAGAAATCCTATTATAAAACCAGCTCGTAATTCACTAATAATAAAGGCGGGAACTATCACATAAAGAGGTAATTCCTCTATAAGTTGCTCTTCGCTCTCAAAAGGTTCTATATTTGCTAACTCCATAAATAAATTGACATCTTCATTTTCAGCTTGTCTCAGCATAAAACTTTTTAATGGTTCTATCCCTCGTTCAATAGCTTGCTCTTGTGTTATTTGTCCCTTTTCTAATGGGTCAAGTGAAACCGTTTTAATTTCCATAAAAACAGGACTCATTACAAAAAAGGTTAAGAATAAGGCAAGTCCTACTAAAATTTGATTAGGAGGCATTGTCTGCGTTCCTATTGCTGACCTTAAAAAATGTAATGCTACAATAAGACGTAGAAAAGATGTCATCATAATTAAAATGGAAGGTGCTAAAGCAATAATTGTAATGATGAAAATCATCTGTAAAGTAGCACTACTTCCTTGTGCTGTCTCTTCTCCTCCTATATTAACTGTCAAATTAGGTACTTGAATTGGAGAAGCTTTAAGAGGTTCTATAACAAAACTCATACAAATTAAAATAATTGCTAAACCTAATATATTTCTTAGAATGGATTTATTCACTTTTATGTTCATTTTCATGTTCATTCACTTGTCTACCTTTCATTAAATGACTCAGTTGTTCACTAAAAGATTTCTCTATTACTGGTTCCAAATTAAGTTCTTCTTCTTTTAAATTGGTACAATAACAAATGTTTCCCTTTTGGCTACTTCCTATTAAGTGATATGCACTCCCAATTTTTACAATGCATAAATATTGTCCTTGTGTAATCTGAAGCATTTCAACGACTTCCATATTCTTATTATGTGCCATGCGTTTATTTAAAAGGGCCATTTTTTTAGTTATATAATAAGTTAATGCTAGAATTCCTAAGAATATAAGAATGAGCAGCACTAATTCGAACATATCTTTTATCATATTATCACCATTCAATTTTATATTATTTTATATATAGCATTAGTGGTACGCCCCTTAGGCCTACCACTAATGCTCATTTTTTATTTCCTTAGCCTACAACTTTTCTAACAGCTTCTAAAACGCGGTCAGCCTGGAATGGTTTTACAATAAAATCCCTTGCTCCAGCTTGAATAGACTCAATAACCATTGCTTGTTGTCCCATAGCAGAGCACATTACAATTTTCGCTCCTGGGTCTAAAGCTTTAATTGTTTTTACAGCATCAATACCGTTCATTTCAGGCATTGTAATATCCATTAATACTAAATCGGGCGTAAGCTCCTTATACTTTTCTACAGCTCGTAAACCATTTTCAGCTTCACCAGCTACCTCATATCCATTTTTACTTAAAATATCCTTAATCATCATACGCATAAATGCTGCATCGTCTACAATTAATACTCTTTTAGCCATTTTATATGCCCTCCTATATTCTCTCTTCTGGATTAATAATATCTGTAATTCTAATTCCAAAATTCTCATCAATTACAACAACTTCTCCTGTTGCAACAAACTTGCCATTTACAAGCACATCTACTGGTTCTCCTACTAAACGGTTCAGTTCTATAATACTACCCGGTCCAAATTCAAGGATTTCTTTAATTTTCCTTGAGGTACGTCCTAGTTCAACTGATACCTCCAAAGAAACATCCATTAATAAATCCATATTCTCTTTTGGATAAACCTTAGGGCGATTATCAAATGATTGAAATTGAGGTGTCTGTATATCTACATCTGCTTTAATATTACCTACAGGCTTTTGATAATTTTCGCCATAATAATTTGGATCATTTGTCATTGGTAAACTCTCCACAATTGGTACTTGTTGTGGCATTACTGTTGGTTCAACCTTTTGTGGTATTATAACTTGTGGTTTTTCTATTTTAGGTTCTGGTACGGTTTCTACAATTGTCTGCTCTTGACTTAAAAGACCAGCTATTAACTCTTTAGCAAACTGGATCGGTAATACCTGCATTAATTCACTGTCAATGATATTCTCCTCTATTTGTAATCTAAAAGAGATTTTTACAATATCGCCCTTAGGGCCAAAAATATCTTCTATATTAGCTTGCATTTTTAATGCTTGCGGTGGACTAATATCTATCTTTTTATTAAAAATTTGTGCCATTGATGTAGAAGATGAACCTATCATCTGATTCATAGATTCTGCAATAGCACTTAGATGTAAGTCTGTTACTGGTCCCTCAGTATAAGTTCCAGTTCCCCCCATCATTAAGTCAGCAATAATTTTTACATCATGATCCTTTAAAATCATTAAATTAGAACCACAAAACCCCTCAGTATAATCTACAGAAACAGCTGTTAAATCATCTGTAATTGAATCTGCAAATCCATCCCAAGTCAGCGCTTCAACCTTTGGTGTTGTAATGAGAACTTTATGATTTAGAAGCGTAAACAATGTTGTTGCTGCTGTTCCCATGCATATGTTACCAATTTCACCTAATGCATCTATTTCTTCTGGGCTTAATGTAACTGTGCCATTGTCTTGCCTACTAAGTTCTTCTTCAAGTGCACTATTCTCATTATTGTCCATACTCATATTACCTAGTAGTGCATTTATTTCTTCCTGTGAAAGCATTTCGGCTACCATTACTCATCCTCCCTCTGTATAACGTGATTAATTTTTATAGCAACTTTATTTTTATATTGACCTGGTAATCCTGTAAACTTCAATATATTGCCAACATAAATATCCAATCCAGAATCTATACCCTTATCCAATTTAACTATATCAGATCTAGATAATTCTAAAAATTCTCGAACAGTAACATGTGTTTTACCTAAAACTGCTTTAATAGGTATTCTAGATTTTTCAATCATCTTTTCAATATATTCATGATAAGATGGTCCTAATTCTTGTTCTTTCTGAGCGAACCAATATTTAGTATTTAATTTATCCATGATGGATTCTATTACTAAATGCGGTATACATATATTCATCATACCAGCTACATTTCCTATTTTTATATTAAGTGTAACAAGGGCTATGATTTCATTTGGGGATATAATTTGTACAACTTGTGAATTTGTTTCTATTTTCTCAAGCATTGGATCAAGTTCAACTACATTTTTCCAAGGTTCAACTAAAAGTTGGATGAATTGAATGAATATTTTTTCCAAAATTACCCGTTCAATATCTGTAAATTCTCTAATAACTTCAAGCCCACTTCCACTTCCCCCCAATACACGATCTATAATTGTATATCCCATATTAGGCGAAAGTTCAAGAAGGATTGAACCTTTTAATGGTCTAAAATCTGTAACTGCTAAAATAACAGGGTTAATCAGTGCATTAGAGAACTCTGAGTATGTGACAGCTTCTGCATTCATAACTTCTGCTGTTACCATAGTTCTGAGGTGCCCAGATAAATAGGTGGAAATAGCTCTTCCATAGCTTTCGAAAATAATTTCTAATGTTCGAAGCTGTTCCTTTGAGAATTTAGAGGGTCTTGCGAAATCATAAATTTTAACACCTCTTTGATCTTTAGCTTCTTGCATCTCACTCATATTAATTTCGCCTGTATTGAGTGCTTTAAACAGCTCGTCGATTTCACTTTGTGACAGTACTTCACTCACCCTATGTCACCTCCTTTAAATAATACTTATTGCACAAAGTACTCTTCATAATACACTTCATTAATAACATCTGTATTTAATAATTTATTAAGTCTTACGATAATTTCATCAGCCAATTTTGTTTTCCCATCTGTTGACTTTAGCATACTATAGGTTTGCTCTCCTATCACATCAATGAGTTCATTTTTTATACTTGCAGCTTTACTAGTTAGTGCCTCATTAAAAGCCTCATAGGCTTTTTTATTATTATCACTTATGCCTAGGCTAATTTTTATCTTGGCAAAGTGTTGAATTTCATCCTCACTTATAGCAATATTAGTCATAATTGCCTCTCCCATAGATATTTCTACTAGGTTTAGTGTCCCTTCCATTGTAGCTTCTGGCGTAGTCACAGATTTCTCATTCATTTGCTTAACCAGAAAGAAAGCCACACCTGCAACGGATATTCCCAATATGATAATTGCTGTGACTACAAAAAGCTTAAATTTACCTTCCAATTTTCAACCCCCCTTATTTCTATGAACTTGATTTACTAAGTTTAATTTCTACTCGTCTATTTTGAGCCCGTTCTTCTTTAGTTGTATTAGAACTAATTGGATGATATTCACCCTTTCCCTCTGCTGATATTTGTGAAGGATTAAAATCCATTTCCTCTAAATAAAATCTCATTACAGCAATAGCCCTTGCACTAGAAAGTTCCCAGTTACTAGGAAATTGAGCTGTATGAATAGGTTGATTATCTGTATGTCCTTCTACTTGAAGGTGATACCCCATATTAAGGTATTCCCTTAATTTTTCTCCTACTAGATTTAAACTTGGAATGGCTCCTGGCTTTATATCTGCTTTACCTGTATCAAATAGTATAATATCTGCAAAACGAATAACGATTGTATCACCATTCTTTTGAACCGTCACCTTATCATCTATTTCTTTTGCTTTAATATAGGCCTTAATATCTTCTTCAGCCTTTGCAGTCTCTTGGTCTTTTTGATAGGCTTGCTCTATAGAGAATTGTGTTTCTTTTACAGGAAACTGAGACATCCCATTTTCTAATACATTATTATCAATACGTATCGTCTGTCCACCTTCAAAGATACTAACCGATGCATTAAATGAAGAGGCTAGTGCTTCAAACTTCTCTGCATCTACTGTGGACATTGCAAATAAAAGTACAAAAAAGGTGAGAAGTAAAGTCATCATATCACCGTAGGTATTCATATAAGCGGGTGCACCTTTTTTAGGTTCATCTTCCATCCTTTTCATTTATCTCACCGCCTATTCCTCTACTTTAGTTTTATCATCAAATACTTTACGTGTACCAGGAGATAGGAATGCCTTAAGTTTTTCTTCAATGACTCTTGGATTTTCACCTGCTTGAATCGACAATAATCCTTCTACCATAACCTGTTTATGTAAGATTTCTTCATTACTCTTTAATTTAAGTTTATTGGAAATAGGTGTTGCTACTAAATTGGCAATCATAGAACCGTAAAAAGTAGTAATAAGTGCAACTGCCATTTTGGGACCTAGAGTAGATGGATCATTTAAATTATCTAACATAATAATAAGCCCTATAAGTGTTCCTATCATTCCCCACGCAGGACCTAATTCAGCAATGCTATCCCAAAACTTTTGATTATCTTTATGTCTATTTTCCACAAAGGCAATCTCTGTCTCTAGAATATTTCTTAAGAGTTCTGCATCTGTCCCATCTACTATAAGTAAAATCCCTTTCTGTAAAAACTGATCATCCATGTCCTGTGCAATTTCTTCAAGGGCTAGTAACCCTTCCTTTCTAGCTGATAAAGCTAATTCATTAATTTTAGAAATAACTTCTGTAGGATTAATATCTTTCTTAGAAAATGCATGTTTTACAGTTTTAAAACCTTCAATAAACTTTGCCATAGGATATGAAACAAAAAGGGCTGAGATAACCCCTCCAAATACAATCATTACAGAAGGCCAGTCAAGGAAACGAGGTACCGCACCTCCCCCTAAACCAATGGATATAATAACAAATGTAAATCCTGCGACTAGCCCTATTATTGTAGAAATATCCACTTGTCTATTCCTCCCCTTCACTTACAAGATATATTTTTCTTTTATACTGAATAATACGTCTTATAATTTCTTCTTGTGATTGTTTTACAACATACTTATTTCCAGTTGTCATTGTTATAATAGTGTCCGGTGTTTGCTCTATGGTTTCAATCAAATCTGAATTAATAGCAAAATCTTGATTATTTATTTTTGTCAGTATAATCATAAGCTTCTCCTATACATTAACGTTTTAGGTTCGTAAGTTCTTGAAGCATTTCATCTGAAACAGATATAATTCTTGAATTGGCCTGGAAACCTCTTTGTGTAACAATCATATCTGTAAACTCAGCTGAAAGGTCAACATTGGACATTTCTAATACACCTGTATTAAATACACCTGTTTTTCCTATTCCGTCAAAATCACCTGAGTTGGACGTATTTGTGTAAAGGTTATCTCCTACCTTTTCAAGACCAGCTGGATTATCAAATTCAGCCACTATAACTTGAGCAATATCTCTTTGATCTCCATTATCATAGGTTGCAGTAATAATGCCATCATTTCCAATCTTATAACCAGAAAGTTTCCCTGCCATATTTCCATCTAGAGTCTTTGGCTGAACATTTGTATCATTTGCATACTGGGTTAATCCACTAAGATCTACTTTTAAATCACTAATTGTAGAGCCTGTTGCATCTATCTTTGTAGTTCCTGTCCCTCCTGATGTTGTAAAGGCAATAGTAAGTTCTGCAGATGTAGGTGTTATCAAAACCCCATTTTCATTAAATTCCAATGCGGTTGGTGTTAAACCTGGATCTACGGTTACCTTATTACCTTTAGGATCAGTAATTTCAGTAGCTGGTATAATATCCCATTTATTAGGCACTACAGCTCCTGATGTTCCATCTTTACTCCTTCTTAATGTTAACTTTAAGTTGTAAGGATTCCCTAAACTATCATAAAATGTAACAGAGGTTACAACATCTTGTGTCTCCGTATTACAAAGATTTCCTGCTAATTGTACATTCTTAGTCATTGTTGGACTCGAACTTTTAATAGATGGATCTCCTAAGTTAATATCCGTTACCTCTTGTCTTTGAATAACATACTCTTTCTTTGTATCATCATATACTGAAGGCCAACCTTTTACTTTCATTCCATTTGGAATCACTAGATTCCCTTCGTCATCTTGTCTTAAAGCCCCTGCACGTGTAAAGTATGTACCATTTGCATCCCCTACTACAATAAATCCATCTCCATTTACCATTAAATCAAAGGGATTATCTGTTCTTTGTGCTGCTCCTTGTGTCATTAGTATATCAATAGAAGATACATTTACACCAAGCCCTACTTGCATGGGGTTAACTCCGCCTCTACCCGTCTCATCATTAGCTGAACTGGCCCCTTGAATGGTCTGAGAAAAAACATCACTAAAAGTGACACGTTGTGATTTATACCCTACTGTATTAACATTTGCAATATTATTACCTATAACGTCCATTCTTGTCTGATGTACCTTAAGACCAGATACACCAGAAAACATTGATCTCATCATATGAAGCTACCTCCTCTTTTTATCTTACTTATTATCTTCTATCAAAGAAATATTCTTAAATTTAACGAACACACCTTTTTCTCCATCTTTTACATAAACAACAGTATCTGATTTTTCAATACGTATGTATTCTGCTATTCCAGTTATTTTTTGTGTTTCTCCCTTTTCATCAATATAGGTTCCTGTAACAAGTTTACCTGTTATACTTGGCTTATCCACTACATTTTGAACTTTATCAAAGGCAATAGATACTTTCTTTGCACCAGTTCCTATAGCTAAGTATGGATTACCATCCTTCATTTCTATACCTAAAACTTCCCCTTCAATAATAACGCTAGCTTTTGAACCATCTTCCTTAGTCTCCTCTAATAGACCTTGAACAGTCTTGCCTAATAATTGGAAAGCAGTTGTATTAGCCTCAATGTTACTACTATCATATACTTGATAAACAGCATCCATTTTTACCTCTACATCTCCTATTCCTAAAACAGGTGTATCTCCCGTCATTTTTACATAATCTACTTTTCCTACACGATATTCAGAGATACCCTCTTCTGAGTTCTCATAAAGGTATTCAACATATTTACCTATCATTCCATTAGCTAGTTGCTTTTGAGACGCCTGAGCTACATTCATCATTTGCTCAAGTGCGGTAAATTGTGCAAGTTGTGCAAGCATTTCAGAGTTATCCATCGGTTCTAACGGATCTTGATATTTCATTTGAGTTACTAATAAATTAATAAAAGCATCCTTATCTAATTCTGATTGACTTTTTACTTCTTCAGTTATTTTTAGATAATCACTATCTACCCCTGCTATACTAGAAACATTTGTCGACATTCTTTCACCCCTTATACCATGTAATCAACTTCTGAATCACTTATTTTTTGTGCTAGTACTTCGTCCTCACCATTGAACTCTTCCATATGTTTTGCTATAATTTCTTGGATTCTTCGGCTTGACTTTTGCTTTTGTTGCTCCATTTGTGATTGGTGACTATCTTGCTTAATATCTACTCTTACATCTGTAACAGTTAATCCACCTTCTTCTAAAGCTTCTTTGAGTGAGTTCATCTCATTCATTAAAATAGCTCTTGTCTTTTCACTATCCACCTTAATTTGAGCTACAATACTACTACTTTCTTCTATAATCTTAATACTTAATTCTCCTAGTGTTTTAGGTGATAATTGAAGATGAATTTCTTTTGTAGATCCTAAGGTTTTAAAGTCAATTTGCTCAATAATATTAGTTTCAACGACTTGAGAATTTTGTAGACTAGTAGCTATACTTGTTTCTTGGGAGGTCCATATTTGTGTATAGGCTGTAGATGTAAAATTTTGAATAGGTACAACTATACCTAAATCCATTTTGGCATTTTCATTAAGCGTATTCTCCATTATCAACTGGGTTTGCTTAGGATCTACTACACTTTGTACGCCTTCCTTTTGATTAATAGTCTGTACAGTATTATAAACTTGCATTTCCTCTACACTCTTAGGGTTTTCGGATAAGTCTGTCCTTTGAATATTAACACTCTGTCTTACTTCCTCTTTCCCTACTTCACTAGAAGGAAGCTCCATTACACTTTCTATATTAAGAGATGCATTTGGAATTAGTTCTTTACTCCTATTAGTATCCACTTGTTGAAATATTGACTGGATTTGTTCGAAAAGTTTACTAATATTTGGCAAACCTTCTTCTACAAACAATAAATTTTCACCTTTTAATTGGTTATAGACTTCGCCTATAAATTCACCAAATACTTCTTGTTTTAATAAATCTGATGGCTGATATCCCATCTGTGTAAGCAGTTTATCTAACTGCTGCGGTGTAATCTCCAAGGTTTGACTTAATAATAGAAGAATATCCTTATTTATTTTATCCTTATCTGATACTTTCTCATCCTCTTCTTGTACTTTTTCGATGGTTGTAGCATCAGCTTTAACTGGATCTTTTAAATCACTTTTAGTTCCTTCATTCACTTGATTACTAAGGTTCTTTTCTGTATCTTTTAATTTGTTTACATTTTCATCTCTATTACTACTTTCTTTAGGTTTTACCTGCGTACTCTTTGCTTTATCAAGTGCTTTTTCAAATGAGCGGTTATCACTCCGATTTACTGCACTCTTATTCATGTTACACAAAAAATCTGCATTGGGTACGGTTCCTGTAGTAAATAATGTATCTAACCCAACTTGTCCCATACTTCTCCTCCTTCCTCTTCACCTCATTTATAAATTATGGTGATATAAGTTTAATGACTTTTGCCGCACCCTCAGATGTCATGCTACTTAAAACAAGAGATTTTTGCTCACTATTCATATTCTTAACAATTACCTGAACAAGCTCAGAGTCGGTTGTCAAAAGTACTTCTAAAGCCTTTGCTGCTTGATCTGCATCCATCTCACCTACTGACTTAGCTACTACTTGTTGTTCTTTAGTGGCTACAGCTTCTCCCTTTAATGTTTCGTAGATTTCGGCTGCTATATCAGGATATATCTCTTCGAACTGTGTGATAAACAATTCGGGATTGTCTTCTGCTATGGATTCATCCCACGCCTTTTTTTGCGTTAGAAAATCTGTATATTTCATTTCATATTCCTTTAAACTATCATTTCTTTTTTGTAAATCTTGATTTGTAGTTTCAAGAATGTTTATTTTATCCTGTAACTTTTGGAGCTCTTGCTTTTGCTCGTTATATAGAGTAAGAAGCTCTTCCTTTGAGAGGTCAGCACTTGTTTCTTGTATGCTAGGAATCAACTTCTCAATTACAGGTACATTTCTTAAGAAATTTAAAATCGGCATTCTAAATATAAAACCTAAACCACCTAAAATGATAAGAATAATTATAATAACTAACCACTTTTTCTTCTTACGTTTTTTGACTCTTAAAGGAGGGATAACATTATTCATTTCTATTACATTCTTTGCTTTTGTGTCCTTCCCCATTTATCTCACTCCTTTTTACTCGATCCAAATTTATAGGTAACTATTTCATCTATAATATTATTTTCTTTTTTACTTTCTTCTTCTTTGTATTCTTCTAGTTTAAGTTCTTTAAGATTCTCTAGAATTTTTCTTTCTTTCACTGCTTCTATTAATTCACTTCTTTTTTCATCTACCTTTATTGCAGCTTTTATGACTTCTTGCTCTTTAAGATGAATCTCACGCTTCATATAGTTTAAATATTGATTTAACTGCTTTAAATGTTCAATATTCACTTTATTATTATTTTGTATTTTTGCTTCTTCATATGCTTTATTCCTAGTCTCAACCAACTTAGCCTTTTCAGCCTTAGCCTTTTCATATGACTGATTTGCTAATCCTAACTCTCTTTTTTTATTATCTTCCATCTTTTCTTTCAAACTTAAAATAGGTTCTAATTTATATTTAAACATATTCACACCCTACTCTATTATTTCATGCATATGATGTAAAGTATTATTAAATTCAATTTTATCACCTACATTTTGACATAAGAATTCATTAATCAGCTTCATTTTATCGATAGCAATATCTATTTCTTCATTACTTCCCTTATTATAAGCACCTACATTAATTAAGTCCTCAGCCTCCTTATATACCGCCATATGTTTCTTTATCTCTCTAGCAAAATACTTATGTTCTTCAGAAACAATATTACTCATAACCCTAGATATACTCGCTAAAACATCTATGGCCGGATAATGACCTTTGTTTGCAAGTTTTCTAGATAACACAATATGTCCATCTAATATACCTCTAGCCGTATCTGTTATAGGTTCGTTAAAATCATCACCATCCACAAGAACTGTATACATACCTGTAATACTACCCTTATTTGAATTTCCAGCTCTCTCTAAAAGTTTTGGTAATTGTGCAAAAACAGAAGGTGTGTACCCTCTAGATACAGGTGGTTCCCCTATAGCAAGGCCTATTTCTCTTTGTGCCATAGAAAATCTTGTAAGCGAGTCCATCATAAGTAATACATCTTGTCCTTGTTCCCTAAAATATTCTGCCAAAGCTGTTGCTGTCATTGCAGCCTTTAGTCGCATAAGCGCCGGTTGATCAGAAGTTGCAACAACTACAATGGAACGTCTAAGACCTTCCTCTTGCAAGTCATTTTCGATAAATTCCCTTACTTCTCTTCCTCTCTCCCCTATCAATGCTATAATATTTATATCGGCTAAAGCATTCCTTGCAATCATACCCATTAATGTACTTTTTCCAACACCACTACCTGCAAATATCCCTATTCTTTGTCCTTTTCCTACGGTTAACATACCATCTATAGCACGTACACCTAACTGTAGGGGAGTCGTTATGCGGTTCCTTGTAAGCGGATTAGGTGCTACATTATCAATTGGTACTTGGTGCTTGCAAAAAATTTCTTGTTTATCAATAGGTTTAGCTTGCCAATCTACTACCTTTCCCAATAAGCTTTCATCTACTTTTATGCTTAGTTTATCTCCATAGGCAATCACCTCACACCCCGGGCCGATACCCTCTAAATTTCCTAGGGGCATTAACAACAAATATTCATCTTTAAAACCGACTACCTCTGCTGTTACGAGTCCTTTTTTGCCTTTAGGCTTAATATAACAAATATCACCAATTTGTGCCATGGGACCAAGTGTCTCTATACTCATTCCTACTACTCTTGTAACTCTTCCTTTGTAAGTCCAGAGCTGCGTATGAGTCACTTGCTCATACCTCTTCAAATTAATCATCTTACCACCTACTTTGTGTTCAATAAGATTCTTGTATCTTTTATTACACGCTCAAGTCCCTGTGTTACATCATATACAATAGTTCCTTGATTGTATTCAATGATACAAGTTGTTTCATTAAGATTGTCTTTTGTCTCTATGGTTAACCCTTTTTGGATTCCTTCTATAACAACTATTTCTTCTTCTGACAATCGATTGAATAAAATAGGTGAAATGATAACCTTTACTTCTCCTAAGATTTCATCTTTACTTAACATTTTACGCACAAGACATTTTAACCACTCTGTTTGATATTGCATCTCCTCACTTATAATATGATTAAGAAGTGCCATCAGCATATTTACGAGTTCCTCTTCTGTTCCCATAATAAGTTCATTTTTTTCTTTATAAGCATCTGCTCTGATTTCTTCTGCTTGCCTATGCGCATCTTGTAAGATTTCTTCCTTTTCCTCTAATGCTTTAGATAGTAAGTTGTTTTTCAATTCTTCCGCCGCTTCTTCTATTGCCTTTGCTTTTGTCTTTGCTTCAAAAAGTATTTGATTAACCTGTTTGTTAGCTTGTGCCAATTTGGCATCAACAATTTCTTGCACTTCCTTTAATTGCTTTTCTTTATAATTGGACATCTCTTCTATGTCTTTATTTATTTCTTCTGTTACTGTATGTACATCATTTCCTTCTGTAGACCACTCTACTTGCCTAGTAGAAAAATCTATAATCCCCTGCGTCCTGATTCTTTCACCTTTTATAATACTAGACAACGACCTCATCTCCTGCTCCACGTGAAATTACAATCTCACCCGCATCTTCTAACTTGCGAATAATATTAACGATTTTTTGTTGAGCATCTTCAACTTCTTTAACACGTTTTGGTCCCATATATTCTAAATCTTCTTCAATCATTGCAGCTAAACGTTTAGAGATATTGGCCATAATCACCTCTTTTACACCCTCTCCTGCACCCTTAAGGGCAATAGCTAATTGGTGATTATCAACTTCTCTAAGTACACGTTGGATAGATTTTGGATCTAATGTTGTAATATCTTCAAATACGAACATACGCTTCTTAATAATTTCAGCCAATTCTGGATCTTCAATTTCTAGATTTTCCATAATATTCTTTTCAGTTGTACGATCCACCTGATTAATAATCTCAACAATAGAATCAATTCCACCTATACTTGTGTAATCTTCAGATACCAATGTAGATAGTCGTTTTTCAAACTCTCTTTCTATCTGACTAATAACATCTGGCGATGCTCTATCCATCAATGCAATTCTACGTGCTGTATCTGCCTGCATTTCCGCAGGCAATGCCCTGATAATCTCAGCTGATTGACTTGGCTTCAAGTATGATAAAATAAGGGCAATAGTTTGAGGATGCTCATTTTGTATAAAGTTAACAAGCTGAGTAGCTTCTGTTTTTCTTGCAAATTCAAACGGCCTTACTTGTAAGGATACAGTTAACTTATTAATCACTTCAACAGCCTTATCTGAACCTAATGCCTTTTCTAGGAGTTGTCTTGCATAGCCTATACCACCTTCTGCAATATACTCTTGTGCTAGGCACATCTCGTAAAATTCTTGCAAAATTTCTTCTTTTACTTTAGGAGAAACAGCCTTAATACTAGCAATCTCTAGTGTTAACTGTTCTATTTCTTCCTCTTTTAAGTATTTAAAAACACTAGCAGATTTTTCTGGTCCTAAAGCAATGAGAAGCATTGCAGCTTTTTGTTTACTTGAAAATTGCTCTTTTACCATCTCATCACTCCCAATCTTCCTCTGTCAACCAATTGCGTAGCAAGTTTGCCACAGCCTCTGGTTTTTCGTCTACGAACTTATCAATTTGACGTTTTGTTTCCAAAGTTTCTTTTAACTCAATCTCTTCTAACTCAACTTGTTCCTTAGCAGCCTTAAGCATTTCTTCTACCTCAAGTTCAGGTTCAACCTCAACAACTTCATCATGCTTTCTAAATTTAAGTATAACAAAAGCAATAAGAAGAAGTGCTAATACTAAGAATGCAAAAGGTAAATAATCTTTATAATCAATGTTATATGCCGGTTGATCTAAAAAGATAGGATTTTCAAATGCATTAACAACCACATTATCTATCCCTGTTGCACTTTTAACCATATTAACAATAGATTCGTCTACTGCTAGCGCTGTTTGTGCACCATTACTCACCTTAAACTCACCCCAAGTCATTCCTGACAAAGTTGGTTTAACTTCCTCTTCTTTATAAATCTTATTCTTAAATAAGTTTACTGATAGAGAAGATTTTTCTAGATTCACATTTCCTTGATTTCTTATGTAAGTTGTTTCTGTTTTATCTGGTGCATATATAATATCTTTTTGGTTTTCTTTACTTTCACCAGTTGTCCCATTATTTGTTTGATATGTTGGTACTGTCCCACCATTTGTAGTTGTTCCAGGTTCTGCACCTGTTTGATTATTTTTATTAGAGGCTGTCATCTGAGTTTCTTGCTGAATAACCCCTCTTTGAGAATCGTCTCCTTGGGCTTGATACTTTTGCTTAAATTCTTGAAATTGATCAAAATCTAAAATTAAATTAGGACTAACACGTACATCATCATACATATTCTCTAATAAATTAGATACCTTTTGTGTAATGTCCTGTTCTGCTGCTAATTTTACCTCTTGCTGCTTATTAAGACCTAATTGACTATCTTCACTACCGGAATATAATGTATTCCCCTGTGAATCTATAATCACTATATTCTTCTTATCCAGATTGGGTACACTTACTGAAAGATACGATGCAATTCCTTCACACTGATTACTCATCAAAGTTTTGCTAAGCGTTAGAAATACACTCGCTCTACTTTCTTCTTGTGACTGTAAGTAAGCATTTTTTTGCTCTGGAATAACAACTTCAACTCGAGCATTTTCAATACCATCTATCAAACTTATTGTCTTTGCTAGTTGTTGTTTTTTATATTCATTAATTCTAATTGTCTTCTCTGATTCACTAGTGGCCATAGAGGTGTTAATAACCTGATCAAAAGTCATGCCACTTTCTGGCACACCAGCCATTGCTGTATACATCAATGCCTGTTCATATTGACTCTCTTGCACTTGCATATTAGTGCTTTGATTAATCAATTTATACTCAATACCATTTTCACTAAGTATAGTAGCAACTTGTCCTATTGATTTAGCATCTAAATTTTCTTCAAATAAATTTGTCATCTTAGGCTTACTTAAAAAAGTAATGACAACAATTGCTACTATTAGGGCAACTATTCCTACTGCAATTTGCACCTTTTGCTTCTTAGTTAGGTTATTCCACTTCTCAGTAATTTGATTCGATATCTGTTCAATCGTTTGTTGCAAATCATTCACCTCACTTTATTTTAATCTGAGATTAAACAGATAGGCTCATAATTTCTTTGTAAGCACTCAATAACCCATTTCTTACTTGTAAAGTATACTGTAATAATATTCCTGATTTCTCCTGAGCAATAAGCAGACTTGCAATATCATCATTTGCACCTGTTATAAAATCGTTTGTTAAATTCTTTGTTTCCACTTCTGATGCTTTATTTGCTTCTATTAATTCCTTTGCCGCATCTAATGCATATGTAAAACTTTCACTTCCTGTAAGTGTTTTTTTATCTTGAACCTTACTTATTAGTTCCTGATTAAGTTGTACCCCTTGAATTGCCTGTAGCATATTATCTTTCCTCCCACAAATTATTTGCCAATTTCTAAAGCCTTAGCAAACATTGATTTCATTGTATTAAATGAGGTAACATTAGCTTCAAATGATCTACTTGCAGAAATCATATTAACCATTTCATCAACTGTATTTACATTTGGCATTTCTACATATCCTTGTGCATTTGCATCCTCATGTGTCGGATCATAAACTAGAGGTCCTTGTGTTTCATCTTCTACAACCCTTGCTACTCTCACACCATTTCCCCCATTTTGTTTCTTTTGTTTTAATATGCTTGAAAAACTATTTTCATTCTGTACCTGTTCAAAAATAACTGCTTTTCTTTTATATGGTCCGCCATCTGCTGTACGCGTTGTATTAACGTTTGCCATGTTTTGAGAAATAACATCTAATCTTAGACGTTGTGCTGTTAAGCCACTTGCCGCAGTATCCATAGCATTAAAAAAACCCATTGTTCATCCTCCTTAATTATTTAAGACTTTGCAATACAGTTGAAAATCTGCCTAATTGGCTATTCACCCTAGTTACTAAAGCATTGTACCTTGCACTCACCTTAGCGTCTTCGGCCATTTCCACATCAATATCTACATTATTACCATCTAGCCTATAAGAAGTATTTTCATAATCCATATAGACTTCAGGTTCAATATCTTGCAGGTTTATTTGCGATTTTCCCTTTTTATTCATTTCTGATGTTAGGATTTCTTCAAATTTAACATCTTTTCTTTTGTATCCAGGTGTATCTACATTACTGATATTTTCTGCAATTACACTTTTTCTTAACATGGTGGCATTTAATGCTTTATTCATCAAATCTATATCAGAAAAAATATTCATTTTCTTCCCCCTTCTAACTCACACTATAAATGGTGCATAAATACACTATTTTTATTCAATTATATAGTCTTATTCATTATAAATCAATAAATATTAACAACCTTCTTATTTCTATTTTACCATATTATGCCACGTTACTTTATTTTTTATCCTTACTATAAGTTTTTTTGGCGTTTATTAGACAAAAATAGGCCTTGAAAGCCTATTTTATAATACTTTGCAAATTATTCATTATGACACTATCTACCAAAGATACTATTATAGAAATAATTACGATAGGAATTAGCATTTTTGCATACATTTTCTTTTCCCTTTCACTTTTACTCCATAATAACAATACACTTTTTTTTAATAACACCAACCCTATACTCACACAAAGAATAGCTTGTACTCCATAGGTAAATAATACTGTAAGTATACCTCTTTCTCCAAGGAGTAAAATAACAGTTGTCGTTGTAAAACTATATGAAAAAATTACAATAAAAACCAGAATCCATCCCAAAGGGCTTGTGAAACCAAACCATCCGCATAGCCATATAAATAATAATTTCTTCATAGATTTTAAAACGAGGTAACTAAAGCCTGTAATATCTATATTACTATAGCCTTGAGATAGCCATGTATATAGCACTGTAAAAGTTTGAGCATCTTTTTCTTCTATATAAAACGAATACCAAATACCAGTAAAAACAGCTACTATCAGTAGCAAAACACTTCCAATCTCCACCATAAATTCTAACTGTTCTTTTGCTATCCTTTTCTTCTTGTACATCATATGCCTCCTATTCATTTCGATATAAGATAACTTATGATTCAATTTCTGGATTTAGACCTTTTTCCTATGTACAACCCTACTAGCTAAAGATTTATTTATATTGACCATTATTTCACTCTAACTATTTTAACTTACATTCTACAAAACAAAAGAGATGTGTTATAAAAACCCACCTCTTTCTCATTTATTTAAACACGTACATGACCTTCCACACCTAATAATTCTTTGTTTTTTTGTAATACAGGGTTAATGACTTGATTAATAAAATCATCAACTTGCATTGCAGCACATCCAATAAAATTCTCTGGTTTCAAGATTGACGTTAATTCTTCTTCTGACATTTTAAAACTTTCATCCTTTAAAATACGTTCAATCAAATCGTTATTTTTACCATTCTGCTTCACCTCGGCTGCTGCTTCCATAGATAATACCCGAATACGTTCATGTAGCTTTTGACGATCTCCTCCACGTTTTACACCTTCCATAAGAATAACTTCTGTTGCCATAAACGGAAGTTCATCATTGATATGCTTCTCAATCACTTTAGGATAAACTACTAAACCATCTGCTACATTCATGTAAATTTCCAATATCGCGTCTATCGCTAGAAAAGCTTCTGATATAGCAATTCTTTTATTGGCACTATCATCTAAAGTTCTCTCAAACCACTGTGTAGATGCCGTAATTGCTGGATTTAAAGTGTCGCATATTACATAACGCGCCAAAGATGAAATACGTTCCGTACGCATAGGATTACGTTTATATGCCATAGCAGATGAACCTATCTGATTTTTTTCAAAGGGTTCTTCTATTTCTTTAAGATGTTGTAGAATCCTAATATCATTGCTAAATTTATATGCAGATTGAGCCACTTGGCTAAGTACATTCAATACTAGGGAATCAAACTTTCTTGTATAAGTTTGTCCAGTTACAGGATAAACCGAAGTATAACCCAATTTCTTAGCTACAGTTTCATCCAATAATTTTACCTTCTCATAATCGCCTTCAAACAAGTTAAGAAATGTAGCTTGTGTACCTGTAGTTCCTTTTGCTCCTCTAAGTCTTTTTTGAGCTAATATGTGCTCAATTTCTTCTAAATCCAACCATAAGTCTTGTAGCCATAATGTAGCTCTTTTCCCTACAGTTGTAAGTTGAGCTGGTTGTAAATGAGTAAATCCTAAAGTAGGTAAACTTTTATATTCATTAGCAAATTTCGCTAACTTATCCATAACATTTAGCACTTTTTTCTTAATCACTTCAAGTGCTTCATACATAATTATTAAATCTGTATTATCCCCAACATAGCAACTCGTTGCCCCAAGATGAATAATTGGCATAGCTGAAGTAGCTTGCTCCCCATATGCATGAACATGGGCCATAACATCATGTCGTACTTTCTTCTCCCATCCTTCTGCTACTTCATAATTAATATCTTCACTAAATTTTTTAAGCTCTTCAATCTGCTGTTCAGTTACATTAAGACCCAACTCATGTTCAGTTTCTGCCAAAGTAACCCATAGCTTTCTCCATGTTTTAAATTTCTTTTCTTCTGAAAATAAGTAAAGCATCTCCTTACTTGCATATCTACCTTCAAATGGACTTTTGTACGAATTTCTCATGTCACTTTCCTTTCATGATTATTTTATACCTTTATTATACGTACTTCACTTTTAAATAGCAACGACATTATTCGAACATTTATATGATTGCTACTTTTTTCGTTCGATAATGTTAAATTTAAAACCTTCTAGCAATATCTATACTTTTTATTGTTCAATATAGAAAGGAACATTACTAAACATAGATTCATCTAAAGCCATCTATGTTTAGTATACAGTTTGGCAAAGTTGTCAGTTGGTTAAGCTAATACCACAATAAAAGTAGCGATGCTAAGCATCGCTACTTCCTATTTAGCATATTCAGTTGCACGTGTTTCACGAATAATACTTACTTTAATCTGTCCCGGATATTCCAAATCATTTTCAATCCGCTTTGTTACATCCCTTGCAAGAAGAATAAGACCATTATCATCTATTTCTTCTGGTGTTACCATGATCCTTACTTCTCTACCTGCTTGGATAGCATAAGATTTTTCAACTCCTTTAAAAGAAGTTGCAATTTCTTCAAGTTTCTGTAAACGTTTAATATAAGTCTCTAATGTCTCACGACGTGCACCAGGTCTTGCTGCTGAAATGGTATCTGCCGCTTGTACAATCACAGCAATAGCTGTTTCTGGATCTACATCTCCATGATGTGCTTCTACTGCATTCATAACAGTTGCATTCTCACCATATTTGCGGCATAAATTTACACCTATACTTACATGGGATCCTTCCACTTCATAATCAACTGATTTTCCTATATCATGAAGTAATCCCGCTCTCTTAGCCAGTCTTACATCGAGTCCAAGTTCACTTGCCATTAAACCTGCTAAATTAGAAACCTCAATAGAGTGACGTAGTACATTTTGCCCATAGCTTGTCCTAAACTTCATTTTACCTAATAAACGAATAAGCTCTGGGTGTAAACCATGTACTCCCGTTTCAAAAGTAGCTGCCTCTCCCTCTTCACGAATTAACACTTCTACTTCTTTTTTAGCTTTTTCAACCATTTCCTCAATACGAGCTGGATGAATACGACCGTCTACAATTAACTTTTCCAAGGCAATACGCGCTACTTCGCGACGTATAGGGTCAAACCCAGACAAAATAACTGCTTCTGGAGTATCATCTATAATAAGATCAATACCTGTAAGTGTCTCTAATGTTCTAATATTTCTTCCTTCACGTCCAATAATGCGGCCTTTCATTTCATCACTTGGCAAAGGTACTACTGAAACAGTAGTATCCACTACATGATCTACAGCACACTTTTGAATCGCATTTGTAATAATCTCTTTTGCTTTTTTATCTGCTTCTAGTTTTGCTTTTGCTTCTATCTCTTTAATCATAATAGCTGATTCATGCCTTACATCTTCTTCAATTGTTTGCAAAAGATACTGTTTTGCCTCTGTTAATGTCAACCCAGAAATACGTTCTAGTTCCTCTAATTGTTTTTGATGCAAAGCTTCAGCTTCTTCTCTTACTTTATCTGCTTTATCAATTTTTCTTTGTAATTGCTCTTCTTTTTGCTCTAAAGTTGTTGTTTTTCTATCAATGTTTTCTTCCTTATGGAGTAACCTTTTCTCCAATTGTTGCAATTCATTTCTTCTTTCGCGTACTTCTTTATCTAATTCATTTTTCACACGAATATTTTCTTCTTTTGCTTCTAATAATACTTCTCTTTTTTTAGCTTCCCCTGCTTTGATAGCGTCATCTATAATTTTTCTCGATTTTTCTTCTGCTGTTCCAATTTGTGCTTCCGCTATATGTTTTCTATAAGAAGCGCCACTAAAAAAGGCTATTATTCCAACAATAATGATGACCAAAATAATTCCTATTATTAAGCCTATTTGTTCTATATCTACCACCTCCCAAGTATTATCAATGTGCAAATAACATCATAATTGTATAACTTTTTAAAAATGCTGTCAAGCATTGCCTATTGAAAATACAATGTTTTTATCGCTTTTAGTCTACAATAAACCACAATATTCTATTTATTTATTTTTATGGTATTTTGGTTTAAATACCATTTTCAGAAAAAAACCCCCCCCTCATCTTAAACCATGTGTTTGTCACTATCAGCCCACGCTAGGGACTTTCACCCATTAAATGATGTCATGTTGGGTAAACAAAAAAGGTGGCTATAGGCCACCTTCCCTCTATTCCTAATCAATCAACGGATTTTCTTCTATTACTTCATTTGTTCCTTTTTCATCCAATGCTTTTAAACCATAATGATTTCTAACCTTATTCTCAATTTCTAATAACAATTCAGGATTTTCTTTAATATAAATTTTTGCATTTTCCCTACCTTGTCCCAAACGCAAATCTCCATAGGAATACCATGCTCCACTTTTATTGATAATGTCAATATTAGCTGCTAAATCTAGTACATCACCTTCTTTAGAAATTCCTTCTCCATACATAATATCAAATTCAGCTTGTTGAAAAGGGGGTGCCACTTTATTCTTAACAACTTTAACACGAGTACGACTTCCAATAAATTCATTACTCTGTTTTAAAGTCTCAATTTTACGTACATCCAGGCGTACAGAAGCATAGAATTTAAGAGCACGCCCTCCTGTAGTCGTCTCATTACTTCCAAACATAACCCCTACTTTTTCACGAAGCTGATTGATAAAAATAACAGTACATTTTGATTTATTAATAACACCTGTCAATTTTCTAAGTGCTTGAGACATAAGTCTGGCTTGTAACCCCATATGAGAGTCTCCCATATCCCCTTCTATCTCTGCTCTAGGAACAAGGGCAGCTACTGAGTCTACTACAATGATATCAATAGCCCCGGAACGCACCATTGTTTCTGCAATTTCAAGAGCCTGTTCACCATTATCAGGCTGTGAAATATATAACTCATCAATATTGACTCCTAATTTAGCTGCATAAGCCGGATCTAAAGCATGCTCAGCATCTATGAATGCAGCTATCCCACCTTGTTTCTGTACCTCTGCAATCATATGCAATGTAACAGTTGTTTTACCAGAAGACTCTGGTCCATAAATTTCTACAATTCTCCCTTTAGGAAGACCACCTACACCTAGTGCAATATCTAAACTTAAAGATCCCGTTGGAAAAGTGTGAACATTTGTATCTGTTGCCTCCCCTAACTTCATAATAGAACCCTTACCAAATTGTTTCTGTATCTGTGAAATAGCAGCATCTAGTGCTTTCTTTGATTCTTCATTCATTATTATCACCTCATTATATATCGAACATTTGTTCTGTATTTATTATACCCAAACTTCTTTCAGATAGCAAGTCATTTTTATTTAAAAAATTGATAAAGTTGAAATAAAACATTCTTTACTGTTTTTTCCCTAATCTCCTGTCTTGAGCCACTTAGATGAAGTTCATACACATCTGTTTCATTTTCTGATGCAATTCCTATATAAACTAATCCTACAGGCTTTTCTTCAGTACCACCTCCAGGTCCTGCTATTCCTGTAGTGGACAGTCCTATATCTGCTCCAGCTTGTTTTCTAATTCCTTCTGCCATCTCCTTAGCAGTTTCCCTACTTACTGCTCCAACTTTTAGAAGCGTTTCCTCTTTAACTCCTACATATTTCATTTTAGCCTGATTGCTATAGGTTACAATTCCTTCATTAAAACATGCCGATACGCCTTCACAATTCACTAATGTTTGAGCAAGCATCCCTCCTGTACAAGATTCAACTGTTGCAATTGTTTTTTGACTATCAAGCAAACACTTCACAATTTTGTCTTCAAGTCTATCTTGATTATAGCCAATAACAAACTTTTCCAAACGTCCTTCTACTTGTTTTTGATTTTGTGAAATAAACTCTTTTACTTTCTTCTTTTCCTTATGCCATCCAGCAATTCTTACAATAATTTCATATTCACCTACATAAGTAGCCATACTTCCCTCATTAGATTCTTGAAGTAAATCAGAAAGTAGTATTGCTACTTCACTTTCTGACATCCCAAAAAGCTTAATATCTAGCGTTTCACTATAAAGTTGTTGCTTTTTTGTCAAATAGGGTACTAATTCATTTTCTATCATTGGGTATAATTCTGAAGGCGGCCCAGGAAGCAATATAATTTCTCTTCCTTGATAAGCTATTACACACCCTGGAGCTGTTCCATATACATTCTTAAGTATATAGGCTTCATTTGGAAAGACTGCTTGTTTTTTATTAATATCTGGCATTACCTTATTTACTTTTTCAAAGTGTGCTTTAATCTTTTCAAGTAACTCTTCTCTAATATACATGGGCATACCTATTACTTCACAAATAGCCTCTTTTGTTAAGTCATCTTTTGTCGGGCCTAACCCACCAGTAATTACAATATAACGACTACGCATCATTGCCTGACTAAATGTTTCTTTAATAGCTGTAGGATCATCTTTAACCGTACTATGATAGTCTACACTTATACCAAGTTCTTCAAGTTTTCTTGCAATATAGGCTGCATTAGTATTAACCACATGCCCTTTCACTACCTCATTTCCTATTGCAATAATTTCTCCATTCATAGTATTCCCTACCTTATTTTTTAGTTTAATTGTACCATGTTCTTTCTACAACTTAAATAAACTTCCCACTAATTCTTTAATATCACTTGCTCAGTCCACTTATCACTAGGAACCCATACAGCAATTTACCAAGCAAAAAGAAGGTATGATTATATACCTTCTTTTTGTGCTAAAAACTTTTCCCTACATTCCCATGAGCAGAAAAAATACTCTTTACCTGCTTTTATAACACGATATGCGCTTTTCTTTTCTACTTCCTTATAACATACAGGGTCTATAACATTTTCGACCTTTTGTTCTTGTACTAACTGTCCTTCTTTTAGTTGTTGCTTCTCAATAACTCTAACCTCACCATTTATAATGGTAATTCCTTCAATGTTAGGATTATCCTTGTATTTTTTAATTAATTTTCTTATTTTAAATATATAGCGTGTTAAATTAAATAAACTCACTAAACCTATCACTAATATAATATTAATCATAAAATCAATAACCATTTTTTCACCTCTTTCTATATAAAGATAGTATAACTCCCTTTTATGAAAATAATTTAAATATCTTTATACATATAGTTTATATTTTAATTATGAATAAAAGAGTCATAAAACTAATTATT
Organism: Bacillota bacterium; assembly: GCA_023436395.1. Classification (GTDB taxonomy): domain Bacteria; phylum Bacillota; class Clostridia; order Lachnospirales; family Cellulosilyticaceae; genus Cellulosilyticum. Next base: position 215,832 of record JAEZJJ010000033.1, on the reverse strand, counting down.
TGAATCTAGTTCTATAACCCTTTTCTTATTACTCTTCCATTAATAGTTGCCTTTTAAACTATGGATCCATCCTACCTATATACATCCTTCATTCATCATTGCACTTAGTCCTCATGACTTACCTCTTCATTTGAAGTAATATAATGAGAAAAGAGATTCTGCAGCAAGAGTGATTGCCCTAAAATAATTAGTCCTGGTGCAACTATTATTAAAAATGGATATTTTAGGATCAAAAAAACTGCTATTCCTAATAGTAAAGTATTGGCAAGTGTTGTAAGTAAATGTTTGTGTGTCATTACAAATGATGTTTTGCATAGTGACTTTGTTTTCATATCAAAACGTGAAAATACTGCCCATAAATATGTACTGTAATTCCAGAATTCAAATACAATCACAACTGTCAGAGGTATAACAAACTTTAACATACTAGAACGTTCTGGATTAAGAACGCCCTCAACTAGTAGTATGCCATAAAGAAAACAACTTACAGCTGCAATTACATAAACAATTGTAAGAGGTATACTTTGCTTAAAGTTTTGTTTAAAACTCTTAAAGAAATCTGCAACCACGTATGTTTGTTCTTTTCTTACTTTTTTACCCAATACATAAAAAACTGATGTTGTTGACGCACCTAATGTAATAATACCACACCCACAAATCCACCATAATAGAGATAGAATAACTATATCCGCAATTTCATTCATCCAACCCCAAATTGGAGCATCTAAATCAAAAAAACCTGACATTCTATTATGTCCTCCTTGAATAAATATTTAATTATTTTTATTATACTACAAATAACCCACTTTTTCTATGTATTCATAATAACTCACAAATATGTTTTTATTGTAAATAACAAACCCTATTTATTTTTAATATTTTCAATAAATATATTTTTATTTTTATTTCTTTATTATATAATATTTAATATCACTCATATTATTTTTCAAAAAAGTATTGAAATATGTTTGTGTAATTGTATAATTATACATATATTGAATAATTAAAGGAGGATTAATCATGAAAGAAAAAGTTGTTTTAGCTTATTCGGGAGGTTTAGATACTTCTGTTATCATTCCATGGCTTAAAGAAAATTATGATTATGAAGTAATTGCCGTATGTATAAATGTAGGTCAAGATGCTGAGCTAGAGGGTCTTGAGGAAAGAGCTCTTTCAATGGGCGTAAGTAAAGTCTATGTGGAAAATGTAAAAGATGAATTTATGAGAGAATATGTTTTTCCTATGATTCAGTCTGGTGCAATCTACGAATCTAAATATTATCTAGGTACTTCTATTGCTCGTGCGGTTATTGCAAAAACTTTAGTAAATGTTGCTCTTAAAGAAGATGCTGTGGCTATTTGTCATGGTTGTACAGGTAAAGGTAACGATCAAATCCGTTTTGAATTAGGTATTGCTGCACTTGCTCCACACATTAAGGTCATTGCACCATGGCGTATTTGGGATATTTCTTCTCGTGAAGAGGAAATTGAATACCTCGAAAAACGTGGTTTACCTGTCCCAATGAAAAAAGAAGATAGTTATAGCCGTGACCGTAATATGTGGCATATTTCACACGAAGGTCTTGAACTAGAAGATCCTTGGAATGCTCCAAATTACGAAACCCTTCTTAAATTAGGTGTTTCTCCTGAACAAGCTCCTGACAAAGCTACAATGATTACTTTAACATTTAACCAAGGTGTTCCAACACATTTAGATGGTATAGAAATGGAACCTTCTGCTCTTCTTGAAAGATTAAATGAATTAGGTGGTGCTAATGGTATTGGTATTGAAGATATTGTTGAAAATCGCGTAGTAGGTATGAAATCTCGTGGTGTTTATGAAACACCAGGTGGTACAATTCTTTATAAAGCACATGAAGAATTAGAACACCTTACTTTAGATCGTGAAACTTACCGTTACAAACAAGAAATTGCTTTAGAATTTGCAGATCTTATCTATAATGGTAAATGGTTCACCCCACTTCGTGAAGCTCTTCAAGCTTTTGTAACAAGTACCCAACAAGTTGTTACTGGAGAAGTTAAATTAAAACTTTATAAAGGTAATATTATTCCACAAGGTGCTTCTTCTCCATTCTCACTCTATAGTGAGGCACTAGCAAGTTTTACAACTGGTGATCTTTACGATCATAAAGATGCTGGTGGATTTATTACACTTTATGGACTACCACTTCGTGTACGTGCTCTTAAAGCTGCAGAAATGAATAAATAATAAACACATAATCTTTTTAATTAAAGAGTGTTCAAAACTATCTTAATCAGTTTTGTAACACTCTTCTACTTTATAATTAGGTTACATCATCAAATAACTCAATTCATATTATTTAAGGAGGACCTCTATGAAACTATGGGGAGGCAGATTTGCTAAAGAAACCGATCAACTTACAGATCATTTTAACTCATCTATTTCATTTGACCAGCGACTTTATAGACAAGATATTATAGGTAGCATTGCACATGTACATATGTTAGGTGTTCAAAATATTATATCTCTTTCTGAAAGTGAAGAAATTATTACTGGTCTAAAAACCCTTTTAGAAGATATAGAAAATGGTGATATTACTTTCGATGAAAAAATGGAAGATATTCATATGAACATTGAATCCTTACTCATTCATCGTATTGGTGATGTTGCAAAGAAAATGCATACAGGACGTAGTCGTAATGATCAAGTAGCCCTTGACGTAAGACTTTATGCACGTGATGAAATAATTATCCTTCAAGCCATGCTTAAAGAACTCATGGGAACAATTGTCTCACTCGCTAAGGAACATACTGGAACTATTATGCCAGGCTACACGCATCTACAACGTGCACAACCCATTACTTTTGCTCATCATCTTATGGCCTACTTTGAAATGTTTAAACGTGATTTCAAACGTCTAGTATTTACTTATGAGAACACTAACTTCTTACCTCTAGGCAGCGGGGCATTAGCCACAACAACTTATCCTTTGGATCGTGATGCAGTGGCAAAAAGTCTTGATTTTGTTGGCATCTGTGAGAACAGTATAGACGGTGTTTCAGATCGCGATTTTTGTCTTGATTTACTCTATACCCTTTCCACTTTAATGATGCACCTCAGTCGTTTCAGTGAAGAAATTATTTTATGGAGTAGTCATGAATTTCACTTTATAGAATTAGACGATGCCTATAGCACAGGCAGTTCTATTATGCCACAGAAAAAGAATCCAGATATTGCTGAACTCGTTCGCGGTAAAACAGGCCGCGTATATGGTAATTTAATGAGCTTATTAACAACTATGAAAGGTTTACCATTAGCCTATAATAAAGATATGCAAGAAGATAAAGAACGCTTATTTGACAGTATAGACACGCTTAAAATGTGTCTTCCAATTTTTACACAAATGATTAAAACTATGCATGTTTGTAAATCTCATATGTATACTGCTGCTTCAGGAGGTTTTACAAATGCTACTGATGCCGCAGATTATTTAGTTAAAAAGGGACTTGCTTTTAGAGATGCTCATGAAGTCATTGGCAAACTCGTTCTTCATTGCGTCAACTTAAAGACCACACTAGAAGAGCTTCCTCTTGCAACTTATCAAAGCATTCATCCTATCTTTGAAGAAGATATTTATGAAGCTATTTCCCTTAAGACCTGCGTCAACGAACGTCAAGTAAAAGGTGGTCCAAGTGAAACTGCTGTCAATGCTCATATTATGAATGCCTTACAGTGGCTACAATAAGCATAAAATACATAAACCAGAAATGACTAGAACTGAAAAAACTAGTATTTCTGGTTTTTATTATATGGTAAAATTGCTCCTTAACCATTATTTCATAAGACACAAAACTAATTACACTACCATCTAGAGTAGATGCTTTAGCACAAAGTAATTAAAAATCTCTTCTTTAAAAGTTTCCATTGTCCTTATAAAAGATTGCATCATATGGTCTTTGAGGTTAACACTTAATTGCCATTGCTCATAATAATTTTCTGCCTCTTCTCGTTCATTCATTTCATAGAGATTTTTTAAAAAGGTATAATTAGCCTCATAATCATAAAATACATGTGCTTCTTGTTCTATTGTAGTTGCAAGTTCCATACAAACTTCTTGACCTACTAACCACATTCTACTAAAAAAATGCCACACTGCTATTGGCGAAATGATTACTATTGTATTTGGCGAATAGGCATAGAATGTATTTCTATAAACCCTATTTAATTCAATTATAGCATAATCCACACATACATTAGAAGTCATTAATCTATCATATAATTCTTCTTGGTCTAATAGTTCCTCTTGATATTTAAGTACCCACTTAGAAGCCTTAAACTCATAAAAATAAAATACTTGCTTAGCCTTGCAATTATTTATCCCTTGGCATACTAGTTGCATAGTCCACCTCTTTTTTACTTAGAAGTTTAGACAACTCATGGAATTTTAAACATATCACTACAAAATTGTTATGTACGCAATTCATATTACTGCATCTTCTTATGCACTATAAACTGTCACATCAATTGTTTTTACTTTTATACCCAAAGTTTATCATTGTGCTACACCCTATATTTAAATAAATATACATAGATTTTACAAGCACATATAAAAGAGGTGCTTCCTTTTTGAACTACACCAATAAATTAGACTTAGAAAATTCTAACTTATTAGGAGCATGTCATCTTGCACCTCTTTCAATATATACCTATTTACTTTTTAACTTTTCTTGATTTTGTTTCTTCTACTTGAACCTTATCAGCACCTAATTTTGAAATATTATCCTTAACGCTTGTCTTTTTACTAGTTTTCACTTCTTTTTTAGTTTTTTCTTTACTAGAAGTCTTTGTTTCCTTTTTTACCTTTTCCTCCATTTGAACTTCAACTTTTTTTGTTTTTGCTACTACTTTAGATGCTTCCTCATTTACTTTATTTGAATTTTTATTTTGACCTTTTGCTTTTGCTTCCTTTAGTTCTGCTCCTTCTTCCACCTTGGTATCAACTATTACTTTTTCCTTAATTTCTTTTGCTTTAGCTAGTGTTGATTTTGCTTTAGAATCAGAACTTTCTATCTTTGTCTCTTTTTTCTTTGCCTCTACTTTTTTAATCTTAATAGCCTTTTGCTTTCCCTTAAACACAATCATGCTTAATGGCGGAATCACTATTTCTACGCTATATGGCTTTCCATGCCAAGGTATATCTGTAGCTTTTACTATTCCATTGAGCCTGCCTTCTCCATTATACAGTATTGCATCACTATTTAATATTTCCTCATATGACACTAATTTAGGTACGCCTATACGATAATCTGTATAACTTTCAGGTTTAAAGTTAATGACTACAACTAATTCTTCATCAGTTTCTACATTTTTTCTTACAAATGAAATAATACTTTGTTCTCTATTTTCACAGTCAATCCATTCAAAATTTTCATAACCACTACCAACTTCCCATAAAGCCTTCTCAGTAGTATATAATTTATTAAGTGCTTTAACCCATTCTAAAATTCCTTTATGTGCAGGCTTATCAAGAAGCTCCCATTCTAATGCCACTTCTTCATTCCATTCTTTTGTCTGCGCAAACTCATCCCCCATAAATAGCATTTTCTTTCCTGGATGAGTATAGAGATAACCATATGCCGCCTTTAAATGGTTAAATTTTTCTTCGTGATCACCTGGCATTTTATAGATCATAGAAGCTTTACCATGTACAACTTCGTCATGGGATAAAACCTGGATAAAGTTCTCACTAAAGGCATACATTAAACTAAATGTAATTTTCCCATGTTCCTGGCCACGGTAAGCAGGTGGGGTCTTCATATAGTTGATAAAGTCATTCATCCATCCCATGTTCCATTTGAAACCAAATCCAAGCCCACCTTCTTCTATTGAATGAGAAACTTTAGGCCATGCTGTAGATTCTTCTGCAATCATCATAATACCAGGAACTCTAGCATAAGCTACTTCATTAAGATGCTTCAAAAACGCAATAGCTTCTAAGTTTTCCTTGCCACCATATTCATTAGGAATAAAGTTTCCATCTCTTCCATAATCTAGATATAACATAGAGGCAACAGCATCTACACGTAAACCATCAATATGATAACGTTCCATCCAAGAAAGTGCACTAGCAATTAAAAATAATTCTACCTGTGGTTTTCCATAATCAAAAATAAGTGTTCCCCAATGTGGATGTGCTGCTTCCTGTTCATTATCTTTCTCAAATAAAGCTTGTCCATCAAATTTTTCTAAAGCAAAGGCATCTTTAGGGAAATGCGCTGGCACCCAGTCTAATAAAACACCAATATTATTTTTATGCATTGTCTCTACAAAATATCTAAAATCATCTGGTGTACCATATCTGCTTGTCGGCGCAAAATAGCCTGTTACTTGATATCCCCATGAGCCATCAAATGGATGCTCTATAATTCCCATGAGTTCTACATGTGTATACCCCATCTCTTTCACATATTGAGCTAGTTCATGTGCAACTTCGCGATATGTATACGATGTTCCATCCTTATGTTTCTTCCATGAACCAATATGTACTTCATAAATAGAAACCGCTTCTTTATGATGTGCCTTTTTATGTCTTGCATTCATCCATTTGGTATCTTTCCATTTATAATTTCTCATATCATAAATAACTGCAGCATTATTAGGCCTTACTTCAAAATAATTTGCATAGGGATCTGTTTTATATAAAAGTTCACCTTTCTGTGTGCGTACCTCAAATTTATATAAATCGCCTTGAGCGACTCCAGGAATAAAAATTTCCCATACACCTTGGTTAGCAATATATCTCATAGGATGCCTTCTTCCATCCCAATTATTAAAATCACCAATAACGCTTACACGAGTAGCATGTGGCGCCCATAAGGCAAAGCGTACACCTTCTACTCCATTCACATTAATAAAGTTTGCACCAAGCTTGTGATATATTTCATAGTCTTTCCCTATTCCAAATAAATAAAGTTCTTCTTCTGTAAGTGTTGAATCAAATTGGTAAGGATCTATAGAACTCCATGAATGGCCTGATTCATTTTCATATACAAGCTTATACAAAAATTTTTCTTTTTTATCTTCAATAATACCTTCAAAAAGACCTTGATAACCTTTAAAATAAAGATTATATTGTTTTTCATCTGTCAAGTCTATAAGTGTTACTTTTGTTGCTGTAGGACAAAACGCACGTACGACTTGTTTTCCTTCCTCATGAAATGGATGTAACCCTAGTATACTATGAGGCATCTCTAAAACGCCTTGTTCTAATAGTTGAAATTGTTTTTCCTTTAAAATTATATTATTTTCCATTTTTTTCACCCCTTATATTTAATATTAATATACTTTTTTAACTTTTTCAATATTTATAGCCATTATCTTACACCAATTACAGATATAAGCTTGTTTTCTTATATAAAATTGTATATTCTAAGAATACAGATTAAGAAAGGAGTCTTACCATGTCTCAACATAATAACCAATTATTCTCCATCATCGCCTATTCTTATAGTGAATATATCAATGCACAAGTACAATTACTCACTAATTCTTTGTACTTTTCAACCATTTATTTTGATGAGGAAACTTTTAATATCCAGAAAGATTTAAAAGATATTTATTATACCCTTCCCTCTCTATTATCAGCTAGTTCTTCTAGCAAAGAAGCCTGTGCTACTCAACTTCTAGGTTATCGTGAGATCGTAGAAAAAAAGTATCGTGTCCTCATTGCTTATCAAAGAGAATTAACACATCTTGTAACAATGAAACAATTTGATTTAGCATCTACCACTGATTACCTAGAGGAATTAGGAATATCTCATCCTAATACTTTTACATTTGACTATGAAAAGCTATCAGAAGATTGTGCTGAATATGTTTTTGAAAATAAAGATAGTGTCCAAATTCAAAAAAGAGCAAGTGAGCTTTTACCTTATATTCCAATTAAGCTTACCAAAGACAATTATTTAGATTATTGTAAAAAGAGCATTACTCATATTGGCATTCAAGATACAGTTGAGGCTGCAGATCATCTTACCTCTATTTTAGGACAACTCTTTGATGGTACCACTTGTCCTGAATATGGTAATCATTTTAGTGATTTAATACAATCTCTAGAAGAATTAACTCCATTAGACAACCTTACAGATTTATTTGAAGAAGCAAATTTATTAAATGAAACCTTTGAAACACTAATAGATATGCTTGCTCATATGTATAAAACGATTTATGCCTTGAGTAATTTGCTTTTATTTGATCAATTAGATTTTACAGATCTTACAGATATGCATATAAGCTTTTCTGACTTATATTATTCTTTAAAATCTATTTATTCTAAGGAAGAAGATGCTGAACTCCTCCTTCCTAGTCTAAAAGAACGTCTGGAAGATCTATCTAAGGAACTAAAAAAATCTTTAGATAAAGTAACGCCTACAGCACAATTGAACCCACACTTCAATCTGATGCAAACTTACCTCTCCATATCTTTGGAACAAATCTTTGGCTTTACCACTATTAAAACTTCTCACTATAGTCCTGAAGTATTAACCTGTATAGATCACTTTATTAGTACACTTCATTCACAACTTTATAGTTTACCTATTACAGATCGTAAATGGCGTATGCAGTATTTTATAAGTAATATTCCATTTGTTATGTCTAAAAAGAGTTTTAAAACTTATGTTCAAAAATCTTTTACCAATCTAAAAACACCTGAACAAGGCCTCTTAACTGCATTACAACTAAGTAATCTATTAGAACAATCAGGCTACTTCCCTGCTCCAAAAGAGGAACCTATTTTTGAAGAAAACTTTTTAGAAGACGATGCTGCTGCACGTTTTCTTGCTGAACACGAAGAAAACATATAAAAAATGAGCTCAACTGAGTAAAAAGGACTAAGATACTGTTTAATAAATCAACTGCCTCCAATAAATCAGACTTAAAATCTAACTTATTGAAGGCAGTTTTTTATCTATTTATCACACCTGTTTTTCTAACTTGCCTTACTGCTGTTTTAGCGGAATGCTTTAACATTCTTAGTACTTGCTTAATCATTTCATTTACAGCCACTACTAATGCCCCACAACTAATCACCTTAAACCACATTTCTTTAGAAAGAGGAATCGCGTTAAAAAATACGCCACAAAATTGAATCATAATAATTTGCAAAATAGCTGTAAATAGGATAATTTCTAAGGCTAGTTTATTTTTAAATAGATTAGGGAAAATACTTCCTGTTCCAAACTCCCTACAATTAAAGGCATTAAAGAGTATGCTAAAGGAGAATAAACTAAATAACACTGTTTGCACTTCAGTTGCATGCCCATTTTCAATAGAACTTGCTCCTAAAAAATTATAACGTATTTGTAAAAATAAAAGAACTGTAATGAATGAACAATTAATAATAATCGTTCGTAGCATAAATTGATTAATAATAGGTGTCTCTCGCTTAATTGGCTTTCTCCTCATGACCGAGCTTCTAATTGGTTCTAAGCCTAGGGCCAAGGCAGGTGGACCATCCATAATGATATTAATCCATAAAAGATGAATCGTTGTAAATGGCATTTCATAGCCTAATACTTGACTAATAATTGCAATTAAAAAGGCAATAATATTAACAGTTAACTGAAATTGTATAAACCGTTGAAAGTTGTTATAAATCCCTCTTCCCCATTTAATAGCTTCTACAATCGTGCTAAAGCTATCATCTGTCAATATAATATCCGCTGCATTTTTACTGACCTCTGTCCCTTCAATCCCCATTGCAATTCCCACATCTGCTTTAGTAAGTGCAGGGGCATCATTAATACCATCACCTGTTACAGCAACAACCTCTCCACTTTTTTGAAGCGCTTGTACAATTCGCATTTTTGTATCTGGTTTTGATCTTGCCACAATCGCAATATGTTTTATTTCATTTTCTAATTCCTCGTCACTTAGTCTATCAATATAACTAGCTTCTACAGCCTTTTTACCATGTCCCACTAATCCGATTTCTTGACCAATAGCAGTAGCTGTTTGCAAGTTATCACCTGTCAACATTTTAGTCTCAATACCTGCTCCTCTTGCTATGTCAATAGCCTCTTTTACCCCTGGTCTAAGTGGATCTTGAATACCTACAAATCCTTCAAACACAAGTTCTTCCCTCCATTCTTCTCTTTGAAGAATATTATAACTAGATGAAATATGATGACTTGCAAATGCCAAAACACGCATTGACTGGATTTGTAAAGCACTGATTTCTTTTAAAATAGCTTGTTTTCGCTCTTTGGTTAATATTTTTACTTGTTCTCCCATTTTTTCAAAGCCACACTGTTCCATAATTACTTCTGGTGCACCCTTTGAAAAAATATTATAATCATTTGCTTCTTTTAATATGGTCATCATATATTTATTTTGAGAATTAAAAGGTATCTGCTTAATTATCTGACTCTCTTGTCTCATATGCGTATAATCATAACTTCTACATAAAAGTAATAAAGCGCACTCTGTAGCACTTCCTATATATTTCACTTCTTTATTCTGTATCTCCAAATCTGCTGTACTGTTAATGATACAGTTTTTTACAAAATCAGGATATGCCGTTAGATCTTCTGTACTTTTAAAATTTCCTTGTAAATACAGTTTTGTAACCTTCATTTTATTTTGAGTGAGGGTCCCTGTCTTATCACTACATATTACACTGACCGAGCCAATAGTTTCACATGCTTCTTTTTTTCTCACTAATACATTTATTTTAGCCATTTGTTTCATTGTAATTGCTAGCGTGATGTTAATCATTGTTGGCAATCCCTCTGGTACTGCTGCAACGATCAAGGCAACACACACTACAAATGCAGTTTTCATTTCTGGAAAACTTCTAATAAGTGGTGTAAGAGAATCAAAAAAATCTTGTGTACTTCTAAAGTCTAGCATCAGATGACATCCTTTAATAATTTGAATAAGCATATAAACAAATAACATTCCTGCTACTGCTGTAGAAACTTTAGATATCGTTTGAGCTAAGTGATCCATCTTAATTTCCAGAGGCGTACTACCATCTTTTGCTCCAAGGGCCTTAGCAATATATCCCATTTCTGTTTCATCACCTGTTGCAGTCACAATCATCTTAGCTTGTCCTGATGCAATTAAGGTACCTCCAAATAACATATTATATTGTTTGGCTGGAATTGGATCTTGATAGATATGCTTACCCTCTACTACTAATTCTTCTTGTCTGACAATACCTATTTTCTTTTTAACATCTTTCGATTCTCCCGTAAGCATATCTTCTCTTACCTTTAACTCGTTACACGAAATAATTCTGCCATCTGCCGGAACTTGATCTCCTGCTTCTAAGAAGATAATATCTCCTGGAGTAATTTCACTCTTATGTAAAATACTTTTTTCTCCAGATCGCAAAACCTTCACTTGAATATCTTCTGTCATACGATTAAGTGCTTCTGCTGCTTTCTTAGATCTACTCTCTGTCAATATACCAATCATTGTACTTAATAGCACAGCAAAACAGATTCCTACTGCATCATGATATTCTTTAATGAGTAAACTAATAGCCGCTGCTATTAATAGAATCATCATAAGCTGTTCTGTAAGTGTTTCTTTTATTTCCTGTAACAAACTTTTTTCCTTTACTTTTGTAAATAGATTAGGACCATATATTTCTAGTCGTTTCGTTGCTTCTTTAGTTGATAAACCTTGACCCGGGTCTACAAAATGCTCTTTATAAATCTGCTCTATGTCTTGGTTATAATACTTATTCTCCATAGCTTCCTCCCTATCTCATCATCAAGTCTTTATTAATATATATACAAGCTTGTTTTATAATATGACTAAAGATAGATGGGTTTAATAAAACAAAAAAATTGCAGCTTATCACAAGCATGCAATCTTTTTTCCCTCTTATATTTTATCTAAGTTTTTAAAGCCCGTTGCCATCATCAACTTAATACGATTCAGTTGATTTACATGAGAAGCACCTGGATCATAATCTACAGTAACTACATTCGATAATGGATAGGCACGCCTTAATGCCTTAACCATTCCCTTACCAGTTACATGATTTGGAAGACAACCAAAAGGTTGCATACAAACTACATTATTAGCACCATCCTCTATCAAACTAATAATCTCACCTGTTAAGAACCATCCTTCTCCCATTTGATGTCCTATAGACATGACTTTACTTGCAACTTGTGCAAGATGGGAAATACTATGAGGAGGTGTAAAACGCTCACTCTTTTTAAGTGCTTTTATAATCGGTTGACGCTTATAGTCGAGATAGTACATAATGGCTTCTGCACCCATTAGCCCCTTTATCGATTTACTTAACTCATGATATTTAAATTTACTATTATAAGCACAGTAATAGAAGAAATCTAGAAGGTCAGGCATAACTGCTTCACCCCCTTCTGCCTCAATCGTCTCAACTACTTCATTATTGGCATACGGATGAAATTTAACAAGAATCTCACCTACTAGTCCAACTCTTGGCTTTTTCACATTATTTAAAGGTAAGGTATCAAATTCATGAACAAGTGCCTCTACATTTTTCTTGAATGTACTCTGACTTCCATTTGCAACATTTTCCTTAGCAATCTGGCACCATTTCTCATATAATGCATTAGCTGAACCAGGTACCATTTCATAAGGTCTTACCCTATATAGTACACGCATCAGCAAGTCCCCATATAAAATACCCATTACTGCCTTATTTGCCAGCGCGGGTGTAATCTGAATTCCTGGGTGATTTTCTAGACCTTGTGCACTCAAAGAAATAACTGGCACATCACTTAAACCACTTTCTTTTAATGCCTTTCTAAGGAATCCAATATAATTAGAGGCCCGACATCCTCCACCTGTTTGTGTAATAATCAAAGAAGTATTTTTAGGATCAACAGCCCCACTTTTTAAGGCCCTTAACATTTGACCTATAACAATAATTGCTGGATAGCATGCATCATTATTAACATACTTTAAACCTTCTTCTACATCTTCAGAACATACTTTTTCTAATACTTTAATATGATAACCACTACTATTAAATGCAGCTTCTAAAAACTGAAATTGAATGGGTGCCATCTGAGGCACTAAAATCGTATGCGTTTCTCTCATTTCTTTAGTAAAACTAATTCTTTTTTGTTCAATAGGTATGATAACTTTTTCTTTTAACTTTTTACGTTCTGCAATAGCAGCTTTTAAGGAACGAATACGTATTTTTATTGCGCCTAAATTAGCACCTTCATCAATTTTGATTAATGTATAAATCTTTCCTGCCCCTTCTAATATCTCTTGCACTTGATCTGCTGTGACTGCATCCAAGCCACACCCAAAGGATGTTACTTGCATAAGCTCTAAGTCTTCCCTGGTACAAACATACTCTGCTGCACGATATAAACGGTTATGATATGTCCATTGATCCAGTACACGGGTTGGTCTTTCTACCTTCCCTAAATGTGCTACCGCATCTTCTGTTAGGACCACTAAGCCTTCTGATGTAATAAGCTCTGTTAATCCATGGTTAATCTCAGGATCTAGATGATATGGCCTACCACTTACTACAATTCCTTGTAACCCTTGTTCTTTCATTAAAGCAAGCGTTTCTTCTCCCTTAATGGCAATATCCTTTTTAAAAATTTCTTGTGCTTCATAAGCAACCTTAACAGCTTTAGCAATTTCCGTCTTAGAAATTTCAAAAGATGCCAATGCCTTAACAAGTTGTTTCACAACCCCTTTAGGTGCATCTAAATTCAGGAATGGATAGACAAAACGTACATGAGCTTCTTTAAGCTGATCCATGTTATTTTTTATTACTTCAGGATAAGAAGTCACAATAGGACAATTGTAGTGATTATCTGCATTTTGGTCTTCTTGCTTTTCATAAGGTATGCATGGATAAAATATAAACGGAACGCCTTGTTCAATGAGATCAACAATATGCCCATGAGTTAATTTCCCTGGATAGCATACTGATTCAGAAGGTATAGTCGAAATTCCCTTTTCATATATTTTTTTACTGGACCTTGAAGAAAGTTGTACCCTAAAACCTAGCTTAGTAAAAAAGGTATGCCAAAATGGATAATTCTCATAGATATTAAGAACACGTGGTAATCCCACTATCCCCCTACTTGCCTCCTCTTCACTTAATGATTCATAATCAAATAAGCGTTCATACTTATAGTTAAAGAGATTTGGTAGTTCTTTCTTCTGGACTATATTTCCAAGTGGTTTTTCACAACGGTTACCATAAATAAACTTTCTGCTATCATTTAAGGTATTAACTGTTAAAAGACATTTATTTTCACACCCTTTACAGCGTGTAGGTGTTTTCTTAATTTCTAGCTGAAGTAATTGTTCCTTATTTAAAAGTTGGTGTTCACCTTCTTCCATTCTTTCCTTGGCTAAAAGTGCTGCACCATAAGCCCCCATTAAGCCACAAATGTCTGGTCTAATGACTTCTCTTCCTAATGTTAGCTCCATTGCTCTTAAAACAGCTTCATTATAGAAGGTTCCCCCTTGTACAACAATATCTCCCTCTATATCTTCTGCAGTACGTAATTTAATAACTTTATATAAGGCATTTTTAATAACCGAGTAAGAAAGTCCAGCTGAAATATCACCTATAGCTGCCCCTTCTTTTTGAGCTTCTTTTACTTTAGAATTCATAAAGACTGTACAACGTGTTCCTAAGTCTACAGGAGACTGGGCAAGTAAGGCTCTTTGACTAAATTCTTCTACACCAATGCTTAGAGAAGTACTGAGCATCTCAATAAAGGAACCGCACCCTGAAGAACAAGCTTCATTTAAAATAACAGACTGTACAACGCCATCTCTAATTTTAATGCATTTCATATCCTGTCCACCAATATCTAAAATAAAGCTTACCTTATTTGAAAATGCTTTAGCCCCTCTATAATGAGCAATTGTTTCTACTTCACCATGTGCCACCTTAAAGGTGTTTTGAATAAGTGCTTCCCCATATCCTGTTACACAAGAAGAGTCTATAGATATATCCTTGGGCAACACTTCGTATAAAGCTATAAGTTGTTCTTGTACTAGCTTTAATGGGTCACCTTTATTACTCCCATAGTATGTATATAATAATTCATTATTCTCACCTATAAGTGCCATTTTTGTAGTAGTGGAACCTGCATCTATTCCTAAAAAAGCCCTGCCTTTATAATTTTGTAATTCTAATTTTTTGATACATTGTTTTTGATGCCTTTGTCTAAAAGCATGTAATGCTTTCTCTGAATTAAATAAAGGCTCTAATACTTGTTTTGTAGTTGTATCCTTACTCATATGGTGCAAATCTTTTATAAGCCCTTCTAAATCACGTAACTCTTCCTTATCTGCTAATAAAGCTGCTCCTATTGCTACAAAAAGCTCTGGTTTTTCTGGTAAAACAACTTCCTCATCTTTAAGCTTTAAGGTTTCTACAAACCGTTTTCTAAGCTCAGATAAGAAATGTAATGGCCCTCCTAAAAAAGCCACCTTCCCTTTAATAGGTTTTCCACATGCTAACACACTAATCGTCTGATTAACAACTGCCTGAAAAATAGAAGTTGCAATGTCTTCTTTTGCTACACCTTCATTTATAAGGGGTTGCACATCTGTTTTTGCAAAAACACCACATCTTGCTGCTATAGGATAAATGACATGATAAGATTTTGCCATTTCATTGAGTCCCATTGCATCTGTTTCCAACAGAGTTGCCATTTGATCAATAAATGCCCCTGTCCCACCTGCACAACTACTATTCATACGTTGCTCTAAACTATTCTCAAAGTAAGTAATCTTGCCATCTTCTCCACCTAATTCAATAGCTACGTTTACATCTTCTATGTAGGTTTCCACTGCCTGTGTACAGGCAATTACTTCTTGTACAAATTTAAGTTCTAAAAGTGAAGCTATTTCCATAGCCCCAGAACCTGTACTTACTATTCTTACTCCTACACTTCCCAATGTTAAAAAACTTTCCTTTAATAACCTCTCTAAGGTGGTTTTAACATCTGAAAAATGTCTTTCATATTTTGAATAAACGATTTCATCTTTTTCATTTAAAAAAACAAGTTTAATAGTCGTTGATCCTACATCTATCCCCAACTTTAGTTTCTCATTCATATATGACTCCTTTAACTCTACCTACTCTATTTTCTCTATATTTTACCTTTTTATTATATACTAATTTTATAAAATAAATAATATTTATTTCAATTTCAAAATAATTATACAACACCTACTTATTAAATACAAATTAGTTTTCTATATATTCCCATTCATTTTCAACCTTTAAACAACAAATCTCCCTCTCTATTATATTACATAAAGAATACACAACTAGATTACTAGCATTAATAAATTCAAAATGAGTGTAAAACTAGTGCATAAGTCTAGTTTTACACTCCTTTTATTCCTAACTATTGATATGAGTCACATCTTAGCATCTTGTAGCTTATTCTATTATTTTGCCAACCTATTTAATTCAAACATCATTTATAAAATAAGTAAATAGCATAAAGCTTATATCTTTCATATTATTTTTGTTTATCTTCTAAAGACAATAATTTTTTTCTTTAAATAATTCACCAATTAGTCTTACATCTTGTGTTTTGGTTAATGCTAACATTAGCTTAAGTCGTGCCTTTTGTCCACGCATATCACTTCCCATAATAACACCCATATCAGATAATTCCTTGCCTCCACCTTCATAACCATAGCTTTCTAGTACACGCCCTGATTGACATCTTGATACAATAACCACCACTACACCTTTACTAATAGCATAGCGAATGCCTTCTAATACTTTAACTGGAACATTTCCTCTTCCCATTGCTTCTATAACGATTCCAACAGCTCCTAAATCTACTGCACTACGTATTAATCGTTCATCCATATCTAATACTACTTTGATTAAATCCACACGTCTTTCCACGCATTCTGTATCGATGTGCTGTCTAAAAGCTAAATCTCTATATAAAATCAAATCATTGGTATCAATAATCCCGAGTGGTCCATAAGGTGACTGGAATGTATTCAGAGATAAGGTGTTCGTCTTAGTAACCTCAGCTGCAGCATTCACTTCATCATTGAGTACAACTAATACTCCCAAATGACGTGCCTTTTCTGAAACAGCTGTGCATACAGCTGCTGCCAAATTACTTGATCCATCATAACCTAATTCAGAGCTATTGCGCATAGCCCCTACTACAACAATAGGTTTTTCGTGATGAATCGTTAAGTCTAAGAAGTAGGCCGTTTCTTCTAAACTATCTGTCCCATGAGTAACAATAACCCCACAAATATCCTCTTCATCTAATTTTGCTACTATATTTCTCTTAAGCTCCAATAATTTATCAAAAGTCATATGCGGCCCTGGAATCTCACTAAAATTAATAACCTCAATATCTGCTAATTTATCTATATTTGATACCATGGATAGAATTTGTTCTCCTGATAGTGTTGGAATTGCTGCACCAATTTCTTTATCTACTGTCATCGAAATGGTACCACCAGTAAAAAATATACATACTCTAGGCTTATTCATGCTGTTCTCCTTCTACTTATGTTTACTACTTCTTAGTATAACATATATCTTTCATTGTGGATGCCTAATACAAAAAATAGGGTATGAAAATCACACTGATTTCATACCCCATTTATACTATTTTCTCTGTGCTAACTCTATACCTATCTCTTCCCACGTTAAACCTTTTTGTGCCATAAGAACAGTTAGGTGGTACATCAAATCTGCAATTTCAAAGGTTAATTCTTTATTATCATCATCTTTTGCAGCAATAATAACCTCTGTACATTCTTCTCCTACTTTTTTAAGGATTTTGTTAAGTCCTTTATCAAGTAAATAATTCGTATAAGAACCTTCTTTTGGATTTACTTTACGGTCTACAATCGTACTATAAAGTTCTCCTAACATCGGATCATTGTGCTTAACAGCTATTTCTTGACGCTCAGCTTCAACAATTTCTTCTTTTAATTCTCTGTAAAAGCAACTTGAATTTCCAGTATGGCAAGATATTCCTCCTGCTTGCTCGATTTGAAGTAACAGTGTATCTCCATCGCAATCTATGCTTATTTGTTTTAAGTATTGATAATGAGATGAGGTCTCACCTTTTAGCCACAGATTTTGACGGCTACGACTGAAATAATGCACCTTACCAGTTTCTAATGTTTTAAGTAAGGCTTCCTCATTCATATAGGCCATCATTCTTACTTTTTTAGAATGATAATCTTGTGCAATCACAGGAACTAACCCTTTTTCATCATATTTAACTGCTTTTAAAAGTTCTTCTTTATTCATATGTACCTCCCATAATTACTTTAATCTTACAATCTCACAGGTATTCCATTTCTATGTAAATACTGTTTTAAATCACAAATCTCAAGTTCTTTGAAATGGAACAAAGAAGCAGCTAAGGCTGCATCTGCTTTTCCTTCTTCAAAAGCTTGTAGAAAATGGGACATTTCTCCTGCCCCCCCTGAAGCAATCACAGGAATACCTACTACTTCACTTACCGCCTTTGTCAAAGCTAAATCATACCCCGCTTTTGTACCATCACAATCCATACTTGTTAAAAGAATCTCTCCTGCTCCACGCTTTTCTACTTCTTTAGCCCATTCCACTGCATCAATTCCTGTAGGAATACGTCCACCATTTATATAAACTTCAAAACCACTTCCCCATTCAACTCTCTTTGCATCAATGGCTACAACAATACATTGATTTCCAAAACGTTCGGCACCTTGATTAATAAGATTTGGGTCCCTAATAGCTGCTGAATTCATAGATATTTTGTCGGCACCAGCATTTAAAATATTACGAATGTCTTCAATATTTCTAATACCTCCTCCTACTGTTAAAGGAATGAATACTTCTTCTGCTGTCCGTTCAACAACATCTAAAATAATATTCCTTTCATCAGAAGAAGCTGTAATGTCTAGAAAAACAACCTCATCTGCACCTGCATCACTATAAGCTTTCGCTACCTTAACAGGATCACCTGCATCTATTAAATTAATAAAATTGACACCTTTCACTACTCTACCTGCTTTTACATCTAAACATGGTATAATACGCTTACTAAGCATTCTCCTCCTCCTTTCTTTTCGTCGTTAAACTTAAATGAAGAATGAAAAAGATACTACTCTTAATTTTGAATAAGCTCATTTCTCATTCTTCATAATCTGCTCATCTCTTCTAGATTATACCCAAATATTGTTTTGCCTCTGGCAAACTTGACCAAAAATCCCTGTAAAACTCCCCTTCTTGTAATGCCTTACGATAGAAGGTATCTAGAAAATAATGATTCAGGGATTCACATTCCTCTTTATTATATATAAATTTCATTCTAAAAGTGAGGGCTTTTAGTAGATCATGCCAAACCAAAAGAAACTGCTTATTCTCCTTATAATCAGCAATACCTATCCAATCTTTCACTTTAATCTTCTCTAAAACTTTCTTTTTACAACTATTCACTTGTAAAAAGTACTTAAAGTCATCTCCTTCATATACTCTTCCTAAAGGAAATAACCTGCAGATATTAGGACGATGCTCATGAATTTTACACCTGTTTTTTGCATCTAAAAAACTACAACGCTTAGAAGCTCCTTGCATTCTTAAATGAGGTAAGAAGATTTTTTTATGTTCTACTAACTCAATGTGCTCTTTCAACAATAATTCAAATGATACGTTCATAGAGAGCATCATTTGATGTACATCAAATGGGGTAAGTATGACTAAATCTCCCACATCATGACAACATGCGCTACACCCTTCACAACCTTTTGCATCTGCTTCTACTAAATCTTCAATATCATATATTTTTCCATCTGAAACCTCATCTAATGTTTTCAATGACCTCATATCTTCTCCTTCTGTTTGATACTCATTTTGCTACGATATGATTCTAAGCAAACCAACTCTTATTGTCAACGCTTAGCTCTTCCTTATTTAAATCGATTTACAGCTTCTTCTAAGTCTATTGCACCAATATATAGAGCTTTACCAATAATAGCACCATGTACACCAATAGCTTCTAATTTATCTAAATCAGATATACTAGAAACCCCTCCAGAAGCAATAATCTCTAATCCTGTTTCTTCCACTAACTTAGCTGTCTCCTCAATATTAGGTCCTTGCATCATGCCATCTTTAGCAATATCTGTATAAATAACAGTTTTTACACCCAAGCTTTCTAACTCTTTGCAAAAGCTTAAAGCTGTAGTATCTGTAACTTCTAACCATCCTTCTACAGCAACTTTTCCACCTTTTGCATCTACACCTATAACAATTTTATCACTACCAAAGGTTTCTAAAGCTTCTTTAACAAGCTCTCTATTTTTAATAGCTGCACTTCCTAGAATGACTCGATTTACACCACACTCCAATTGACACTGGATGTCTTCAATCGTACGAATACCTCCACCTAATTCGATAGGAATATTGACTGCTGATACAATCTCGCGTACTGCTTTTTCATTCATGCCTCTACCTTCTTTTGCACCATCCAAATCTACAATGTGTAAATAATCCCCACCTAAGCTTTCCCACTTATGTGCCATCTCTCCTGGGCTATTGCCATAGACAGTTACTTCATTATAATCACCTTGAAGTAACCTTACACATTTTCCATCTTTTAAGTCAATTGCTGGATAAAGTTTCATTTCATTCCTCCAAAGTTTTTTAATATACTTAAGCCTATAGAGCCACTCTTTTCAGGATGAAATTGTGTGGCAAATAAATTATTCCTTTGCGCTGCAACTGCAATACGCTTACCATAAGTTGTATAGGCACTTACTACATCCTCTTCTGTTTCTAAATAATAGGAATGCACAAAATAAACACTGCTTCCTTGCTCTAATCCTGTAAATAGAGGTGTTTTTTTTATGAGTTCTAAGTTATTCCATCCCATATGAGGAATTTTTAAACTTTCGCCTTTTTCATCTTTCATATCTTCTGTTGTCATCTTTATTATTTTTCCTGGTAACAAACCTAAGCCTATATGCTCACCATACTCATAACTTTTTTCAAATAATAACTGCATCCCAAGACAAATACCTAGAACAGGGGTTCCTCTTTGTACGACTTCTCGTGTTGCCTGGGCAAGCCCAGTTCTGTGGAGCTCCTCAATTGCATCTCTAAAAGCTCCTACTCCAGGTAATACTACCTTATCTGCTTTTAATACCCTTTCAGGATCCACTGTAATTTCTGCTTCAAAGCCTATAGCTGCAAAAGCTTTCTTTACGCTTTTTAAATTTCCCATCCCATAGTCTATAATTGCAATTGTCATCTTATACCTCCAACATGCCTTTTGTAGAGGGCACTCCCTTAATACGTGGGTTAAGGGTCATTGCTTGTAACATCGCTTTTGCAAAAGCTTTACACATGCCTTCAATAATATGATGATTATTCTTTCCTCTAAGTACTTGGATGTGCAAGTTCATTCCTGCATGCACTGCTACTGCTCTAAAAAATTCTTCTACCATTTCCACTTCAAAATCCCCTAAACGATCAATAGTAAATGGAGTATCTACATCTACATAGGGCCTTCCTGAAAGGTCTACTGCACAAAGTACTAAGGCCTCATCCATTGGTACAATAGCATGCCCGTAACGATTAATACCCTCTTTATTCCCAAGAGCTGCTTTAATAGCCTCACCTAAAACGATACCTGTATCTTCTACTGTATGATGACAATCAATTTCCGTATCCCCTATTGTATCCACTTTTAAGTCACTTAAGGAATGTTTTCCTATATGGGTAAGCATATGATTAAAAAATCCGACTCCTGTCTGTATTTCTGTTTTACCTTCTCCATCAATATTTAAACTGAGCGTAATCTGTGTTTCTGCTGTATTTCTTTTAATCTGTGCACTTCTCATAACTAACCTCCTTTTCTGTATACTTTATTAACTTTATCAAATTAAAAATCCTTATTTTAGTAATATCTCAAGTACTTCTAAAAGCTTATTATTTTCCTCTGGTGTTCCTGCATTAATGCGATAATATACCCTATCATCTACTTTTATTTTACGAATATAAATCTTTTTTTCTTCTAAAGCTTCATAGATTCCCTCTGGCAGGGTAAGCCATACAAAATTAGCGTCTGACGGATAGGGCATTAACCCCAGTTTCTTTAATCCTTTTTCTAACATTTTTCTATTATCCACAATACGCTTAGCATTTTCTATAAAAAGATCTCGATGCTCAATTGCCCAAGTACCTATGGCTTGAGAGAAAATATTCACATTATAAGGTGGTCTTACTGTATTAATAAGATTAATAATTTGCTCACAAGCAATACCATATCCCACTCTTACACCTGCTAAAGCATATGCTTTAGAAAATGTCTTTAAAACAATTAAGTTGCTATATTCATTTACATAAGGAATCATGGAAATTTCCTTTTCACAAAACTCAGCATAGGCTTCATCTACTACTACAAGTCCCTCTGCTACTTCCAAGATACTTTTTATTTCTTCTTTAGTAAAACTGCACCCCGTAGGGTTATTAGGATTGCACAAGAAAATCACTTTCGGTTGTTCTTTGCAAACAGCTTCTTTTATTGCCTCAATATCATATGTAAAATCTTTGTGAAGTGGGACTTTAATGAGTGTCCCACTATTAAGTTGTGTAAACTGACCATACATACTAAAAGAGGGATAGGGTATCAGTACCTTATCAAATTCTTCTAATGTACTTCCCAAAATGCAGTCAATAAGTTCATCAGAGCCTACTCCACACACTATATTTTCTACTTTAAGTTGATAGGTTCTAGCAATTGCATGAGCGAGTTCTAGGCTATCTGTATCTGGATAACGATTAACAAGTAAATCCTCTACTCGCTCCTTCATATATGCAATAAGTTCTTTTGGTACACTATAAGGACTTTCATTGGAATTGAGGAGCACACCTTCAGTAAGATATGGAGAATGGTAAGGCGTTAGGCTTGCAAAACGTTCTCTTAAATAAGGAATCATCGTTTACCCTCCTCATCTAGCCTCACCTGCACCGATAAGGCATGAGCAAATAATCTTTCACTTTCTGCAAAACGTACGATAGGTTTACCTATTGGCATTAATGCTTCTCTTGTAAAAGATAAAATACTACTCTTCTTAATAAAATCATCTACGCCCAAGGGTGAGAAGAACCTTGCAGTTCCATTAGTTGGTAACACATGATTTGGTCCTGCCATATAATCCCCTACTGGTTCTGGTGTATAGTGCCCTAGGAAAATTGCCCCTGCATTTTTAATACGTGTCAACACCTCAAAAGGAGCACTTACTGCTAGTTCTAAATGTTCTGGTGCAATAGTGTTAGCTAACTCACATGCACTCTCTATACTGTCTTCAATAAAAATAGCACAGTAATTCTTTAAAGAAGCACTTAAAATTTCTTTACGTGGCATAGTTTCATAAAAGCGAGTAACTTCCTTATTAACAGCACACGCAAGCTCTTTACTTGTTGTAATGAGTACTGCTGAGGCAAGTTCATCATGCTCTGCTTGTGATAAAAGATCTGCTGCCACAAAAGTAGGGTTAGCACTTTCATCAGCCACTATCAGTATTTCACTTGGTCCAGCAATAGAGTCAATATTAACATACCCAAAAACTTCTCTTTTTGCTAAGGTCACGTAGATGTTACCTGGTCCTACAATCTTATCCACTTTAGGAATAGTCTCTGTTCCAAAAGCTAAAGCAGCTATTGCTTGAGCTCCTCCTATTTTATAAGCTTCTGTCACCCCTGCAATATAAGCTGCTGCTAATACTTCTTGTGGCAATTCCCCTGTCTTAGAAGCAGGTGTAACCATTACAATTCGCTCCACTCCTGCAACCTTAGCTGGTATTACATTCATTAATACAGATGAAGGATAAGCAGCCTTTCCTCCTGGAACATAAACCCCTACTTTTTCTAAAGGTGTAACACGCTGTCCTAAGATTTCACCATTTTCCTTTACGTCAATCCAGGTGTTTTGTTTTTGTTTTTGATGAAAGTTTTCAATACGAGCTGCTGAAAGAGTAATAGCATCTTGGAGGTCCGGCTCTAGGTTCTCATACGCCACTTTCATCTCTTCCACACTTACTTTCACATTTTTCCCATGAATCATGGCACAATCCCACATTCCCGTATATTCAAAAAGTGCTGCATCCTTTTCATGGCGAACACGATCAACAATTTTCTTAGCTGCTAAGGCATATTCTCCTGTATCCATATTGCCTCTTACTTCTAATTGATTTAAAAAAGCTTGTTTGGCTTCTACACTCTCAATAATTTTAATCATTTACGCTCCCCCATTTTCATTTCAATATTATTTAAAAGACTTCTCATTTCACTATGTTTCACCTTTAGACTCGCAGTATTTACAATACACCGAGCAGATAAAGGTTCAATGTCTTCTAAGACTACTAACCCATTTTCTGCTAAAGTTTTTCCACTTTCTACAATATCTACAATAACATCTGATAGCCCTACAATTGGACCTAGTTCCACAGATCCATGAAGCTTAATAATCTCCACTGGTCGATTGGTCTTTTCAAAATATTTCTTTGCAATAGCTGGATACTTGGTAGCAATACGAATAAGTCCACCACTTTCCAAAAGTTCCTTTTTCTCTGGTTTTCCTGCCACTGCCATTTTACATGCACCAAATCCTAAATCAATGACCTCATAAACTGCTCTATTTTCTTCTAAAATAGTATCTTTTCCTACGATACCAATATCGGCAACACCATAATCCACATAAGTAGGTACATCTGAAGCCTTGGATAAAAAGAAATGATATTTACCATCATCACTTGTAAATAAAAGCTTACGGCTCTCCTCTTCCATCTCCTTACAAGTAATATCTAACTCTTTGAGTACTCTCATGGCTTTTTCTGCTAACCTGCCTTTAGCTAAAGCAAAAGTAATTTGACTCATCTTTTTATCTCCCCTCATCTTCACCATTATAAAGTTCGTTAATTGTCACTTCTTGTACTGTGCCCTCTAATAAATTATATACTTCTACTTTGTTATAGTCTTTATAATACAAGATGCCACCCATGCCTACTTTTTTGGCATAAGCTTTAGCCTCTTCAATATTATCTGTAAAACTAGTTTCAATAACCATACCACTTGCACGATGATGATCACTCACTTCATTACAAATTTTACGCGTATTTTTATTGGCTACTACTAATGTGCTGTTATGATAAAGTGATACGAGTGGTTTTTGCTTAATAAGGCGCTGTAAAATGGCATTAATATGCATCCCAAAACCGACAGCTGGCAAATCCTTACCAAATGCTTCTAAAAGCTTATCGTAACGTCCACCTTCTACAATGGCTGTTCCTATAAGAGGTGTAAATACTTGAAACATCATACCTGTATAATAATTTCCATAGGACAATAAACTAAAGTTAAACAAAATAGATTCACTTACATTATAATCCTCCAAAAGTTCGTAAAGGGCTTCTAAATCTTCCAATGCCTTTGCAGCCTTTGGACTACTAATCTTCTTTTTTACACTACGTAATAAATCAATATGTCCTGCACACTCAATTAGTTCTAATAACAAACTTAAAGTCTCTTGATCTTGGATAGCTTCTTGTAAAACTTCTTTTAATAGTACTGCATTCTTTTGATCAATTGCCTCATAAACCTTCTCTACAGCTTCTTCCCCTAGTCCTAAATCATTTAATGTATATTTTAAGAACTGACTACTTCCAATATGTACGGTAAAGTCTGTAACACCAACCTTCCTCAACGCAGTAATAGCTAGTTTGATTACCTCTGCATCTGCCTCTATACTATTGTTCCCAATTAGTTCTACGCCTGCTTGTGTAAATTCATGAAGCTTTCCTTGATAACGTTCCGGGTATCTAAAACTATTAGTCATATACGCATAACGTTTTGGCATAATGGCATCTACTTTCTGCATGCCAATCACTCTTGCAATGGCCCTTGTCATATCACTACGGAGTGCTAACATTTCACCTTGTCTATTAACAAATTTATATAGACTTGGCGATTGAAATCCTTCTTTCTCTGTTGTGAAAACATCTAAATATTCAAAAGTAGGTGTTTCTACCCAGTGATAACTATATCCCTCAAAGACCTTTTTTACTTGGTCTTGAATGTTCCCTTTTAAAGTAGCTTCTTCTCCTGTATAATCTTTTACACCTTCTGGTATATGTAGTGCATAGTTTTTCATTGTTTCTCCTCACTTTATTATGGTAAAGTATTAAATTATTAAAGTAAGTATACCTATATATCTTATAAAAATCAATATTATATATATTATTCATATATATTTATCACTTTTTTACACCAATAAGCTGCTTGATGATAATCCTTTTGGGTACCTTGTCCATTCAAATATAAATAGGCGAGCC
Organism: Bacillota bacterium; assembly: GCA_023436395.1. Lineage (GTDB taxonomy): Bacteria > Bacillota > Clostridia > Lachnospirales > Cellulosilyticaceae > Cellulosilyticum. Next base: position 189,468 of record JAEZJJ010000033.1, on the reverse strand, counting down.
AAATCATTGCTGAGGCTTGCCCCTCATTAGCAGCTACTTGATACCAATGAAAGGCTTCTTCATAATTTTGGGTAATTCCGCTTCCTGTATGATAACTATAAGCTACATGCCCCATTGCCTCTAAATCTCCTGTTTTAGCTGCTTCTAAGTACTTTTCAAAAGGCAAATCCCAACCTTTCATATGCTGCTCATAATAAATATAGCCCATATTAAACATTGCTGTATAATGTCCCTTACAAGCCGCTCTTTCATAGAATAACATTGCCTTTTCCAAATTCTTATTAACACCTTTTCCTTCATAGTACATATTACCTATATAATTCATTGCCGTTGCACTTCCTAAGTTAACAGCCTTGGTGTACCATTTAAAAGCTTTTTTATAGTCTCTTAAGATATCTTGCCCCATATAATAAAAATTCCCCAAAGTAATCATTGAGTCTACATGTCCTATATTAGCAGCCTTTTCATACCATTTAATAGCTTCCTTTACATTTCTCGTAACACCTTCTCCACTATAATAGCTATTTGCTTTATGTAAGATGATATTAATACTTTCTGGTAGATATACTTGTTGTTCAAATTGGCACTTTTTAACTACCTGATTTAATTTTTCACCTAATAGCTTATCATCACTAAAAACATTGTCTTCATTATTTTCTCTCTTAATGAAATCCATCCATAGAGCTACCGCTGCTTCTGCTAAAGATCGATCCATGAATCCTTCCTCATGCAATAAACGAATACATTCCTGCCTTTCCAATAAATATCGTGTTGGATAACCATTACTTAACCTTTTATATACCCCAAAACTCATACTCTTTTCAAGGAGATAATGTTCAATCTTAGCAAAAGGAAAATAATCTTTAATAAAAGCTAATAACCTTTTAGGTTGATCGAAAAGTTCTTCACCATATGTCTCTTTAAGAAAAATAAGTTTTTTAATAATTTCCTTTTGCATTAATTTACCTCCTTATATTACTTTGATAAATAACAGCCAAGGTAATATCATCACCACTACCTTCTCTTGAAGCTTCTTTGAGCCAAATAGGCAATTGATGTGTCAAAATATCCTGATCATATGTCTTAATGAGATTCAAATAATCTTCTCCAACCTTTAAAAAGTCTGCTTCACATGTAAAACTATTTGCATAACCATCTGTACTTATTAAAAATAAACAGGGTGACTTTCCCTTTTTAATAGGAACTAATCGATGTTTAAAATAGCGCCAACATGCATTTTGGCATAATGAATAAGTTTCTACCCCATATTGCTTATCACTCGCTATAAAATGTTTAGTTTCACCCATTTCGTCTACTTGTAATATATCACCATCTCCTATCTGCATTGCAAAAATAAAGTCTGGCATCACCCATAAAATAATAAGGGTGCTACCATAAAGCTTCCACATATGTTCTGCTTTGAGATAGTCCCCTCTACCTTTTTGTCGATGATGAAATGCAACTTGCTCTTTCCATTCCTTCTCGACCCATTTAGGCAACTGTATTTCTTTAATACTTTGTAAAAGCTCATATAAAGAAGTTTCTTCATTCTGCCATATAAGTGTTTCTATAATAGATAAACTAATAGTAACTGCAATCTGAGCTCCTTCATCACTATAAGGGCAAGTTGTACTTCCATGTCCATCAGCTATGGCACAGATAAAGCTTTCTTGGGAAAAAAAATTAGTTTTAATGGCATCTTGACAAGGTAGTTGTCTCATTATATGGGATACTCCTGTCTCACATGCTTTGATTATTTTCCACTCCATAACATTTACCACACATCAAGTTCAGTGTCTGCCTGAATAATAGGTAGTGTTCCTAAATCTATAGGTACACTACCTACGCCTTCTTCCTTAGTCACTTGACTATGAGGCATAGATACTTGCTTAGTCACTGTAGAAGCCCATTTTATATATTTCACAAGTGCTGCTGGATTGTTAGCTTCTAAAACTGGTATTTCTGGATGATCTATAAACCGTGCTAATACTTCTTTATCCGCATCACTACCTATAGCAATAGCTAATTTTACAGCCTTTTTTCCCCAGGGTAAACTTAAAAGTTGGTTAAGTGCCTTCTCATACATATCTGTAGGTTGTCCATCTGAAAGCAACACCAGTACAGGAGGCAAAGCACGTTCCGGCATAGGTGGCATTTCTAACTGAGTAGCCACTAATTCTAGCGCCTTTCCTAAATCTGTTAATCCACCCGCTTCTACATCTAACCATTCAAAATCCTGCACAGGAGTAGGGGATGCAATATGCCAATTTGCTCCTTCTGAAAAGGTAATAGCTCGCACATAAAGCTGTGCATTTGGGTTTTCCTCAGCTGCTGCCTGCATATCAGGAATAGCTTGCTTAATTGCATAATTAAGAGATTGTATTTTTTCACCTATCATCGAACCTGAACAATCTACTAACCATATAAAATGTAACGGCCTAGCTGCCATTTCTCCACCTGGTCTTTTTAATCCTTCTATCATCTTCTTTTTTAGTAAAGTTATACTTTACTAAATCCTCCTCTCACTCTCTTTTTATTTTTATTATTTAATTATTCCTAGTATATTCCCTATTCCAAAATCAATAACCGTTCCTGCTAATAACGTCACACTTTTACCTGGATCTACTACTCTCATAGCTCCATCTAAAGTTTTAACATGCCAACTCTTACTTCCTCTATTTTGTATTCCCCATTTATGGTGTTCCAGAGGATGTCTTGATACAGCAGCAATAGGTGTAAAATCAAAATCTTGATGAAAATGATGTTCATATATTACCGTATCTTTATTTAATACAATGAGTCTTTCTCCTAAGATAAGTACTACACTAGCCCCAACTACTTGATTACAACACCAACAAATTGTACTTGCTCCTATATGACTTTGATCTTCATAAAAGTTCTCAGCACCACAATGATTACAATAAACAATACTATCTTCTAATCTTATAAAAGCTCTTTTCCATTGATTTTCTACTATACGTTTATTAGGATAATGCATTCCTTCTGTAAAAGCATTTATGAAAAGTTCTTTGATATATTGAGGATATAAATGCCAATAGATAATCGCATTCTCTTGATATCCAGCTATTGGCCTATTAGAACAATCCATAGGATCCCAAATAAAAACTGGCTTCTGACCATAAAGTTGCTGTTTTGCCTTAAAATCAAAACACTTAATACTAGCTTCTGTAGCTCCTTCTAAAGGATGATGCAACATAAACATATAAAATAATAAAACAGCTAAAGAAAATAAATCTGTTTCCGTAGTTGGCCCTTTTTCTCCTCTAACAATCTCCGGGGCCATAAAACCCAAAGTTCCTTGTACACTAGCTCTTGCTGTACCATTAATGACAACATTATCATTATCACATATTAATATTTCACCTGTATCTGGCCTCATGAAAGTATTACCAAAAGAAATATCACAATAGCTATATCCCATAGAATGAAGCTTCTGGAAACAATCTGCAAGCTCATACCCTGCCTTACATAGGGCTTTAAACGTAGGTTCTGCCTTACGCTTCATCAAGTCTACAATACTCTTATAACCACTAGGTCTAAGTGCCATAATATAACCACAGCTCTCTTCTACTCTAATAAAATCTATAGGCCATAAGAAACGTTCATCTGGTCTTCCATTCTGTACAAGATATTTGAGTATTACCTCTTGCTCATGAGTTGCCATATGAGGATAATACCACTTAAGTGCATAATGCTTATTTCCTGCTGCCACCTCATAAACTTCTCCTTGTCCTCCACTTCCTAAGAGTCTTAATATCTGATAAGAAATACCTAACGTAGAGGTTATCATCTTATTTTCTTGTAGCATTGATGCTGCCACGACTTTCCCTCCTAATAATATTTTTATTTTATTATACTATATTTTTTTATTTTATTACAATTTATCAATAAAATTCACTTCTTTTTATTCATATAAAAAGAGATTACACCTCATTACATGTAATCTCACTTAATTATCCTATATAAAACTTCATAAAATATGCTTCTTTTCCATTATCATATACTACTCTTTTTATATGATTTAAACAATGGATTATTAACTAATTTAATAATAAGAAGATAAAATAACTCTTATGTAAATTATCCCCTGAACCATAAATTCTTCTTTCATATTTAGTAGCTTAAGAATAGTTTCTAAATATCCTACACTTATAATTGTTAAACACACAGCAATTATAATACCAAGACTCAACATACTTGCTATACTTTTTCGAACTGCTATAAAATCTTTTACTCCAAAATCCTTTGCTACGTGAATAGCAAATCCATCTGTCATACCAATTAAGAAACCAATTACTAAGTTATAAAACAATTTTCTCTAAAAGATAACCATCTAAATAGAGTCAATGGTTACTCCATTAATGGAGATGAGGGGACTTGAACCCCTTACCTCTTGAATGCCATTCAAGCGCTCTCCCAGATGAGCTACACCCCCTCGATATCATTTTAATTCACTACTTCTCAAGAAATAACTCAATAATTTTAACTATTCTTAGTCAAATTATCTTTTAAATATTCTTTACAAAACACATCTCTATGTCATTTCATAACATTAGAGATGTGTTTCCATACTATAGTACGACTTCAATACTAATATTTTTATTTTTTGATAAATCTATGTATTTCTCACCAATTTGAATTACCGGGTGAGCTATATCATTTTTATTAATCAAAACAATTTTCCCCGTTAGTCCATTGCTTAAGTGAACATATTTATTAATATACGTTTCAGTAATACGTTCTAAAAACAGAAGAAGGTATTTGGGGTCATACTTGTCATACCCTTCTGCAATAAGTGTTTCTACTACTTTAAAAGGACATAAGCCTTTCCTATAAACGCGATCTGCTGTCATCGCATCATAAACATCTATAATAGTTACAATTTTTGCAAATTCGCTAATTTCATTTCCCTTAAGTCCCTTTGGATAGCCAGACCCATCACATTTTTCATGGTGCATATATGCAGTCTCTTTAATACGATCATCTAAGTCTTGATTCTCCAATATGTTATAACTTTTAACTGGATGTTCTTTAATAATATTCATTTCATCTTCAGTCAATTTGCCTTGTTTCGTCATAATAGACTGAGGAATATCCATTTTCCCTACATCATGAAGTAATCCACATAAAACTAAAACCTTTTTATCTTCTGAACTTAATTTTAACCATTCCCCCATTATTTGGCACATTAATGCAACATTGACACTATGTGTATAGGTTAAATCATCATAGTCCCTCATACAATACATCATATCTAGTAATTGTATGGTTGTTTCTGCCGTATTAAATAAACTAAATACCTGTTCTCCTAATTTTTGCACATTAATACCATTATCTTCACTAACTAAACTGGATAAACTATCTTTTAAATGTTCTGTTGCTGATAGGATTTCTTTGTTAAAAGTTTTAAATGCCTTTGTCTCTTTAATTACACTTTTAGAAGTATCCATTAGTGGTACTTGATTTTCTTGCACTTCTACATATTCAATATAATATTCTGTCAAAAGTTGCTTTACCCTTGTTGTTATCACTGTATCACTTGGAATTAATAAAACACCATTATTCCTATAAATAGGTTTATCAATAATCATACCAATTTCTGTTTTATCAACACTTAATATTCTACTCATCATTTCCCCTCAGTTTATATCTTTTTTATATTAATATATCAAATTAAATTAATTTTTCAATATACTATCATCAAATTTTATACTCTTTATTAATTATATATTATTTATCCTATTTTTTATTGTTCTTTAGATAAAATTAATAGTATAATAAGTCCAAGAGGTTATAATTATGTTAACAAACCCTTCTTTTCTTACCCTCAATGGATGCTAATCAATTTATAGGGATTATTTCTAAACGATATATTCTAGGCTAAACTCAGAGAACTCATTTTCAAAGAAAAAGGGACTATCATTAGTATAAGTACAATTAGACCCGTAAGTTATGTACAAAAAGAGCTTATTCTTCGCATAGGAGTTGATAACATCCCAAAACTTATTAAAATCCATAATAGAAAGAGATTTACTGTAAGACGTATCAATAAAATCTTCTCTCCATAAGGTCATAAGAACCCCAAAGACTATTGTTCTTGGGTTAATGAATACCCCGCTCGTTCTTTTTTTATTCTCCTATATTCTAAAACCTTACTTATTATCCAAATTACAACTAAAGTAATTAAGGTTGCTATTAAAAATGCCCAGAAAAATGCCTTATAATCTTCATTACCATTACTTAAAATATTAATGAGTTTACTTGTCATATCAATAGACCATTTAATATGCGCTGGTAATAAGACAATGACATCACATAAAATCATCATTACAAATACAATAAGATGCATAATACCTAAAGATTTTAATACTTTAATGAGGTAATTATTTCCCCATTTACTTTTACCACCTTCTCTTTCATCTTCCATCTAAATCCCCCCTAATTCCCTATTATTAGCCTATCATATGTCATATTACAAAAAAAGTCAAATACTTCAGAATACCCTATTCTCTACCTATTAAATCAATGACTGTAACTTCTGGTGGATTAAATAAACGAGGAGGAAAAACTTCCGCTGATAAACCTCTGCTTACAACTAAATTAAACCCTTCTTCTCTATATAATCCCCCTACATACTTAGGAAAAAGTTTTTGATCTGCAGCCACAAAACCATTGCATAAATAAGGGATACGAATAATTCCCCCATGCGTATGCCCTGAAATGATTAAATCAAAAGGAAGTTCTTTATAAAGAGCCACTTGCTCTGGTCTATGTGATAGAAGAACTTTATAGTCTGTCTCTTTCCACAACGAGTCAAATGAATCTTTTGCTTCTAGTGCCCACATTTTTTCATTATCAAATCCTGCTATATCATCTATTCCTGCTAAAATAAGCTGACTCCCCTTTACTTCAAGCCTATTATACTCTTTTTCCAAAACGGTTACATGATAACTTTCCATATATCGTTTAATATCCTGTATATAACCAGACCAATACTCGTGATTCCCTGTTACATAATACATAGGAGCCACTTTCTGAAGTCCTTTTAAAAGTAAGTCCACGCCGGTGATAGGTACTTCATCATCAATCATATCTCCCACCATTACAATTATATCAGGTCTTAGCTCGATGATTTTATTAATTAAATCTTGCTGATTATTTCCATAAATATGATTGTGTAAATCTGCTAATGCAACTAAACGGATAGATGTTCCTTCATTAATCTTAGTCGTTTTAATTATATATTTTTTAACAATTAACCCACGGTAAAAGGCACTTACACTTAAAACTAATAGTACCACTATAGTAATCCTCTTGAGATGGAGTTTTAGCCTACCCGTCATAGTTTTCCTCCTTAACCTTTATTTCTAGTATGTACTATTTCTCTAGAAATTACCTATTATCTTCATTTTTTTATTGCTCTATATACCCTACTTTGACTTATAAAATGAATAAAATTGTGTAATAAAATTCACAAATTTATTTCTATAAATAATCTGTCTCTTTTAGACTAATTGACTTATTTCTTTTAACTCATTTTTAATATATGTTATTGATTGTCTTAAATCAATAGCTTTCACATAAATGCTATACTTTTCAAATTGATATACTTGTATTGGATTAGTTTCAAAGGATGGATAAAGTAATACTCCCTTCACGATTCCCCGTAACATATTATTATTCCCTTGTAATGTGAGGAGCATCTTTTTTATCTCCTTGACTATTACTGTTTTTTGATGTGATACATCTAACTGATTGTTTGAGTCTGGATTAAGATAAGTATGTATCAATAACCCTTCTTCTCGATGTAATATAATATCACTTGCTACTTCTTCATGATCTGCTATCTTCTCATAACTTACTCTAATATTATCGCATTCCAATGCAAAAAAACACCCAATAAAGTTTTTATAAAATCGCTCAAAAATCCCTTCATCTAAATATCTCACCCCTTGTACTGGATCCGTATGAATTCCTTTGAAAATTATATACCCCATTTGAAGCAACATTTTATAATGAAATTTATTTTTTTCATAACTTAATTTTCCCCATGAAACACAATCTAAAGAAATGTCCTTTACTTTATGAAAAGAGATCAGAAGTCTCTTAAACTGCTTACGTTCTAAAATATCTATACGCCCTCTTTGCAAGATAAGTAGACATAGAGCCTTTAAAACTTGATTATAAATATTATCTTCACTAAACTCTTCATAATGACAATAAATTTGCCTACTCACTTGTGTTTTTAGCCGAATGGTTTCTTGAATATCAATCTTTCCTCTAAGTACAGGTAATAATCCTTCTTTTTCAACATATTCTTTATAAAGTCCTCTTCTAAATTGCCTTGTAATCCCATGCATTAATATCGTAGATAACATGATCTCTATTTTTGAAAAGGCTTTTTCCCCTAATTCTTCAGGTGTTATGCTTTTTAAATCGCGAAAGCTATAACACATCATATGATATAAATTAATCGGAGATATATATAGCTCCTCTTCATTTTTATACATTTTGTAATACCCCTCTTAACATCTTTACATATGTAGAAAACTTCTCATAATTTTCTCCCCAATATTCTTCTAATAAAGGAACTATTTCACATTCTATAATTTCATAAAGCTCTTCATCACTACCATCTTCTAAATCAGCAAAATAACTATGTCCTATTCGAAATCCTCTTCCCAATGATTCATCTTGAGTAATGGCATCATTAATTTGCATAATGACACTAACAATACTTGAGAGCTTTGTATGAGCAAATCCCTCCATATAACGATTAAAATTCCCTCCAAAAGCTGGATCAATCTCAATAAAACTAAAGCGTCTACGTAGTGCATAATCCATCACAGCTAAACTTCTATCTGCTGTATTCATAAGACCTATAATATAAAGATTACTAGGAATATAAAAACGTTCTTTTGAGTAAGTGGTCTCTATCGCAAACTTCTTATCTCTTTTATCTGCCTCTATCAGTAATAAAAGTTCTCCAAAGATTTTACTTAAGTTGCCACGGTTAATTTCATCAATAATAAAAAAATAGGGATTATCAGGATCATCCTTAGCAGTTTGACAAAAGGTGTAAAATAACCCTTTTTCTAAATTAAAACCTCCTGTTTCATTAGGTCTAAAGCCCATAACAAAATCCTCATAGGCATAATTTTGATGAAACTGAATCATCGCCACACGGTCATCATCTTTTTTACCAATTAAAGAATAAGCAAGTCTTTTAGCCAGAAAGGTCTTACCAACCCCTGGAGCTCCTTGCAAAATAATATTTTTTTTACGGTCTAGTCGTTTAATCATTTGCACATATTTCTCTTTTGAAATATAAGCTTCTGATAAGAAATCTTCAGCTGTATAGTTTGTCTTTACTGCCATATAGACAGGATCTACTGATTCCACCTCTACTTTTTTATTGGTACTTTTAGCATAAGGTGACACATAGATTGACTCATTATTTTCTTCTCTCATTTTTCTTTCTCCTTTGCTATGAAATATGTTCCTACTTATTATGCTTATAATAGCTTGTTTACTTCTCTATGCCTTCATGTAAATAATCATATCATTCCACCTTATATCCCATTAATTTCATAAATTCTTGAACTGGCATTGGTTTTGCAAAATAATAACCTTGAATCAAGTCACATCCTATTTCGTTCAAAAATAGCGCTTGTTCTTGTTCCTCTATTCCTTCAGCAACTATTTTAATACCCAAATGTTTTGCTAAGGCAATTGTATCTTCAATTACAATACGACTTCTTTCAGGATTATGAGCATCATTAAAGAATACTCCATCTAACTTAACCGTATCAAAAACTAAATCCTTTAAAGAATTTAAGGAGGAATAGCCAGAACCAAAATCATCCATAGATACTTTAAATCCTAATTCCCTCAATCTATTTACTGTTTCCACTAAAGTCTTTTTATCTTCAAAAAATGCACTTTCAGTCAATTCTAATTCAATACATGCTCTAGGTAAACTATATCGATCTACTATTGCACATATACTTTCTACTAAAAAAGGGTCATTTAAATGCTTACGTGAAATGTTAACTGAAATAGTAATAAGTTTTTCTCCTTTATTTAACCATTCACGTTGTAACTTACAGACTGCCTCTAACATATACTCATCTAATTTATTAATAAAAGTATTTTTTTCAAAAATAGGGATAAATTCTCCAGGAGATATAAAGCCTTTTGTAGGGCTAATCCATCTCGCCAATGCTTCCGCTCCCTCTATCTCAGTACCATCTGCACGATATTTAGGTTGTAAATACACACTAAATTCTTTATTAATAAGAGCGTCTTCCATATCTCTTTCTATCTGACTTTCTTTATGTAATCTATCTCTTATACCCTCATCAAAAAAAGCTATACGGTAGTCACGCTGTTCTTTTACACTATCTTTAGCTAATGAAGCATATGTTACCATACGATTAAGAGAATATTTGTAGTTATCAATGAGGTAAATACCATAAGAAAAATGTACATTTTTCAATATTATTTTGCTCTGTAAAGCTTTATCTAACTTAATAAGTCTATCTCTTAATAAGTCCTTATCTTCATAGGTTATTAAAAGAACAAATTGATCCTCTATATGTCTTGCAAATAATTCTTTCTTTAATAAAGCTTTCTTTAAATACATAGCTACAACAACTAATAAGTTTTCAGTTTGAACATGACCATATATATCCATTAATAACCTGAATTTATCTATATCTAAACATACAACGGCATATTTTCTTTGTCTCCGTCTACTTAGAATCTTTTTAGCATCCTCTTTAAATTTATACCAATTTTTTTGTCCAGTAATAGGATCTCCATAGGCCACTTTTATAAGCCTAAGATTACAAACATTTTGGGATATATTAAGAAGTACTAGAAGGAATACAAATGCTAGACTAAGTACACCTATAATATTTAAATTCTCTTTTATAAATGCTTTCATTTCATCCGATAGTACTACACTCTTACTAATTAAAATACTATAGTCTTTTATCCCATTTAAAGAAACTGATTTCTCATACCATACTGAAGTACTTTTTTCAAAAACACTTATCCATTCCATAAAAAAACGTTTTAAATGAGATACTTTAGTATCTTGTAGGCTATATAGCTCTTTTTCCCCATTATACACTTCAATATACATTTCTTGATTTGGTTCCTTAAAAAGTGTATTCTTTTTTATTTCATTATACTTTAGCTCTTGGATTGCCTTCTGTGAGCATCCTAACACATTTTTCTCTATATCTAATAAGTACAATGCAATATTTTCACCTAATGTACTTTTATAAAGCAATTGAACTATCTTATTTTGATCTATAACACCAAGCATCACTCCCTTATACTGTTCCCCGATGTAAATAGGCACACCATAAATGAGATCCTCTTCTCCTATGTGCCCTTCATAAATCTCCGGCATTTCTTGTCCTTTTACTATAAAAAAAGTATTTAACCATTTTTTTTCTAAAAATAGACTATTACCTGATATCCAGTATCCTTTTCCCTCTGCATTAGCTACTCCTAGATATTTAAAAGTATGTTGTTCATATGTGTTATTTAGAAACAAAAGTATTTCTTGCTTATCTAACTTTTTATAGCTACCCATTAGACTTGCATAACTTTCTAATTTACTTTGTTGGCTTTGTATCTCTTTTGAAACAATATCTGCTATTTTATCTACTGTTCCATTATAACTACTACATTCTTGTTTAAAAAAACTCAAAGTAGTTTTTACAATGTAACCCATACATAGACTGCCAACAATACACATGATCACTAAATTCACTATCACTAATGGTATTATCTTATTTCTATAAACTCCTCTTTTAGTCATTATCCTATTTCACCTACTTACCAGGAAGATAATTCTATATTATTATTAAATTCAATTTATTACAACAAAAAGAGTCAATCTTTAATCAAGTTTTAATTAAAGATTGACTCTTTTCTAATCTGCAAAATCCATAATCAAACTTTTTAGTAAAAAAGTTAATTCTCCAGCATCTATTATATGCTCTGCCCAAGAATGACTTTTATTTTCTCCATCGAAATAAACGACCTCATCAAATAAATACTGCCCTTCTTGATACCTAATAAGTATACCATAAATCATATGATTCCCTAATTCTAGTTCACCCATATTTACTTCTCTTACTTTTTCTCTTCTTCCATTGAAAACTTTTAGTCTTCCTTCATACATTACAGCAAAAGAAATAAATAGACCATGCGCTTCATCTATCTCTAAATAACGATGAATAACCCTAATTTTTTGTTCAATTGGCATATGAAGTTCTAAACATTCATAGCGATTCATATAATGCTTTTCTTCCTCTTCATCTTCAAAGGTAAAAACGAGTGCTGCTTCTTCACAATCTGCTAATCTTATCAGTCCATCCAAATCATAGTCTTTTTCTGCAAAATTCAATCTTTCTATTTCACCTTTTGTCTGTTGTTCTTTCATTACTTCCTCCAACTTTATAACTTGTGTATTTTATTATTTATATATGATTATTGGGTACCTTTTCATTACTTTCTTGTGAAGTATCAATAAAAGCACTTACAAGAGATTCTATCTTTGGAAAGAACATGTCCATTAAAGGGCCTAATAACCCTAAACAAACAATTGTACCTATTCCTATAACACCTCCTAATATGCCCCCAAAAATAAGATAAAGACCATCTATACTCATACGAATTGAAGTGTAAGATTTTTTTAACTTTTTCATTATGCCTAAATAAATTAAATCATTAGGGGCTACCCCTAATTCTGAACTTTTTAAAATAGGGAAACCAATACATATAATAATACAAGCTGCAATAAGGATTACCATTCTAGCTATAACATGATAATTCTCTATGTTAAAAGGTTCAATAAGCTTTAGAATGCCATCTAATATTATTCCTGTACTTACTATAGCTAGAAAGGTACCTATTCGGATCTGTTTTCTATCTAATATGAATATAATCCCCAAAAATACAAATGTTAATAATCTATTAGCTGTTCCTGGTGAAATAGCTAACTTACTTGCAATACCTTGAGTAAACACGGTAAAGGCATCTGAACCTAATCTTAAGCTCAAAAATAGCGCTACACCTATTTGAAGAACAGTTATTCCAATGAGCCACACCAATATCCTTTTTAAAATTTCGTTTCTTTTCACTTTTTACTCTCTCCATATTATAACTTTACCTTACTTTAAAATGACATAGCACTTAATAAATCTAATTGATTAGATTCTGTCAGATCCCCTAATATACCTAACTCTGACATCTTATCTGTCACTGTTTTGCTTACCTTTGCACGATTTCTGAAATCTTCTTTTGATAAAAATGGTCCATCTTTTACTGCTGCTACTACTGCCTCTGCTGCCTTTTCACCTAATCCATCTATCGAACTTAAGGAAGGCATAATCTTACCATCAATAATTTGAAAGCGCTTATCGTCTGCCAAAGTTAAATCAATGGGTAAAAATTCAATGCCTCTTGCATACATTTCCTGAACAATACGCATATCTTTCAAAGTATCTTGTTCTTTAGCAGATTGATTTTCTTTTCCTTTAAGCATCAGTTCTTTCATATGATACTCTAAACGCTCTTTACCTAAACACATGGTCTCATAGGAAAAGGCAGAAGCACGAATACTAAAGAAAGCTGTATAATAAGCAATTGGATAAAAAATCTTATACCAAGCAATGCGCCATGCCATCATAACATAAGCAGCAGCATGAGCCTTAGGGAACATATATTTAATCTTTTTACAGGACCAAATATACCAATCAGGTACTCCATTTTCTAACATTGCTTCTTCCCACTCAGGCTTTAATCCTTTTCCTTTACGTACACTTTCCATAATGGTAAAGGAAAGCCCCTTATCCATGCCTTGATTAATTAAATAAGTCATAATATCATCACGCGTACAAATAACTGTGGAAATTGTTCCTCGTCCTTCTTCAATTAAAGTTTGAGCATTGCCTAGCCATACATCTGTCCCATGAGAAAGTCCTGAAATACGTACTAAATCTGAAAAACTTTGTGGTTTGGCATCAATTAACATTTGAATAACAAAATCTGTTCCAAATTCAGGAATACCTAATGACCCTAGTTTGATGCCACCAATATCTTCAGGTTTAATACCCAACGCTGAAGTATCATGAAAAAGAGACATAACATTTTTATCATCTAATTTAATTGTCTTTGCATCAACCCCTGTTAAATCTTCAAGACGACGAATCATGGTTGGATCGTCATGTCCTAGAATATCAAGTTTAAGCAAATTATGGTCTATGGAGTGATATTCAAAATGTGTCGTAATAATTGGTGTTGTAACATCATTGGCAGGATGCTGTACTGCTGTAAATTCATAAATATCTCGATCATGGGGAACAACAATAATCCCCCCTGGATGCTGTCCTGTAGTACGTTTTACTCCTGTACACCCTTCTGCAATACGTTTCATCTCTGCTCGGCGCTTATGCACGCCACGCTCTTCGTAGTACTTATAAACATAAGCAAAGGCTGTTTTCTCCGCTAAAGTACCTATTGTTCCTGCTCTAAAGGCCTTTCCTTCCCCAAAGATAACTTCTACATATTTATGAGCTTTTGCTTGGTAATCCCCTGAGAAGTTAAGGTCAATATCTGGCTCCTTATCTCCTTTAAATCCAAGAAAGGTCTCAAAAGGAATATCATGTCCCTCTTTTAAAAGTTCATGTCCGCATTTGGGGCAAATTGCATCTGGCATATCACACCCTGAACGCCCTGCATAAGTACGAACTTCTTCTGAATCAAAGTCTACAAAATGGCACTGTGGACAAATATAGTGAGGCGCTAGAGGATTTACTTCTGTAATCCCTGACATCGTTGCAGCAAAGGAAGAACCTACAGATCCCCTTGAACCTACCAAATAACCATGGTCATTAGAATCCCATACTAATTTTTGCGCAATGATATACATTACGGCAAAACCATTTGAAATAATGGAATTAAGTTCTCTCTCTAAACGCTCTACAACCACAGGATGCAAGTCCGGTCCATAAATCTCATGGGCTTTATCATAACAAATTTTTGTTAAAGTTGCATCAGAGTCTGGAATTTCAGGTGGACATTTATAAGGTAAAACCGGGGAAATCTTTTCAATTTGTTCATTAATCATTTGTGTATTGGTGATAACGACTTCTCGCGCCTTTTCAGGGCCTAAATATTTAAATTCCTCCAACATCTCCTCAGTAGTACGTAAATAAACAGGTGGTTGGTCATCTGCATCTTTGAAGCCCTTACCTGCCATAATAATCCTTCTATAAACCTCATCTTCTGGATCTAAGAAATGAACATCACAAGTAGCCACAACAGGCTTATTATAATGTTCTCCTAATTCCACTATGCGTCTATTGTAATTTCTTAAGTCTTCTTCTGTCTCTGCAGCATACTTATCACTCTTTAGCATAAAGTGATTATTCCCTACAGGTTGAATTTCTAGGTAATCATAAAAATTAACTAACCTTGCTAACTCTGTCTCTTCTTTTTCTCGTAAAATTGCTTGAAAAATTTCACCTGCTTCACAAGCTGAGCCAATAATAAGTCCTTCTCTATATTTTTGAATTAAACTTTTGGGCATACGTGGCCTTCTACTAAAGTAATCTAAGTGAGCAGAAGATACCAATCGATTAAGATTAATACGTCCAATTTCATTTTTGACTAAAATAATGCCATGATAGGTTGGAAGCTTCTTAATATATTCAGGTGAAATTTCCACCATTTCATTAATCCCATCTAATGTGTCTACCCCTTTTTCTTTTAGCATTTCAATAAAACGCACAAAAATTTCACCTGTAGCTGTGGCATCATCAACTGCTCTATGGTGATTTTCAAGACTTATCTCTAAATTTTTAGCAATATTATTAAGTTTAAAGTTCCCTAGATGGGGCATTAAAATACGTGCAAGGGCTACTGTATCCATTACTGTAGCTTCCACTACTAATCCATGAGATTTCGCATTGGCCTCTATAAAACTCATATCAAAGTCTGCATTATGAGCAACCATAACACATCCCTTGCAGAACTCTAAAAATCTTGGCAAGACTTCCTCTATTGTTTCAGCTTCCATTACCATCTTATCATTAATACCTGTTAACTTTTCAATTTGATAGGGAATAGGAACTTGGGGATTAACAAATTCACTAAAGGTATCTACAATTTGTCCCTCAACTACTTTCACTGCACCAATTTCTATAATTCTATTCATCTTAGGGCTAAAGCCAGTTGTCTCTAGGTCAAATACAACAAAGCTCCCCATTAGATTTTGATTATTAGATCTTATAACCACTTCCTTTAAATCATCCACAAAATAGCCTTCTACCCCATAAATCACTTTAAAAGGTTCATCTTTTGAAACACAATGATTAGCAATTGGGAATGCTTGTAAACAACCATGATCTGTAATAGCAATAGCAGGCATTCCCCATGCTTTTGCACGATCTATCATTTGATGAATATCCACTACACTATCCATATCACTCATCATCGTATGAAGATGTAATTCTACACGTTTTTCTTTACTGGTATCCATCCTTTTCGTTGTAAAATCTTGTATTGGCTTAATTCCCTTAATGGAAGCAATGCCTATTTCTTTATCAAACTTATCAAAAAGTGCCATTCCTTTAACGCGATAGAATCCACCTTTTTTCAGTTTACTAAGAACATCACCCAACTCTTCATTTTTCACAAAAAGCTTAGCTGTAATAGTATCTGTAAAATCCGTAATATCAAACATAATGATAGTTTTTTCCATTCGAATTTCTCTAGTATCTATACTTAAAATCTTTCCACGCACAACAATTTCACCAATTTCATCTGTTAATTCTTCAATTGGTGTTAAATCACCTTCACATTCACGTCCATAGAAAACATCTGGATCTAAAGGTACTTTCTTCCTTGTCATACGTACTTCTTTTTGCTCTTTCATTTCAGGCACTTCTTTAGGTGCTTCTTTAATCTGTTCTTCTTCAGATGGTTGAATTTGACTCATAACTGACGTTACTTCACGTTTTAACTGATTTTGATTTTCTTCTACATAAGCTAACGGATTACTACTTTCTTTATATTCAAATTGCACGCCAAGTTGTAAATTAAAACGTTCCATAAATATTTTTTCTAGAAATGGCTTAAGAGGCTCCGTCTTTTTACGTGCCACAAAACTATTATCTATTTCTATAAAAAGCTGCTTAGCTGCTACACGCCAAACAGCATTTTTCACAATGGCATATACCATTTCACTTTTTTCTTGAATTTCCAAAAGTAAGTTTGGCTTATATACCTCTACAATATAACTTGGTGTATAAGCTTCTGATAATTCATAGGACTCTACTAAGGTAATAGAAAGATAGGCATTTTTAAAAAGTTGATCTTTAATTGTGCGTTGCATTTTTAGAAGCATAGAACGATTTAATAATTCAGGGCTCCTTAAATGAATTTCTAAACGCTCACTTGCTTGCTCAAATATTACTTTTTTAATTCCTACTGGTTCAAAAAGTCGATAAAGTTTATCATCAACTTTTAGTTCTGGTAATACTTCAAAAAACGCTCTAATTTCTGTTTCCATTCTACTCACCTCTTGCCTTCTTTACCAATCATACACTTTCATTCTACTTATTATATACTATTTGTACTCTACTTAAAAGAGCGTAACAAGTGACTCTTATTACCTCATACATAAATAAAGAAGCGACATCTGCCACTTCCTATACCAATATTCCTTTTTCTATCTTATTTAATAGTAGAATACCTCATAAAATGCATTTTCATGTATTTTATGAGGTATCTATTTATGGCATAAATTTATTCCCTAAAGTTACATTTTCCTTTTCCTCATTGAGTTTGAAATAAGCTTCAAAAATATCTTTTGCAAGTTGTGTATTTGTACCACCTAAACCATCTGCACCATACATACTCGTTACAACAGCAATTTCAGGATTATCATAAGGTGCAAAACCTACAAACCAGCTGTTTTCATATTTTCCTTCCTGTGCTGTTCCTGTCTTAGCTGCCACTTGGATTGGAAAATTTGCAAAGTAGCTTCTTGCTGTACCTGCACTTCCACTAGCAACCTTATGCATGCCTTCATAGACATTTGTTAAAGTAGACTCTTTAAAATTAAGCTTTCCAAACTCCTTAATAGGTGTCGCAGTATAATCTCCTGTCACTTTATGATCATCAATACCGCCTACTACCTTTAAGTCATAGACTGTATGCCCATTTGCAAGACCTGCTATATAACGCGCCATCTGTACAGGTGTAAAAGTATTCCCCCCTTGTCCAATGGCTGTACGTACATTATCTGAAACATTCCATTCCATGTAAACATCCTTAAAGAAATCATCTATATAGACACTTAAAATACGATCAATAATTTTACTTACTGTACGTTCTTGTGCATTAAACTCACCTGATTTAATAGCAGTCATCCGCCTCTCTAGTTCTGCACACACGTCTTTCATGTCTGCTTCTCCTTCATAACGTTTATAAGCAGCAGCATAGCCATCATAAAAAGCTTGGTTTAAAACACCTTGCGGCATTTTATTTAAAGTTTTACTAATTGTTTTACGTGTTCCTGCTTCAATATATCCTTCTAAAGTTTCTTTGAGCACACTCTTCGTACGTACTTTTAAACTCAATTTGCTATCTCTTGCTAATACTTCTGATGCAATTTGTTTAGCAGTCGCATTGACACCTGATTCTAATGCTCCACTAATATCCTCAATCATCTTATCAAAAATAATAGCTAAATCATCATTTAAAACAATAGCTAATTCTGAATCCAGACTTTTCTTAATGTAGTTTTGAGTTAAATAATCTATCTTACCATCTATATCCGTAGCCTTACTATCCCCTAATGTATAGAACAGCTCTAAATAACCCTGTATTTTTTCATAAAGTGCTTCTCTACTTTCACTCTTTTTATCTTTCATATTTTTAATATAATTCAAAGCTTTAGCTGCTTGTGCACTTACAGCATTTTGGGGATTCGAAATATTGGGTGCTGTTTCATCTAATTCTATACCTGATTTGTGTCCTAACCCAAACATCTCAACATATTTAGAAAGTGCATCAATCCCACCATAAGGTGCTCCATACTTTAATCCTAAGCGATAGGCGATTTCATAAAAATAATAATTACATGATACTTCTAGCGCCCCTTGTACATTTAAATTCCCATGGCCATGCCCTGTGTTTGTATAAATCCAACATCTTGGAGCACGATCACCTACATTAGGATATACCCCTGCATCATAAATAGTGGTTTCTGGTGTTACAATTTCTTCCTCTAATCCTGCTACTGCTACTATCATTTTAAAAGTAGATCCAGGTGCTTTAGCTGTTTTCAAAGCACGATTGATCTCTACGTTACGTTCATCTACACCATCATGTAGTTTTCTATAAATCGAATTAAAATTTTGGGTAAATTCATTGCTATCATAAGAAGGATATCCTACTAAAGAAAGCACTTCACCTGTATTGACATCTACAACCACAGCAGCTCCACTAAATGGCATAATAGCTGTTTGATCTGGTTTTAACTCACCACTTTCTAATTCAGCAATTAAAAGGGCTTCTACAGATCCTATATTTCCATTTCTAATACGTGTCATTTGTTCTTCATCTAGCTTTAAGCTTTGCTGCTCACCTAATGCCAGTAACAGTTCTATATCTGTAATAAGGGGTTCTTCATTATCCAGCATATTGGCAAAGTGTTGTTGAATTGATAAATGCGTTTTCTTATCATCAGGTAAATTCTTTTCATTTTCTTCTAATTGTTGTAATGCTTTTTGGTAATCTTCATTAATTCTTTCATAAAGTTGCCTCTGCATCTCACTCTCTGGTGCTTTTTTCATCTGCTTAAAATCTAACTGATTATTTTTTGCCATAGAGATGAGTATATCTCTACCTGTTAATGGAATTGTTTTTTCTTTGCCTTGTAACCTTGCCACAATACCTTCTGCTAATCTTTTTTCCATAGCTTCATAAGTAGCAAGTTGTAAGTCTGCATCTAAAGTTAAATAGACGTCATTACCTGCCTTAGCTTCTTTTGTCTCTAATGTAAATACAGTTCTTCCGGCATTATCAACCTCTATGAGCTTACTTCCCTTTTCTCCTCTAAGTTCAGCCTCCATACTTCCTTCTATACCTACTTGACCCACTAGTTCGTCCTTCTCATAACCATTTTCTTTAAGCTCATTGTATTGGCTTTCAGTAATCATACGAGTGTATCCCAAGATATTACCAAATGCTTTACTATATAAATCTGTGTAATAACGTTGTGATTCTACCTCTGCTATAATACTTGGATATTTATCTTGATTTTCTTCAATGGCGGCTAATGTCTCCATGGAAATATCTTTAGCCAAGGTAACTGTTTTATATTTTTGGTAGGTAGTTTGTGAAATAAGAAGACGCATAGCTAAAATTTTTCTAGCATCTTCATCACTTATATCCTCACTTAAATTATATCCCTCTTCTCCACGCAAATACGCCATAAGCTCCGGTGCAGAATAAGTATATATGATTTCTTTATGCTCTTGATTGTCATAAGGTACATAATTGGTAATAAAACTTCGTATGCTCTGGGCATCCTCAGTAAAGGTAAAAGGTACTGTTTTGGAAATTGGCATATTATCAATATATGTATCCTCATTCTCCTCTAATAAATTAGCTACTTTTAAAAGAATTTGATTATACTCATCCTTTTTTAAGCTTACTTGTGGGTCTGTTTTAAGGACATAAATCGGCTTATTACTTACCAAAGGTTTTCCATAGCGGTCATAAATTAGCCCCCTTATAGCAGGTATTTCCACTTCTCTTTGTACACTTGCTCTTAAATCCTCTTCATAAGTAGCATGCTCTATCACTTGCAATGTATAAAACTGATAAATCAAAACCATGAACATACCTGTAACCACCATAGCTATTACAAATAATCTATCAGATAATAATCGATGTTTTTTTTGATTGAGTTTATGAATTCCCATATTCAAATCGACAAAATGAGTCGACACTCCTTTCTAACATAGACAAAATAATTTCTCACTACATATGTTGCGTTTCTTATTTTGACATTAATAACTTCTTTATTTTAACTTATTCCCTTAGGTATCTCAACCTCTTTTCATAAATAAAATAAAGTTTTTAAAATCCCAGAGGATCTTAAAAACTTTGTTGTGTTGCTCCATTATAAACGACTGCCATTATCGACCCATTCCTTTGCATGAATCACATCTTCTTCAGAAGGTATAGTAGCTCCCGTTATTTGATTTGTCATCTTCACGTCTGCCAAAGGAAAAGTTATTTCACTATTTCTTGTATCCCTATTATTGATTCTTTTGTTCTTTTCTCCAGATAATGCTTTACTTTTATTATTTTCCATATTTTTCTCCTTATATGATGTATTATTTTTTCTGTTTGAGTTTTACTGGTTCTAGTTCTATAGTGATAGGTTGAGAAGTGTATTGATGATCTTCCATCCACTTTAGAAAAAGATTCATAGTTTCTACTACATATTTAATATCATGAAACAAAATAACCTTCGGTTCCTTTTGAGACTTTTGTATCATTTGTGTAGTAGCATAAAAAGTCTTATTAGGATTGCGATAGGACCAATCCTTAGAATCAATATTCCAATCCCAAATAACATAATGATGTGAAGTTAAAGCCTCTGCTTGCTTTTTAGTTAAATAAGGACTACTTCCATAAGGTGTTCTTGCTAAATTTGTTTTGATACCTGTAATATGTTCTAATGTTGCATTTGCTTGCTCCATTTCTTTTAATGGTCCTAATGTACCACAATAAAAACTTGATTTTTCATGGGTAACACCATGCACACCTACTCCATGCCCTTCAGCCACAATACGTTTTACCATCTCTGGATTTCGCTTCATTTCTGTATCCAACATAAAAAAGGTAGCCTTCATTTTATACTTATCTAAAAGGTCTAATAATTCACCTGTATATTCACTAGGTCCATCATCAAATGTGAGATACACAACCCTTTGTCGTTTTTCTCCTTGAGAGTCCATATTTACTGTGGGACATGCTACCGTAATAATTTGTATTAACGCAATCATAACGAGTAGAAGGGATACAACTATTTTCTTCATAATATTCACCTTACTTTATTGTCTCTTATATACAAAACTATTATGAGCTTTTTTTTTAATATCATACCTCATTTCAATAAATTCCTATGTAATTTTCCTTCATATTAAAACTAAAAAATGAGTATGACAAAACACTTACATTTTCGCTTTGTCATGCTCATCCTCAATTTGTAGTTACCTTAATAAGTATAATAATTAACATATGGGCTGGATAAAAAACATAGAAAAAGAAACGTGACTCTAAAAAACGTTTATCTTTTAAAAGACAAATTACTATCACACTTAATAATGCAAAAAGCTGTGCCCAACTATTACCTATATAGCTATACACTATTGTAATAATAGTAAACAAAATATACCCTAAACATTCATTTTGTCTCTTAATGCCTAAATAGAAACTTATTACCACTGCTATGCCATATACACCATAGTCGCATCTCAAATATTCTGTTAGAAATAACAACCCACTAATTCCTAGGCCTACTACTACTTTTTCTCCACTTGTTTTTTCTCTCATATTTTCTAAAAAGTAAAGACATCCTAAAGATAATAGAAAGGTAAAACCTATATTAAGTCCCATAGTTTTACCATAAGCTAAATCTTGCATAAGTTGAAAAGGAATTTGGGAAATGACAGCAAACAAAAATAGTCTCCAAGTATATTTTTTTAAAGAAGAAGTATATAAAAAGCCACGAGCAATGCCATAAGCAAAAATTGGCATTGCTAAACGACCTAATATACGCCATTCTATTTGTTTAGAATAAAAAATCATGCCTATATGATCAACAAGCATAGATAGAGCTGCTATATATTTCACTTGTAGTTCCTCTTAGCTATTCTTTTCTGCATAATATGTAGCAAATGCTCTATCTCTTTCCAAAACATGCTCTACAAGCCATGTCATTATAAAGTCTATTAATTCTCTAATCTGCTCTTGTTGTGCACGATCTAGTTCATGAATATCTAAAGCATTAATTTTTTCAATAAAATCTTGATGTTCTACTAAATGAGAAAAATACTTAGGATATTGGACACTTTGCATTATTTTTTGTTCTTCATTAAAATGATATATCATATAGGCTTTAAGTTCATCTATAATTTCTACTATCTCATCAAATTTGTCAATATGGCTAGGTAATAGAAATAGTTCTTCAATACGCTGTGAGATTTCAAATAGCTTTTCATGTTGTTCATCTACTTTATCAATTCCAATTGCATACATTGTTTTCCATTTCATACTTATTTCCTCCTTATAATTTTTAATCATCATAATAATTATATTAAACTATATTTTTCAAAAAATCTACACCAATAAAAATTATTTAATATTTATTATTAGTCACTAACTATAGTTTTCTATCACAACATAATATTTATCGCCAATTGACACACTATTAAAATAGATTATACTAAAATAATACAATACTATTCAGGAGAAGACATAATGATAATTCGCGATATTTCCCCTCAAGATAGATGCTTATACTTCCAAATGGCAAAAGATTTCTACCATAGTGATGCAACACTTTTCTCTATGACCACGGAAAAATTAGAAGCTACTTTTAATCAAGCTCTTGCCAAATCACCTTTTTTAAAACTTCTATTCATGGAAAAAAATAAGGAAGTATTAGGGTATAGCCTCCTTGCCTTCTACTGGAGTAATGAAGCTGGTGGCATGGTAACACAGTTAGAAGAATTATATATTTTACCAGAATATCGTGGCAATCAGCTGGGGAGTCAATTTCTTGCTTGGTTATTAACTACCTATACACCTAAAACAGCACGTTTTCGTTTAGAAGTATGTGGATGTAATATAAGTGCACAGAAATTATATGAAAAATATGGTTTCCAAAAATTAGAATATATCCAAATGATTAAAGATGTTCGATAATTTTATATAAATAGACTTGAATTTTATCATATAATAGAATATAATTTATATAATAACTATTATCAAAAAGGAGTAGGTTTATGTTAGAGTCAACTGCTATTTTAAAAGCACACAAGCTTAAAGTAACACCTCAACGCCTTGCAATCTTTAGAATGTTACGTGGCACTAAAATACACCCTAGCGCCGAAACAATTTATAACAGTTTACAAGCAGAACATCCAACAATGAGTTTGGCCACTGTCTATAAAACCTTAGATGCTTTTGTACAAAATGGACTTGTTCAACAGCTTAACTTAGGAGAAGACAGTTATCGTTATGATGCAGATACATCTGCTCACAGCCATATAAAATGTACATCATGTCATTCGGTTATGGATGTCTGTGAACTCAAACAAGTTGATCAAATCAAAGGGGAAGTTGAACAAGCTACTGGTTACAAGGTGATGCGAGAGCAATTTTATTTTTATGGCATCTGTCCTGAATGTCAAAAATAAATACACTAGTAAAGGAGATATGATTTCATTCATCATATCTCCTTTACTAGTGTATTTATTTAATTCTCTTACTTACAAAACGTTCAATTCGTATCAATGCTTCCTTCAGTTCTTCTACTGAATAGGCATAAGAGCATCGAATAAATCCTTCCCCATATTTGCCAAAAGCATCACCAGGTACAACTGCTACTTTTTCTTCTTTAAGTAAGGTTTCACAAAATTCGCTACTCGTCATACCAGTACACTGAATACTTGGAAATACATAAAAGGCGCCTTCAGGTTCAAAACAAGATAATCCCATTTTTCTAAAGTTCTCTACCATTAAACGTCTTCTTTTATTATAACTCTCACACATCATTGTTACATCATCATCACCGTTTTTCATAGCTTCAATAGCTGCATACTGACTAGTAGTTGGTGCACACATAATTGCAAATTGGTGCATCTTTGTCATTAACTTCATAAGGGGTTCAGGCCCTAAAGCATAACCTAAACGCCATCCTGTCATAGCATATGCCTTTGAAAAACCACTTATGAGAATCGTACGCTCATACATTCCCTCAATACTTGCAATAGACACATGTTTTTTCCCATAAGTTAATTCCCCATAAATTTCATCTGATAGAACGATAATATTAGTTTCTCTTAGTACTGTCGCAATTTCTTCTAGGTCTTCCTTCTCCATAATGGCTCCTGTTGGATTATTAGGATAAGGTAAGATTAATACTTTTGTACGTGGCGTAATATACCGCCTCAGTTCCTCCGCTGTAAGCTTAAATTTATTTTCTTCTCTTGTTGGAATAGCTACAGGTGTTCCTCCTGCAAAAATAGTACATGGTGTATAAGAGACATAACAAGGTTCGGGAATTAATACTTCATCTCCTGGATTAACCAATATACGAAGGGCTAAATCAATGGCTTCACTTCCACCTACTGTTACTAATGTTTGTGTTTTAGCAGAATAACTTAAATTAAATCTTCTTCTTATGTATTTACAAATTTCCTCGCGCAATTCTAAAAGTCCTGCATTAGCAGAGTAGAACGTTTTTCCCTTTTCTAAAGAATAAATCCCTTCTTCACGAATATGCCAAGGCGTATCAAAATCAGGTTCTCCAACCCCCAACGAAATAGCATCTCCCATCTCATTTGCAATATCAAAAAACTTACGGATGCCCGATGGAGGCACATCCATAATACGTTTGACCATTAATTCTTCGTAATTAATCATGGCGATACAATCATCCTTTCGTCTTTTTTAGCTTCTTCAAAAGCAACTCCGTAATCTTTATATTTCTTAAGTACAAAATGAGTAGCTGTGCTTAAGACTGAATCAAGTGGGGCTAATTTCTGTCCTACAAAAAGTGCTACTTCTTTCATTGTTTTACCTTCTATAATGACAGTGAAGTCAAAACCACCTGACATTAAATAAACCGCCTTTACTTCATTATATTTATATATACGTTCAGCTACTTTATCAAATCCTTCTCCTCTTTGAGGGGTTACACGTACTTCAATAAGTGCTGTAACAATATCTTTTTTATCTGTACGATCCCAATTGATAAGTGTATTATAGCCGCAAATAATTTGATTTTCTTCCATCTCTTTAATGGCAGTCGCAACTTTATGGGCATCCTCACCTATCATAATTGCAATATCTTCAGCTGTTAACCTACTGTTAGTCTCTAATAGCTCTAAAATTTCATTTCTCATTCTTTTTCATCTCCTTTTGACTCTATAAAACTTATTATACATCATCTAAAAATATTATTGCTACATAAATCTTCAAAATCTTTTAGTTCATTATACCTAGTATCTATATTTATTTTAGTTAAATACACCTCATTTGCACAGAGCCACCCACCATTAAAACCATCCTTTATGTGGCTCCATATAAGTTGTAATATATCTGCGCCCAATTCTATAAGAATTAAAAACTATTATGCACATCTCATTATTGAGTATACATAATAGTTTATTACTTTCATATACATTTCAAGACTTACTCTTTGGATTTGCTACAAGTGCTGCTAAATAGCCAAATACAATAGCTGCTGTAATGCCTGATGCCGTAGCTGCTAGCCCTCCTGAAAAAGCACCAATCAATCCGATATTATCAACTTCTTCCATAGCACCCTTTGCTAAAGCATATCCAAAACCTGAAATAGGTACTGTTGCTCCTGCACCTGCAAACTCCACAAGAGGTCCATATACACCAATCGCTTGCAATACTGCTCCTGCCACTAAGAATAACACCATAATTTTCCCGTTTGTTAACTTTGTACGATCTAATAAAACTTGTCCAATGATACATATCAGCCCACCTACTACAAAGCACTTAAGATATTCCATGAAAATCTGCATTTGTTAACCTCCTACTCCATCTCAATACATACAGCATGTGCAATGCCTGGAATTGTATTTCCTTGTTGAGTACTACCTTGACTCATAAGTGCACCTGTAGGTACAATTAGTATTTTTTTGACTTTTCTATCTATTAATTGCTTATAAAAATACCCTGTAAAGATTGATGCTATACACCCGCAACCACTCCCTCCACAATTTGTTCCTTGTTTTTTATCGTCATACATTAATTTACCACAATCTTGTAAAACGCCACATAAATCTGTCCCCAATTTATTCGCAATATCTATTGCAATATCATAACCACAATTCCCCAAATCTCCTGTAATAATAGCATCAAAATCAGTTGGCTTTTGTTTTGTATCTTCTAAGTATGTCAGAATAGTATCTACCGCTGCTGGTGCCATAGCCGCTCCCATATTAAAGGTATCTGTTACACCTAAGTCTACAATTTTACCAGGTGTAATCCCTGTTATCTTTGGTCCTTCACCACCTCTTGAAAGTAATACAAATCCACTAGCTGTGGAAGTCCAACTCTGTGTTTCTGTGCGTTGTCCTCCATATTCTAGAGGAAATCTAAATTGCTTCTCAGCTGCGCAGTTATGACTACTTGTTCCTGCAATAACTAGATCAGCCATGCCACCTGCAATACACATACTTGCAAGAGCCATAGATTCTCCCATAGTTGAACATGCACCATATAACCCAAAGAAAGGAATGTTAAAATCCTTAACCCCAAAGGTACTTGCAATTACTTGATTTTGTAGGTCTCCTGCATAAATATATTGAATATCTGCTGGCGTTTTGCCTCCACGATCTAAAAGTCCTTGAATGGTCATCTTCACCATATGTGCTTCTGCTTTTTCCCATGTATCTTCTCCTATTAATTCATCCTTTAAAGGATTGTCAAAATAGCTTCCCATAGGTCCTTGTACTTCTTTAGGTCCAGCAGATGAGTAAGCACATGTAATGACTGGTGGTTCCTTAAACGTAATGGTTTGTTTGCCTATATGTCCCATGATGTTCTCCTATATAAAATAATAAATAATTCCAATCACAACACTAGAAATTGTTCCAAATACAATAACTGGTCCTGCAATTGTAAAAAGTTTTGCACCTAACCCATAAATATAACCCTCTTTTTTATATTCCATTGCTGCACTTACCATAGAGTTTGAAAAACCTGTAATGGGTATTAATGCCCCTGCACCTCCAAATTTACCTACATCATCATAAATATTAAAAGCAGTCATAACGGCACTAATAAGTATGAGAGAGTCTGTAGTTAAGATACTTGCTTCTTGAAACGAAAATCCTAGGAACATATAACCATTAATTAATAGCTGCCCTATGGTACAAATTATCCCACCTACGAAAAATGCCTTAATACTATTGGTAAACACTTTATTTTTAGGTGAATGCTCATCTATAATTTTTTGATATTGACTTTTTAACTGATTCGTATTTGCCATATTTCTTACTTCCTCACTGTATAACTTCTAAAAACATAGGATAAATCCAATAAAGCAAAGAACCTATAAGTTTACCTGCTGCTAAAGATAATACAAATAATGAAATTCCCTTTTTTACCTTAATACGTCTATTAACAATAGGAAACACATCTAATACTTCAGCCAAGGCAATAATAAGTCCACCCACAAACATGCCAAATCCAAATAAAAGAATAATCACTAACCAAGTCCATAAATGTAGCCTCATTTCCCACATAGAAAGAACGCTTCCACTAATGGCTCCAACTACAATAGCATTTTCATACCACATGATGTGATGCCCTGTATGTGTTCGGTGTGCCATCATAGGAATGACACCAATTATAGTAATAAATGCAACAACCCCACCTGAAATAATAACCCCTGCACCTACCCCTAATAAGAATCTAGGAATAACTGTTAATAATTCTCTCATTAAGGTTCTCCTCTTCGTTTATCTGTAATACTTTCTATTTCACAGTCTTCTACATTTTTTTCATATTGCTTCATTTCTACTTGCATAGGTGTTGGATCATCTGTAATTTTTTTAAAGCCTAAATGGTTAAAGAAAATGAGAATACCTGCGGTAATACCTAATGAATAAGGAATGGTTAATAAATAAGGTTGCTCCTGTTGTTTCCCAGTAAAAATACGATTTAAGATAACAAAAGTCTTTCCTAATGAAGTATCGGTATTATAAGTCATGATGGCTACCATAGCACCTGCAAATACAATAAGACATACACATGCTACTTTTATCCATTCCCATGTATCATGGGTTTTTTGTTTCTTTTTTACATATTCAATCACTACATCAGGATCTCCTACACTTTGAATATCTGCCTTGGGGTATTCCTGCAATATAGCATTAATAATATCTATAATGGTCACAATATACCGGCCATTCTTAGTGCAATCTGGTACAAAAAAAATGCGTAAGGTATCCACTTTCGCCTTTACTTCCGGTGGTGCCGCAATATCTGCTAAATCTTTAATGGTTGTACTAGTTACACCTTGTAACGTCTTACGTTTATAGGCTCTTACATAAATGGTACACTTTTGCATATCCATAATCATCGCCCCTATCTACAAACATACCATTTGTTTTATCTGAAGGCTTATGATCTTCCATATACTTGTAAGCAGTAATACCTCCTCCAATAAGAATTGCAGTCAGTAGGCTTAAAATAATGAGACGTTTTTTCATACTATACCTCCCTTTTAACTTTATTCTTTTCTAGTTTCTCCTTTTAATCATTTATTATTCTTTATAAATACATAAAGCTTTTAGTTCTTCTTAAAATAGTTTCTCTAGAGCACTCCCCTACCTATTTTCTTATAAAGCCATTCAAAAAAGGAGCAGTTCATTATTTAGAACCACTCCTCTTTCATCAATTAACAATATTTAAGAAAACCTTCACGTTTTCTTTCTATCATTTCATCAATACGTTCGATATAATCTTTTAAACTTTTTACATTTGGAATACGATCAATACGCTCCCCGTTTTGATACACCATCTTCGTGATTGCACCTGCACCTAAAGCAATGATACTTTCTTTTTCTTCCATAATTTCAATATTATAAATACACTGTGTACCAGGCGCTGCATAACCTACATTTTCAAAATTACCCAACATATTTTTTTGACGATACATATAATAAGGTATTAATCCCATATGCTTCATACGTGCCTCACACAGTTCTAGCATCCTTTGGATTTTTTCTCCTTCTGTAAGTGCATAGGCTTCCTCTCCTGCCATCAACTCTTCTTTTAAACGAGAAGCTCTTTTAATTGCCATAGTATGCACTGTAATATTTTCCGGTGCTAACTTTTCTAATTCATCTAAGGTATGTGCTACATCTTCCACACTTTCCCCAGGTAACCCTAAAATCATATCCATATTAATACACTCATGTCCTAATTCTCTGGCCTCAGCAAATACACGCTTGATATCTTCTACACCATGTTGTCTGCCAATAGCATCTAATGTCTTTTGATTCATGCTTTGTGGATTAATGGAAATACGCCCTACACCTTGTTCCTTCATAACGCGTAACTTCTCTCTAGTAATTGTATCGGGTCTTCCTGCTTCCACTGTATATTCCTCGACTTCATTCAAGTCAAAACTTGCCTTAACATGCTCTAACAAACGCAGAAGTTGGTCTTCATTTAAACTTGTAGGTGTTCCTCCACCAATATATAAACTACGAATTGGGATACCTTTTTTAGCTTCTGCAACAAAAGTAATTTCTTTGAAAAGTGCCTCCAAGTAAGGTTCTACTTGTAATTCGCACTTCTGTAAACTATAGGCCGTAAAAGAACAGTACACACATCTTGTAGGGCAAAAAGGAATCCCTATATATAAACTTATTTCCTCAGGTTTATTCTTATGCAAAATGGCTAATTCTTCTTTAGCAACTTCTCTCATAAGAATACATTTATTTTCACTTACTAAATATTCCTCTTTTAAATGGGCATCAATATGCTCATCACTATAACCTGCTTCTAGTAGTTCATGAACAAGTTTAGTAGGCCTAATCCCTGTTAAAATTCCCCAAGGCATCTGACGATTTGTATACTCCATAAGTGTTTCATAGGCCGCCCTTTTTAAGGCTTGCTTTAACTTCCTTTTATCTTCTAAAGCCTCACCTACCTCTAAAACGGGATAAATTGCTTCTCTAAGCAACTCTCCATCTTGTATAAGTTTTGCATAAGCTTTTCCCTCTTCATAACAAGTTTCAAGCGTTATCTCTTCTCTAATATATGCTGCAAATAAGTTAATGATATTACTTACTTCATATGCTGCATCATGACCTTTACACTGTAAATTTATCATATATTTCATCCTTTATTTTAATCAAAAAAGTTAAAGATAGGGTTTGTTTCCTTTTCTTTCTTTACTGTTGTAGCATTCCCGTGTCCTGGGTAAAGTATTGTTTCATTTGGTAAGGTGAAAATTTGTTCACGAATTGCACTAAGTAAACGATTACTATTTCCACCTGGCAAATCTGAACGTCCAATGCTTCCTTCAAAAATAATGTCTCCCACAAAAGCTAATCTTTCTTTTTCTGCATAATAAGCTACACCATCTGCTGTATGTCCTGGTGCATAAATCACACGTACTTTAAATTCTTTATTCGCCTCTAATACTATTTCATCACCATGTTCTACAAACTCATCCGCTTTTAATGTAAATGGTCTTCCGAACTGACTAGACATATTCCAATTCGCATCTTCTAAATATATTTTACCTTCTTGATGAATCACAATTGGACATTCTAAGGCTTCTCTTAGTGTTGCTGCACCTCCAATATGATCCATATGACCATGTGTTAATAATATTTTTTCAATGACATAACCTTGCTCTTTGATAAACCCAAGCAGTTTATTTGCCTCTGCACCTGGATCAATGACAAAGCCATGTTTAGTGTGTTCATCTATATAAAAATAAGTGTGTTCTTGTAACATTCCTACTGTCAAATTGTGTACCATATAAAATCCTCCTCATTTCTTAATATGAATTATTAAAATGCTTTATTACTATCTATAAGAATTGTAACAGGTCCCTCATTTACAAGGCTTACCTTCATATCAGCTTGAAACTGACCTGTTTCAAAAGGTACCTCTTCATTGCCTAACTTCTCAATAAATAAGTTGTATTTTTTCTCTGCTTCTTCTACACTTCCAGATGCAATAAAGCTAGGTCGCATCCCTTTTACTACACTGCCATAGAGAGTAAATTGAGGTACAATTAATAATTTCCCTCCGATATCTTTTACTGAAAGATTCATTTTTCCTCCTTCATCTGAGAAAATTCTTAGGCCAACTAGCTTTTTTACCATATACTCAAGGTCTGCCTCCGTATCCTCTCCTCTTACTGCCACTAAGACCATAAGTCCTTTTTTTATAGTTCCAATTACTTGATCATCTACTTTAACAGTAGCTTCACTCACACGTTGTACTACGGCTCGCATTAATTTTCTCCTTTTCTGTATCTTTTTTCCTTATAAATGCGTTAAAAAGGGAGTGTTATAAAGCTACTCAGCCAAATAACCTTCCCTTTTACACGTCTATTTAAGATGAAACACGTATGATTTCTAATACATCCCTCACCGCGTTAATCTTTCTTGTGAGCTCTTCTAATTGATAAATGTCGTGAATTTCAATCTTCACATTAAATATCGCATTGCCCTTCGTTGTTTTTGCATTAAGTGATTTAACGGGTAATTTCATATCGGATAAAATCTTTGAAATATCCACAATAATTCCTAATCGATCTAAGCAAGTAATTTGAATTTCAGTAACATAGGTTCTTTTTTCTACCGCTTGCTTTTCTTGAAGCCAAGTCGCTTCAATAAGACGTTCTTTCTCTTCTGGAGGCATACTAAGTATATTGATACAATCCGTACGGTGAATAGAAACACCTCGGCCTCTTGTAATATAGCCTATAATTTCATCACCTGGTAATGGACCACAACACTTAGAAAATCTAACAGCAATATCACCCACACCTTTTACAACAATCCCACTTGAATGCTTCTTTTTCCTTGATACAGACGTTGATACCATTTCACTATGAGTTTGTATCACTTGGGCAGGTTTCACTAACTCTTTTTTCACTTTAAGGGTTTCATCTATAAGTTTTTGAATAATTTGACGTTCTTTCATGCTACCATATCCAATAGCAGCACAAATTGCATCCCAAGATTTCATGCCATAGCGTCTATAAATCACCTCAACTACAGCATTATCTGTTAAATAAGATAAATTGTATCCTCTTTGTTTAGCCGCAAAATCAAGTAATTCCTTTCCTCTAACAATATCTTCATCTTTATATTGCTTACGGAACCATTGATTGATTTTAGTACGTGCTTGTGTACTTTTGACAATATTAAGCCAATCTCTACTTGGTCCTTTGGCATTACTAGCTGTTAATATTTCAACACGGTCACCATTTTTGAGTACATAATCAATCGTTACTATCTTACCATTAACTTTTGCCCCAATCATTTTATTACCTACACCACTATGAATATGATAAGCAAAATCAATAGGTGTACTGCCTTTTGGAAGTGTTAATAATTCTCCTGAAGGGGTAAAGACATAGACCTGATCACCATAAACATCTAAGTCACCTTTTAAGGCACTCATAAATTCTTGGTTATCACTCATATCTCTTTGCCACTCTAAAATTTCACGTAGCCAAGTAAGTTTCTCTTCTGACTTATCTTGTATGCCTTGTTCAGTTTTACCTTCTTTATATTTCCAGTGTGCTGCAATTCCGTACTCAGCTGTACGATGCATCTCTTCTGTACGTATCTGCATTTCAAAAGGTGTACCTTCTTCTCCCATTAAAGTGGTATGAAGGGAACGATACATATTAGGCTTTGGCATGGCTATATAATCCTTAAATCTCCCAGGAATTGGAGTATACATTTCATGAATAATGCCTAATACCCCATAGCAATCCTTAACATTCTTTACAATAGCACGAACAGCAAACAAGTCATAAATTTGATCTAATGTTTTATTCTTATTGATAATCTTCTTATAAATACTAAAGAAATGTTTTGGCCTACCTTCAATGACGGCTTCAATACCAGCTGTCATTACTTTCTCCTTAATTTGCTCTACAATATGCTCAATATATTGAATACGCTCCATGCGCTTACTGGAAATCTGATGAGCAAGCTCATAATAAACCTCAGGTTCCATATACCTCAAAGATAAATCCTCAAGGTCAGCTTTGATTTTACAAATTCCTAAACGATGCGCAATAGGTGCATAAATATTAAGTGTCTCTTCTGCTATTTCTTTTTGTTTAGCAGGGGTCATAAATTTAAGTGTTTGCATATTATGCAATCGGTCTGCAAGCTTAATCAGTACCACACGAATATCTTGTGCCATAGCTAAAAACATCTTGCGATAATTCTCTGCTTGAATTTCTTCTTTTTGAAGCTGCTTATTTTGAGCTGAATATTGGATTTTTCCTAATTTAGTTACACCATCTACTAAAAGGGCTACTTCTTTATTAAATAAACATTCGATATCTTCTAATGTATAATCCGTATCCTCTACTACATCATGCAATAAACCTGCAACAATAGATTCAATATCTAATTCTAAGTCTGCTAGATTACATGCCACCTCTAAAGGGTGAATAATGTAGGGTTCTCCTGATTTTCTAAGTTGTGATTCATGAGCTGTTTTAGCTAACTGATAAGCTCTTTCTACCATCTCTAGATTATCAGAAGGGTGATACGAACGTATTTTTTTTATTAATCTTTCATAAATTTCATCCGGCATCTTTAACCCCCCTTTATGTAGTGTCATTATAATTATTTAATATTATAGTCATATTAAATCAAAAATTCAATGCCATTATCTATAAAGTTACTTATATTATGGTATTTTTACAGCTTTCCTTAAGCTTTGTCATATAAAAAAATAATAAATAAGCAAAGCTTATCGCTTTGCTTATTTATTATTGCCTAATATTTTAAAATAGATTCAATCGCATAACCTTCTAATACATTTCTTCCTTTAAGAAATTCAAGTTCAATAAGAAATACGATTTTTATAACTTCTCCGCCCATTTTTTCAATTAAATCAATCATAGCTTTTGTTGTACCGCCTGTTGCTAATAAATCATCTACGATTACAACCTTTTGTCCCTTTTCTATTGCATCTATATGCATTTCGATTGTAGATGAGCCATATTCTAAATCATATGTTTGTGAAATACAGTCATATGGTAATTTACCTGGTTTTCTCACTGGGATAAAACCTTTTTTTAATTTGTAAGCAGTTGGCACTCCAAAAATAAACCCTCTTGCTTCTGGGCCTACAATTGTATCAAATTCTAAATTCTCTAAGTGTGCTGCAATTTGATTAATTGATTCATGCAATCCTTCTCCATCTTGAAGGAGTGGTGTAATATCCTTAAATACAATTCCTTCTTTTGGAAAATCTTTTACATCACGAACAAGAGCATATAAATCCATATATTGCCTCCTAAAATATTATTTAATTTTATAATTCAGGGCATGTGCCCTACACACCTTGCCTATATAGGTTATTTTTATATTATTTTTATGACAAATTTCATTATAACATATGATATGGCATATGATAATAGCTTTTACGATATTTTTAGTTTTATAAGGCTACTACTTACTTTTTTTAACAAGAATTTGATGAAATATTTTTTAAATAAGTATACATTGTCTTCTCAACTATGCTATAATGAAGACGTTATATATTTTAATAGGAGTGTTATCATGTCGGAAAAATTTCAAGTAGGCCAAATTATTGAAGGAACTGTAACAGGAATTAAACCTTTTGGAGCTTTTGTTTCATTAGATGAAACAACTCAAGGACTTGTGCATATTTCGCATATCACACATGGTTTTCTAGAAAACATTAATGATGCTATCAAAGTAGGGGATCAGGTTAAAGTTAAAATCTTATCTATTGATGCTGAGAAAAATAAAATTTCTCTCTCTATTAAGGAAACTCAAGAAAAACCTAAGGCACCTGCTTCTAGACCAGCAAACCCTAAACCAACCAACTCTAGACCACCAGCACCAAAAGTACCTAAAAAAGAAACTCCTACAGAAAGCTTTGAAAACCTTATGAAAGATTTTATGAAGCTTTCCAATGACCGTCAAGCAGATATCAACAAACGTTTAAATCGTTAAGCATTATTTTTAACATGACGTTAAAAGGCACCTTAGTAGGTGCCCTTTTTATATCTTCTTTTCTTCTACTTTTGCAGTAAATCTCTAATGACTTCAGCACCTATAATAAGTCCAGAAGTTGCTGTTACAAATACCATAGAACCAGGTGTTTGTCTTCTTCCTGCTCCAGCCCCACCATGGACTAAGTTCTGATTTGGTTTAATTGGCTGTTCTGTTGAGTAAACAACCTTTAATTTTTTAATTCCTTTTTTACGTAGTTCACTTCTCATAACCTTAGCTAATGGGCACATACTAGTCTTGTAAATATCTGTTACTACAAGTTTTGTAGGATCCAACTTATTAGCAGCCCCCATGGCACTTATAATAGGGATTTCCATTGCCTTTGTACGCTCAATTAAATCTATTTTAGATGTAACCATATCAATAGCATCTACGACATAATCATAACTCTTATCTAAAAGTTTACTAGCTGTTTCAGCAGTATACATTTCTTTATAAACTATAACTTCAATATTAGGATTAATTTCTAATACTCTAGTCTTCATCAGTTCAGCTTTAGATTGTCCTACGGTTTTACTTGTCGCATGAATCTGTCTATTGATATTACTTACGCACACTTCATCATGATCAACCAATACTAATTTACCCACACCACTTCTAGCTAAAGCTTCTACGGTATAAGAACCTACACCCCCTATTCCAAAGACTGCCACTTTACTCTCTTTAAGTTTCTTTAAGCCTTCTTCACCTATAAGCATTTCGCTTCTTGAAAATGCATGTAACATATATAAACTCCTTTTATTATTCAATATCTGTTTTTCTTTTCAGGTTAAGTCTGTCAAATTTTACGTACTCCACTCATATACTATAAAAGTTTTACCTTTTTGACAACCTTTAATTCTAAATCAAGTACGATTATATGAGCTAAGACTTATTTGCACAATGCTTCATATAAAAAGAGGTAATGAGTGGAGAAAATCATCCTTACATTACCTCTTTGCTTCATTGTACTTTTTTGCCCCTATCATAAATTTCCTTAAACCTTGTTTCTGAGAAAGTTAATCCCTCTCTAATCACTTCTTTATTAACAAACTGACTTGCCATTTCTTCTGCTAATAATTCTGTTGCATCTTTACAGTCTGCATAATTAGTATAGTTTCTACATCCCATATAGCAATCCATCATTTGCAAGAAAAAGGAAATACTTTTATCTGATATACTTTCAATCTTATTCCACGCCCAGTTATTAGGTACCATCTTATAAGTGGCTTGTAAAGCCTGTAACCCTTCCTCATATGTTGCGTTTTCATCTCTTATGATACCCATTGTTTCTATACAAGATTGAGTAAATTCCACTAAAAAGACTTGCTCTTCTTCTGATAAATTTTCTTTTACCTGCGTTGTTAAGGTATAAGGTTCCACTTGTTTTTTTTGACATCCCATCATAAATAAACAACTTATACATAATCCTATCACAATGATCTTTTTCATCTTCCTTCTCCCCACTTTAAAGAAGTTACTTTCCACCTTATTCTAACACATTATTTCTATTTTGTTTATTTTTTATATTTTTAATTTATCATAAATATCGCCCTAAATCTACTATGAGATGCTCTTCCAAAATAATAAGTTGCTCTACAATATAATGGGACTCTTGATCAGCTTCACTATATTGTTTCATGTATTCGCATAATGATTTAATCCTCATATTACAGCCATCAACAATATGTTTTGCTATTTGCGCATCTTTTTTATTTTGTAATAATTTCATATTCATTTTAATCCAAGACATCATTTTTGTCATAGGGTTTGGTTCTTTCTCATGATGATGATATTGACTTAATAAGATATGAGTTTTATCTTCCCAGTCTTCATGAGCTTTTTTACAATCTTCTATCCTCAGCTTAAGCTCTATGTTTTTAACACTTTTTAAAACTTCATCAAAAGAGGTAATTGCCATTTTTATACCCGAATTGCATTCCTTAATCAATTTGACTGTATCCTCGTTAGCCAAGTAGTTTCACTCCTTCTATTATAAGCTAATCCTATTTTAGTTTTTCTATTTTATGCTAATTTATGCAAATAAATGTATAACCTATCTAACAGAAGATTACACACTCTCCTATCCCTAAAAAGACCTCTAAGTTTCAAACTACTTAAAGGCCTCCATTATTATTTAATCATTTCTAATATCATTTGCTTAGGCCTTACCCCAACAGTTCTATTTACCATTTCTCCCTCTTTCATAAGTATTAGTGTTGGAATACTTGCCACCTCAAAAGCTGCAGCCAACTCAGGCTCTTCATCAATATTTACTTTACAGACCTTAATATCCTGTTTTTCTGCTGCAATTTGATCAACAATAGGTGAGAGCATACGACAAGGTCCACACCATGGTGCCCAAAAATCTATTAAAACAGGATGTTTTGTCCTTTTTACTTCACTTTCAAAATTATGCTTTGTAATCTTTATAATACTCATATAACCCACTCCTTTATTTTTATAAGTATTCCTTTTAGAATATAATATTTTATTTCTTATTAACTAATCATAATATAACTCCCTTTGCTAGCTTTTTTCTGTGACATCATCACATATACAAGTCTTTTATGCAAAATAAAAAAAGGCCATAGGTTAATGATTATATCCCATCATCTCATCCTATAGTCTTTTCTTACTTCTTATTGATTTCTAGCGTTTGTATTTCCATTTGATAATTGATTCCTTGACTTTGATTAAAAGGCCACTCTAAATAAATGATATCCTTTCTTTTCATATCCCCTTGTCCTACTAGCTCTTCAATATGTTCTAAAGCTTGAATTGCTCCTTGCACAGTACCAACACGCCCAACTCTTCCTGTTTCACAACCTATGATACATTGTTTTCTTGTAGCTTGCCATAAGCTTCTATTCACCCTTTTAACAACCTCTTCATTTAAAGCAATAATTCTTTGCCTTACACGTTCTTCTTCTCTTCCCAATGTTTGTAAAATAACTTGCCATATCCAATCAAACATCATGATAAGTTGACTATGCACGCCTATCATCACCGTATAATCACAGCATATTGCACTTAAATCTATTGTATTCTGCTTTAAACTGTCAGATACTTGATCTAATATTTTTATTGCCCTATTAGCTAATTCCTCCACATTTGTTTGCAATCCTTTTATTCTTACTTCACTTACTAATCTATCTGCATATGTTCTATAAACCTGTTCTTCAATACCACTAAAATCACATATCTTTATTTTCACTTTGCTGTTATTTTCTAATCCATATTGCTTTAAGGCATTCCTCAATGCTTCTTCATTCTTATCAATCAGCCAAATACTTTTACATTTTTTTGCTAAAACCCCAAGATCTAAATCATTACATCTCCCAGCCCCCCAAAGTGCCACTTCACTTTCATTAGGTAGTTCCTTCATAATATGTGAGGTGAGAGATTCCCTATACGCCTGCCATTCTATAAAGGCCTTCTCTATTACTTGTAATTTTGTTAATTGATCATATAGATTCATATATCACTCCCTACTTCTACATTTTTTTGCTTTATCCTACTTTCTGAAACTGATTCCCACAACATATAGGCTATAACTTTCTTTAATAAATAAACATCTATACTATTCCCTATTATCTAGCAGACATAAAATCATTCTATATGCTATATTCTTTGAACACGATAAGCTATGAACTATTTAAAATAAAAAGTAAACTAAATGTATAGATAAAAAAAGAGAGTATCAGATTCTTTGTTTCTTCTAAGAATCTGATACTCCTTCTACCTCTTTTCATACTGATAACAATTCGCTCTTTAACTATCAGCTTTTAATGAGCCATCTGGGACTCGAACCCAGGACCCTCAGATTAAGAGTCTGATGCTCTACCAACTAAGCTAATGACCCATATGTATCCTTGGAAAATGTTTCTTGTCCTCGGCTACATATGCTATTATAGTAACTTTGTTGCTACTTGTCAATTAGTTTTTTGTATATTTTAAAACTTTATTTACATAAATTCTAAATTCATCACACTATATTCTCTGAGTTTTCCACTCTTTTCTAATGAATATCCTTTTACATAAAGGAATTACATAAAGTAAGGGTATCAGATGAATGATTGACTCACCTCATACCCTTATACATTTATGCTTTTTTTACTTTTTTGTATTTACTACTTTTTCTATGTGTCAATTCATACCATATTGGACTTGCCACAAAGATGGAAGAGTAAGTTCCTGCTAAGATACCGATAATAAGTGGGAATGCAAATTCTTTGACTGATTCCGTTCCTAAGATATATAAAAGAATAACCATAACCAGTGTCGTTATTGAAGTTGCAATAGAACGCCCTATAGTTTGATTAATACTACTATTTACTAATTCTTCAGTTGCTACATTCCCTTTCATACCCATCTTCTTTTTATTCTCACGTATGCGGTCAAAGATAATAATTGTATCATTAATGGAGTATCCCACAATTGTCAGCATTGCTGCTATAAAAGAATTATTAAGTGGAATTCTGAAAATCGCATAGGCACTTAGCATGACTAAAACATCGTGAGCTAATGCTAATACTGCACTTGCCCCAAAACGATAGTCCTTAAAACGAAAACTTACATAAAGCAAGATCAAAGCAATCCCTACTGTAACAGCTTTTATAGCCCCTACTTTAATATCATTACTAATGGTTGGTGAAAAGTCTTCATCCCTTAATGCAATATCATCTTGTAAGCTATATTTCTCTTTAATTGTTTCAAAAAGTTTCTTTCTTGTTGAAGCATCTTCTCGACTCATAGTAATTAAAACACCTGTATCCCCAGCTGAAGTAATACGCGCACCTGTTTGTCCAGTCACTTCTTTAATAATTTCTAATAATTCCGTTCTGAGTTCATTACTAAAAGGACGCTCCATATCCACTTGAATAAGAGATCCACCTGTAAATTCAATATCTTGATTAAATGCGCCTTGCCCTCTTATTGCATTCACTCCCATAAATATAAGACCTATAAGAATAACTGCAATAGAGATAGCATAATATTTTTTTCTATTTTCAATAACTTTCATCTCTTATGCCTCCTTTCCTTGCTTCTTAAGTTGAGCATAAAAGGATGGCTTTTTAATATCCATGCCCACAAAAGTCTTAAGAATACTACGTGTAATCACAATTGCAGTAAACATAGAGATGATAATCCCAATCATTAATGTGGTTGCAAAGCTTTTAATAAGTCCTGTTCCAAAGCAATAAAGTACAACAGCCGCAATAAGCGTTGTTACATTACCATCTAAAATAGCACTAAAAGCCTTACTAAATCCAGCATCAACAGCAGCCCTCACACTTCTGCCTACTCTAAGTTCTTCTTTAATACGTGCAAAAATAATGACATTTGCATCAACTGCCATACCAATAGAAAGTAAAATACCCGCAATACCTGGAAGTGTTAAAGTTGCATTTAAAATAGTAAGTGTTAGGATCATAAGAGCAACATAAAGCATTAAAGCAATGTCTGCTGCAATCCCACATCCTCTATACATCACTACCATAAAAATTAAAATGAGAACGAAGCCAATTATACCTGCAAGTATGCTTGAGCGTAGTGCATCTAGTCCTAATTTAGCACCTACACCTGTTGCACTAATAGCTTCAAGGGTAAATGGAAGTGCCCCTGCATTAATATTTTTAGCTAACTCCTGGGCTTCTTCCAGTGTAAAGTTACCTGAGATCATCCCACTACCATCTGTAATATGGGCACTGATAGTTGGCATTGAAAGTATCGTCTCATCCAACATAATAACAATAGTTTTCCCAATATTATTACTTGTGTAATCAGAGAAAAGCTTTGTTCCCTCACTATCCATTTCAATACTTACAAAATATTCTCCTGTTTGTGTATTTTGTCCTGCTCTTGCACTTTTTACATTTTTACCAGTTACAATCTCTTCTCCTGTTTCTAAGTCTATAAAATGAAGCATACCTGCTGCTCCTATTTCATCAATAGCTTTTTGTGGATCTTCTACACCTGGAATATCTACTCTTAAACGTTTAGTCCCTTCAATAGAAACTTCAGCTTCAGTATAGCCTTTTGCATCCAAACGTTTTTGAATAAGACTTTGAGCTGCTTGCATGGCTGTTTCTAATTCTTCAGCACTCATATCACCTTCTATATTAGGTTCATAAACAATATTTACTCCACCTTGAAGGTCTAATCCCAATTTAATTTTATGATTTTCTAAAAATCCTTGTTTATTAGTTGACATTGAAGCTTCATCTTCATTTGATGTTGTCACTTCTTCTTGTTTACTTTCTTCATTCAACAACTCTTCATCAGTTGCTTCTGTTTTAGTTTCTGTACTCTCCTCGTTAGTTGCATCATTAACCTGTTCTACCTGGGTAGATTGGCCCTTTCCTATGGCCTTAGTAGCTACATAGGCAAGTCCACTAACACTTCCTACAATGAGTAGGATCATGATTAGCATTAAGATGCTTTTCAGCTTTTTATTCTTAGCTTTCATTCCTTTTCCTCCTTAAATTCTTTATGAAACATTAAGATTATACAATTTCTGTAAAATATAGTCAAATATAGTAGACGACAACTAAACCTCTTTCTTATAACTCTATCATGCAAAATAAAAGCAGCGACCAGTGGCCACTGCTACATTACAAAATAAATTATCACAACCTTGGTATCCTATAGGGATTAAACATAAAACATTTATAGTTTTATTAAAATTCGTTATATTTTCTTTAGACATATAATCACTATTTACGGTAATTAACTGAAACCATTCCCGCAATCGTACTACTCATAATCACAAGTAATGCTAACATCATAATAATACCTGGTGCTAAATGATTAAGCTTTTCAATAATTGTACCTAATACCAAAAAGATTATAAAGTAAAGTGATCCACCAATAGCACCCCATTTATAACCGTTTCTAATATCTACTTTAGCGGTATCAAACCCTGCAAGAAAAGCTGATACAACCACACCACAAGTTACAATCCATGCTTCAAATTTAGGTGAGGCATTTGTGTATGTAAGGATAATGGATGAGAACAAAATAAAAATGGCAGTTACCACATAGGCCATAATATTGGCTTTAATCATTGTAAGTACTGCTTGTGGCATATCCACTTCTGTTTTTGGTTTATGTTTGGTCATCTTATTTCCTCCTTTTTACTTAAATCTATTAATATTTTACGTACATCTGTCCATAAGTATGATAAAATATTAATATAAAGGAGGTAAATCTATGAAATTAATTGATTTACACGTTCATTCAACGGCCTCTGATGGAACGCTCTCCCCACAG
This sequence comes from Bacillota bacterium, assembly GCA_023436395.1. Classification (GTDB taxonomy): domain Bacteria; phylum Bacillota; class Clostridia; order Lachnospirales; family Cellulosilyticaceae; genus Cellulosilyticum. The sequence continues at coordinate 146,050 of JAEZJJ010000033.1, read as the reverse complement.
GAAGTGGCACTTTATGCCAAAGCAAAAGGATTAAGTGCCATCGCTCTAACAGATCATGATACGGTATCAGGTGTTGATGAATGTATAAAAAAAGGGTTAGAAGTAGGTGTTGTTGTAGTTCCCGGTATTGAATGTTCCGCTGATTTTTATGGAAAAGAACTTCATATACTAGGTTATTATATTAATCCCAACTGTAAAACTCTTGAGTCTAAGTTAAAACAACTTATCGAGAGTAGATATATGCGCAATCTTAAAATGTTAGAAAAGCTTGAAGAAATAGGTTGCCCACTTACTTTAGATGAATTACAAGAAGATAGTGCACCTGGGACAGTTTTAACAAGAGCTCATTTTGCCAAAGCCCTTATGCGTAAAGGCTATATTTCTAATCGAAAGGAAGCTTTTACTAAATATATTGGACGTGGACTTCCTGCTTACGTACCTCGCGAAAAATTTACTGTGAAAGAGTGTATCGATATGATTCATACCGCAGGAGGACTAGCTGTACTTGCCCATCCTATGCTCTACGGCTATAGCCGAGCTGATATTACAAATCTCCTTCGTGGCCTAGTCTTAGAAGGACTTGATGGTGTAGAGTCTGTTTACTCTACCCACTCTCAAGAAGATATGTCTCATTTACTTCAGGTCTGCATGCAACTTAAACTTTTTCCTACAGGAGGCAGTGATTTTCACGGTGATAATAAACCTCTAATTGATTTAGGCTCCGGATATGGAGAACTAAAAATACCTTTTGATATTTTAGAAGCTATGCGTAAACGCTTAGGTATGACTTATTAAAATAATAAGGTTGGTATCCAATCAAGGATACCAACCTTATTATTTATTGTTAAGATATGAAGCTAAACGTTCTGATTTTCTAAATACCTTGTATAAGGCTTCAAATGTAAGTTGGCTATATTTACCATTATCATTAATCCATACTCTTGCATCTTCTTCTTGACATACTTCTATAAATACTTCTCTATTTGCCTTTGTTCTTACTTCTTCTGCAATAGTTTTTAAAACCACATAATCTTTAAACAGGTCTATTTTTTCTTCAGTTTTTAAGCGGTGAATAAGACGATCTAAACAATTATCTCCTAATGTATCTAAAAGTGCTTGAAAAGCTGCTACATCGTTATATTTGCTTACAAAAGTCTCTCTGAATCCTTCTGCTATTCGTCTATCTGACTCTTTCCCTTTTATACTGACGCTCATTATCGGTCCCCGCTTTCATTTATTTTTACTTTCCTATTTTACATGATTTTACACTAATTTAAAATATACCCATGATTTTTCAGGCTTGATTTATATTTCCCTATTTTTTATCAATTTGATTTCTTAAATTTTATATTAGTCTATTCTTATGAACTCATTTACAGTAATAAACACTATACATTTTCTTATATTTCGATTATGATAATACAGTAAAATGAACCATCTATAAATTGAAGCTAAAGGAGATGCAAATGAGCGTATTAACTGTAAAAAATGTAACCCACGGCTTTGGGGCACGTAGTATTTTAGACGATGTATCATTTCGTCTACTCAAAGGAGAGCATGTTGCATTAGTTGGAGCTAATGGTGAAGGTAAATCCACCTTTCTAAATATTATTACAGGTAAACTTATGCCTGACGAAGGAACAGTTGAGTGGTCAAATCGTGTAACAGCTGGTTATTTAGATCAACACTCCGTTTTAACCCCTGGAACAACCATTAGGGAAAACTTACGTCTAGCTTTTAATCATCTTTTTGAACTAGAAACAGAAATGCTTGGCATTTACGAAAAGGTAGCAGAAGTAGATGAGACTGAAATGGCACGCATGATGGAAGATGCAGCTGAGATTCAAAATATTTTAGATGCCAGTGGTTTCTATATGCTTGATTCTAAAATAGAGGAAGTTGCCCAAGGACTCGGTCTTTCTGATATTGGCCTTGAACGGAAAGTTGATGAACTTAGCGGTGGTCAAAGAACTAAAGTTTTACTTACAAAGCTCCTCCTTGAAAATCCTACCATCTTAATTCTAGACGAGCCGACTAACTACTTAGATGAAAACCATATTGAATGGCTAAAACGCTACCTTCAAAATTATGAAAATGCTTTTATCCTTGTATCACATGATATTCCATTCCTTAATGAAGTATGCAACCTTGTTTATCATGTAGAAAATTGTTCGCTTACACGTTATGTGGGTAACTATGATGACTTTAAACGTATCTATGAACAACAAAAACGTCAACAAGAACAAGCTTACGAACGTCAACAAAAAGAAATTGATAAACTTGAAGACTTTATTGCTCGTAATAAAGCACGTGTTGCCACAACAGGTATGGCAAAAAGCCGTCAGAAACAGTTGGACAAAATGGAAATCATAGAAAAGATTCACGAAAAACCAAAACCAATCTTTAATTTTAAACCATATAAAGCCCCTAGTCGTTTCTTAATTGAAGCTACTGATCTTGTGATTGGTTATGAAGAACCGCTTACAAGCCCACTTACTTTCAAATTAGAACGTGGTCAAAAAGTAGCCATTTGTGGTGTAAATGGTCTAGGTAAATCTACTCTACTCAAAACCCTTTTAGGAATTATTCCTGCTTTAGGTGGTAAAGTTGAGTTTGGTGAAAATGTGAAATATGGTTACTTTGAGCAAGAAGACAGTCGTGACAACAATAATACTGCTCTCGAAGAGATATGGAACCTCTACCCTTCTATGAATAACCACGAAGTGCGTACTGCTCTAGCAAAATGTGGTTTAACCACTGAGCATATTACAAGTCCAATGAAAGTACTTTCTGGGGGTGAAAATGCTAAAGTACGTCTATGTAAGATTTTAATGGAAGAACTTAACCTTCTTATCTTAGATGAGCCTACTAACCATTTAGACCCAGAAGCTAAGGATGAACTAGAAAAAGCTATTCGTGAATTTAAGGGCACTGTAGTACTTGTATGTCATGAACCATACTTCTATGAAGACTTTGTTACAGATGTATGGAATGTAGAAGATTGGACAACAAAAGTCATTTAATTCTATTTCTCACTCATGAAAAAAGACTCTAAATTAGTCTATTAGTGATGTAACCCCAATAAGTTAGATTTTTAGGTCTAACTTATTGGGGTTAGTTCATAGTAATCTGTTTGATCTTTCTACTTCTATTTTTAGGATACTTCAAATTGACTGTTATAAAGTTGTGCATAAAAAGTACCTTGTTTTAGAAGTTCATCATGAGTACCTTTTTCAATAATATCCCCATCTTTCATAACGAGAATTAAATCTGCATCGCGAATAGTGGATAAGCGATGAGCGATAATAAAACTTGTTCTTCCTTCCATTAAATTTTGCATCGCTTTTTGAATAAGCACCTCTGTGCGAGTATCAACAGAACTTGTAGCTTCATCTAAAATTAAGATTTTAGGATCTGATAGGATAGCACGAGCAATCGTCAATAACTGTTTTTGTCCTTGAGATACATTGGTTGCTTCTTCATTTAAAAGCATATTATATCCATCTGGAAGTGTCTTTACAAAACTATGCACATGAGCAGCTTTTGCTGCTTCAATAACTTCTTGATCTGTGGCATCTTGTCTACCATAACGAATATTTTCCATAATAGTGCCATTATAAAGCCATGTATCTTGAAGTACCATCCCAAATAAATCTCTTAGATCACTTCTTGTAAAGTCACAAATATCATGTCCATCAATTTTAATTTTACCAGATTGGAGATCATAAAAGCGCATTAGTAACTTAACAACTGTTGTTTTTCCTGCTCCTGTAGGTCCTACAATCGCTACTTTCATCCCTGATTTCACTTCCGCTGAAAAATCATTAATAATGATCTTATCTGCATTGTAACCAAAATGAGCATTTTCAAAGGTGACATTTCCTTCTACTTTTTCTAAATTGACTGGTGCCTCACTTTCTTTACTTTCTTCTTCCTCATCTAAGAAAGCAAATACACGCTCTGCTGCTGCTGCAGTAGACTGAAGGGTATTAGAGATACTTGCAATTTGAGAAAGTGGTTGCGTAAAGCTGCGCATGTATTGAATAAAGGCTTGAATATCTCCAATATTCACCACATTTCTAACAGCTAATACACCTCCTAAAATACATACCAATACATAACCTAAGTTCCCAATAAAACTCATCATTGGCATCATTATTCCTGATACAAACTGTGATTTCCACGCAGATTGATAGAGTATTTCATTATAATGATTGAATTGCTTTAATGATGCTTCTTCTCCATTAAAAGCCTTAACAACAATATGACCACCATACATTTCTTCTATATGCCCATTGATGTGCCCCAAGTATTCTTGTTGGCTTCTAAAATACTTTTGAGATTTTTTTACAACTGTTATGACTAAAATTAAGGATACTGGAATAACAAATAACGCCGCAAGTGTCATAAGCCAACTAATACGAATCATCATAATTAATACCCCAATAACCATTGTAACTGAAGTAATAATTTGAGTTAAACTTTGTCCTAGTGTTTGACTCACTATATCTACATCATTGGTAATACGAGAAAGTACTTCCCCATGGGTATGGGTATCAAAATATTTAAGTGGCATACGATTAATCTTTTGTGTAATATCATTACGGAGTTTATAAGTTACCTTTTGAGAAACACCTGTCATAACCCAACTTTGAATATAGCTAAATAAAGCAGATAAAAGGTATAGTCCCAATAAGAATAATAAAATATTTCTAATCTTAGCATAGTCAATAACTAATTGACCTGTTTTCATAGCTCCCATAATACCATCTACTAAGACATTTGTTGCTTCTCCTAAAATAGTTGGACCATATATAGAAAATACTGTAGATGCAATTGCAAAAATCATAACGACAATAATTCCTGTCATATACTGCTTAAGATAATTTATTAATGTTTTCATGGTTCCCTTAAAGTCTTTTGCCTTTTCACCAGTACCATGACCTCCCATTCCACCATGATGGCCTCCCATATGATGGCCTCTTAATTTTTTATTTTCACTCATTGTCTAATTCCTCCTTTGACAATTGTGATAATGCAATCTCCTTATACACTTCACATGTTTCTAGTAATTCTTTATGTGTTCCTTTTCCTACTACAAAGCCTTCATCTAAAACAATAATTTGTTCTGCATGCATAATAGTACTAATACGCTGTGCTACAAGAAGTACTGTAGCTTCTTTTACATTTTCTTTAATTTCTGCACGAAGTCTAGCATCTGTTTTAAAATCAAGAGCTGAAAAACTATCATCAAAAATATAAATTTGTGGTTTTTTTACTAAAGCTCTGGCAATAGAAAGACGTTGCTTTTGTCCTCCAGAGACATTAGAACCACCTTGAGCAATATCTGTATTTAATCCTTCTGGTTTTAAATCAATAAATTCTTTTGCTTGTGCAATGGTTGTAGCTTCTAACACTTCTGACTCGGTAGCATCTTTTTTACCATAGCGTAAATTACTTGCAATAGTTCCGGAGAACAAAATACCTTTTTGGGGCACATAACCAATCTGCTCTCTTAAATCATGTTCTCTCATTTTTCTAATGTCTACACCATCTAGCAAAATTTGTCCACTTGTTACATCATAAAAGCGTGGAATAAGATTAATAAGTGTTGATTTTCCACTTCCCGTTGACCCTATAAAAGCTGTTGTTTCACCTGGTTTAGCAATGAAACTTACATTGTGTAATACAGCTTCTTCTGCTCCTGGATAAGTAAAAGTCACATCTTTAAACTCTATAAGGCCTATCGTATCTTCTGCTGCTTTTGTTTCTTGCCCATCTATGATAGATAATTCTGTTTCTAATACCTCTGAGATACGTCTTGCTGAGACAGAAGCTCTAGGAATCATAATGAACATCATTGAAATAAATAAGAAACTCATAATGATTTGCATCGTATACTGCATAAAAGCCATCATATCTCCAACCTGAAGAGCCCCCTCACCTACTCGGTGTGAACCTACCCAAATAACTAGTACACTGATGACATTCATTAAAAGCATCATAGCAGGCATCATAAAAGTCATGACACGATTAACAAATAGATTAACTTTCATTAAGTCTCTATTGGCTTCTTCAAAACGTTTTTCTTCAAACTTTTCTGTATTAAAGGCACGAATAACAAGCATTCCCGATAATTGCTCTCTTACAATAAGATTCAATCTATCAATTAAACCTTGTATCTTTTTAAAACGGGGTAAGACCACAATAGAAATAACAACGATAAGTCCTATTAAAACCACAACAGCTAAAATAATAATCCATGACATGGAGACATCTTTAGAAAGTGCTAAGATGACACCACCAGCTCCCATAATAGGGGCATAAAACATCATGCGAATCATCATGGTTACAAAATTTTGAACTTGTGTAATATCATTAGTAGTTCGTGTGATCAAAGATGCTGTAGAATATTTATCGAACTCTGTATTTGAAAAGCTACTGACTTTTTCAAACATATCTCTTCTCAAAGTTCTTGCCATCCCACTCCCTATTCTAGAACCTAGAAATCCTACACAGATTGCTGCAACCACACTTCCTAGAGAAATAAGAAGCATTATTCCCCCTGCACGTAAAATGAGTCCATTATCTCGTTTTAAAATACCATCATTGATAATTTTTGACATATAATTAGGTAGTGATAACTCACACATGGCCTGCACAAATAATAGAGCAATTGCCAATAATACATAGCCTACATAAGGCTTTAAGTATTTTATAATTTTAAGCATTCCTAGTTGCCTCCCTTTAATTTTCTCATCTAGACTTGAATTCTTTTCTTATACTATCCATTTTATTTAAAAAACCTCTCTATGATTATATCCTAATAGTTTTTATAAAGTATTTAAAAATTATTCAAACCCTTATTATTTAGTGTATGCATTACTTATACTTTTATTAGGAAGATTCTAAACAAAAAAAGTAGTATTCTGACTCTTAATCAGGAATACTACCCTCTTTTCAATATAATAAAATCACAATTGTAATTATTTTATGCTTCTAATTTTTTAATCATCATGAGTGCCTGATTATCATCTACTTCTAATACATCGTGAATAAAGCCAGGTTCAATATAGAATATCCCATTGCCATCTGGTTCGTATCCTCTTTTAGCAAGTAAATGTTGTGCTGCTTCATAAGCCTCTGATAAACCTACTCCTATAGCACAATACTGACTTTTGGTAGCTGCTCTTCTTTCTAGTTCTTCCATTAATTTAAATCCCACACCATGATTTCTAAAACTTTCCTTAACATGAAGTTCTTTAATGACTGGAATACCCTCTTCCACTTCATCATTATTCCAATCTAACTTTCCATAACCTGCTAACTCCCCATTATATAAGGCTATAATAAGCTCACTTTTGTTTAAGGTTACTTGTTCATAATAGGATGTATAAGTAGAATGGTTCATATGTGTAAAAGAATTTTCAATTAATCCTTGGTCCACACTTTCCATATCTCTAAGTATAATATCCCCTTCAATATCCATTAGCTTCCTCCTATTTTTTATAGCATACAACTTACATCTTTTATTATACCGTTTTTACATGATATTGCAAGCTATACTAACTAATCCCTATAAACTTCTCTATCACATGAGCTACACCATCTTCTTCATTATCATGAGTAATATAGTCTGCTGCTTCTTTTACTTCCTCAAAAGCATTTCCCATAGCCACACCTAAACCTGCAAATTGAATCATATCTAGATCATTACCTGCATCTCCTATACAAATCACTTCTTCTTGCTTAATCCCAAGATATTCTGCCAATGCTTTCACACCTGTTCCTTTACTTGAAGCTTTATTTAAAAACTCTAAGAAAAATGGTGCACTTCTTACGACTGTATATTTTTCAAAAATAGCCTGTGGTATTTTCTTAATAGCTTTTTCCAACACTTCTTCAGGGTCAATGAACATAATCTTAATGATGTCCTCTTCTTCTGAAATGATGTCAAAGTTTACTTCATGTACCTCAATCCCATTAATGTTTCCTTCTAACTGGGAGTACTCATTCATGCGAGGAGTAATGCATCCTTGATTTGAAAAAGCATGGATGTTAACTCCAATAGTTTTTGATAAAGCATATAGTTCTTTCAAATGGCTCCCTTTTAAAATATTCTTAGAAATAATTTCTTTGGTAGAAGCATTTTGAATTACACTCCCATTAAAACTAATTACATAATCTTCTTTTGAATTGAGTTCAAGTTCTTCTAAATAGCGTTGTATTCCTTCTATAGGTCTACCAGAAGCTAATATGACTTTAACCCCTTTTTGAACTGCTTTAGCAATTACTTTCTTTGTTCTATCTGAAATAGTTTTATCTTCTCTAAGTAAAGTTCCATCCATATCTATTGCTATTAATTTGTACATTACACTCTCTCCTTAATGTAGATTTCTTTTTTATTAATAGATAAACTAAAATGAATTGCTCAATACCTTTTCAATTACATAGGCTACACCATCATGTTCATTATCATATGTTACAAAATCAGCATGTTTTTTCACTTCCTCCCTAGCATTGCCCATAGCTACACCTACACCTGCTGATATAATCATATCTATATCATTACGTTCATCACCAATACATATTACCTCCTTATTATTAACACCTAAATGTTCCATTACAACTTGAACCCCATACCACTTACATGATTTTTTATTTAAAAGTTCTAAAATAACGGGAGAACTCCTTACAATCGTATATTTCTCATGAAAAGCTTTTGGTATAAGTCCTACCACTCTATCTATTGTTTCCGTAGCATCTACTAACATAATTTTGATAATTTCCGTGTCATCTTCCACTTCATTAAAATCCATCTTATGTACTGATAATTGCATCGTAGCATTTTCATATGCTATATAGGGATTGATTCTAGGTACTATAACCCCTTCATCTGTAAAGGCTTGACAGTCAACACCTACAGATTGTGCCCAGTAGTAACATGCCTTCAAATCGCTACCCAATAAAACATGCTTAGCAATTATTTCATGTGTCCCTACCCTTTGAACTATACTTCCACCAAAACTGACAACATAATCATCTATACCAGTCAAGTTAAGGAGTTCTAAATAATCCATTATACCAACTAATGGTCTTCCAGATGTTAAAGTAATATTAATTCCTCTACCCTTTGCCATTTTAATTGCTTCTTTTGACCTTTGAGAAACTGTTGTGTCGTTACGTAGTAAAGTGCCATCCATATCTAATGCAATTAATTTATACATTTTTTCAGCTCCTATTCTATACTCTCTTTATTATAACAATATTCCTTTTCATTTTTAGTGGTAATTGTAACAAGTTTTTATCTAATTACTTAGATTCTTGCAGCTCATCTCCTAAAGTTGGCTGTAAATAAGGGAGCTTTTCTTTAAGAATCTTTTCTAAAAAAGCCTTTTGCTCTTTTGGGACAATCAGTTCACCTTTACGTATCACAATTCCTTTTCCTTTATATTTTATTTTTAAAATAAGTTGTTTATCACGTATAACCCATCCATAGTCTACAATATTTTCCCAATTCATAGTCATTAGTTGTCGCTTAATAAGGATACCTCTCTCTATTACAGACCACTCTGTATAAGGTGTATATTCCAATATGTAATAACTCACAAGATAGATCAGTATACTTATTAATAAAATATTGCCATGCAATTGACCTACTATACAACCTATCATCATGTAAGTTGCTATACCTATTAATAATACTCCAGGTAGTCGATTGCAAAATTCATAAAATCTATTGTTCTTTTCTTTCACAATGAGTTTTGCTTCTTGCTTCAATGCCTCATACCTTTTACATCCTTGTTTGTGATTACTTAGAAGTGCTACGAGTAATATAATCATTATCAAGATTAAAATCATTTTATTCATTCCTTCTCCTTTATTTGATTATAGCCTATCTTCTTCTTTATTGTAATCTAACTTTTATATTTTGACAAATTAACCTTCAGTCTTCTGTATTTTTCCAACACTTCACCCCATTCTTCTATTATTTTAGCAACCGTTTTAGAAATAAAAAATGAGAAAGAAAAGTGTTATACTTTCTTTCTCATTTCTTAACTATTTCATTTTTATCAAACTATTTTTCAACCAAGTACTACTTCTACTTGATGTACTTTACCATCTTTAAAGTCTGGAATAATATTACCTTCTACAAGGTTGCCATCTACTACAAGGCTCTTAACACCTTTAGAGACATGATTTGGATTCTTAATGCTGATTTCATAATTTGTACCCTTGAATTCTCTTGTAACTTTGTAACCATCCCATGCTTTTGGAATACAAGGATCTACTTTTAAGCCTTTATAGTCTGGTTTAATACCAAGAATCCATTGTGAAATGGTAACAAAGTTCCACGCTGCTGTTCCTGTAAGCCAAGAGTTCTTCGCTTCACCATGACGTACGGCATCTTTACCAGCTACCATTTGTGAATATACATATGGCTCAGTTTTATGAATCTCACTCTTCTCCTCAAGATAAGCTGGTGCAATTTTCTTGTAAATCTCAAAGGCACGATCTCCACGGCCAATAACTGTTTCACCACAGGCAATCCATGGATTGTTGTGACAGAAGATACCTGCATTTTCTTTATAACCAGCTGGGTATGTAGAGATTTCTCCCATTTCAATATGGTATGTTGTAAAGGCTGGATTATTAAGAACAATACCATATTCCGTATCTAACATTTCTTTTACAGAATTCAATGCTTTTTCAGCTTCTCCTGTTTCAGCACCAACACCTGCCATTGTACAGAAACCTTGTGATTCAATAAAGATTTTACCTTCTTCATTTTCATTACTTCCGATTTTATTACCATAGAAATCATATGCACGTAAGAACCATTCGCCATCATAACCGTGAGTTAAGATGTTTTTCTCCATTTTCTTTACTTCTTTAGTTGCACGTGCTGCTTCACTTTCATTTCCAATTTCCTTACAAAGTGCTACATATTCTTTACCAATCATCACATACATACCTGCAATAAATACAGATTCTGCTACACCACCATCTTGATTTTCTGTAGTTTGGAAAGATTCTCCCGGTGTATTTGAGAAACAGTTAAGATTTAAGCAATCATTCCAGTCAGCACGACCAATCAGTGGAAGACCATGAGGTCCAAGATTGTTTGTAACATGATCAAGCGATACTCTTAAATGGTCGAATAAAGTTGCTTTATTATTCTCATCATTATCAAATGGTACCATTTCATCAAGAATACCTAGATCCCCAGTCTCTTTAATATAAGCTGTTGTTCCTAAGATTAACCATAATGGGTCATCGTTGAAACCACTTCCGATATCATTATTTCCTTTTTTAGTAAGTGGTTGATATTGGTGATAGCAACCACCATCTTCAAATTGTGTAGAAGCAATATCAATAATTCTTTCACGAGCTCTTTCTGGAATTTGATGTACAAATCCAAGAAGGTCTTGGTTCGAATCTCTAAAGCCCATACCACGACCAATACCTGACTCAAAGTATGATGCACTTCTTGACATATTAAATGTAACCATACATTGATATGGGTTCCAAATATTTACCATACGATTTAATTTTTCATCATCACTTTCTAAAGTATAATGAGAAAGTAATCCATCCCAAGAAGACTTAAGTGCTACAAAAGCATCTTCAACAGCTTCATTAGTTGCAAAACGTGCCATTAATGCTTCTGCTGGTTTCTTATTAATAATACCTTTAGATTCCCATTTATCTTCTTGAGGATTTTCAATATAACCTAAAGTAAATACTAATACTTTTTCTTCACCTGGTGCAAGTTCAATATTGAGTTGATGAGCTGCTACTGGAGACCATCCACTTGCCACAGAATTTTTACACTCACCATTCATGACACTATCTGGTGCCTCAAAACCATTGTAAAGACCCACAAAACTATCACGATCTGTATCATAGCCGTCTACTGGTACATTAACAGAATAGAAAGCATAGTGATTTCTTCTTTCTTTATATTCTGTTTTATGATAAATGGTACTACCTACAATCTCAACTTCACCTGTACTAAAGTTTCTTTGGAAATTAGTTGTATCGTCTTGAGCATCCCATAAACACCACTCAATAAATGAGAATAATTTAAAGCTCTTTTTAGCATCAGATGTGTTTTTAATTTTAAGTCTATGTATTTCTGCATTTTCGCCATTTGGCACAAAAGCAAGTTGTTCTACACGAATGCCATTTCTTTCTCCTGTAAAAATAGAATAACCTAAGCCATGACGGCATTCATAGAAATCTAATTCCTTTTTTACTGGTTTCCAAGTATGTGACCATACATCCCCATTATCGTTAATATAAAAATAGCGACCACCATTATCGATAGGTACACTATTATATCTAAATCTTGTTATTCTTCTGAGCTTTGCATCTTTGTAAAAAGAATAGCCACCACTAGTATTAGAAATGAGTCCAAAAAAGGCTTCGCTTCCTAAATAATTAATCCAAGGATAAGGTGTTTGTGGTGTAGTAATAACATATTCTCTTCTCGTATCATCAAAATGACCATATTTCATAGACGATTCTCCTCGTTTCTTAAATTTATTGTTTCCTAAGCATAATTTTATTTTAAATATATTAAAAGTAAATGGATAAAATTGCTTGTCTTTTTCATAAAAAATTACACATTTGTTCAACTAATTTCAAAGTAATTACCTTGCTCTTTAAAGAGATAAAAACCATGCTCCTTATTTTCCCATTCTAAAAGTTGTTTATATAGCTGCGTTTGCTTAAAGTCTTCCTTAGTATAAGCTAATCTGAAATTGCCTTCCAATTGCCCTGGAAATAAATTTTTAGCATTATAATTACCAAAAATATGAATAAGTCCTAGATTAATCACCGCCATTAAATCATGACCACAACATACTTGCCATTCATCATAGTATCTTGCCTTTAATTTTCTTACCTCTTTTATTAATACACTACTTTCTACATCTTTTACCTTCTTACTATCAAAAAGGACGTGATCAATGAGTCTCGATAAATCTACTTCTAAGGTTTTAATATCTATAAATTCTTCAAACTGTAGATTAGAAAAACGAAGACCTAATTGTTCCTTTAAAGAATACCATCTTAAATAACCAATAAGCGCCACCTGTTTAATCAGGTAATCTCTAATAGGTATTTTAATATATGCTTCGAATTTTATATACTTTTCTTTATCCCCATATTCAATGCATACATTTTCAAAAGCACTAGATTTAACAAGCATACATTCTAAATCATGTAGGTCTGTCACAAATAAGTTGGGAATCACTTGTATCACTGGTTCTAAGCCATCAAAATCATTATCAGTAATTCCTAAAATACCTAATGTTTTTTCCTCATTAAACACTTTAATGCAAGACACCACATTTTGCTTGCTATCTGCTATAATCACTTCACAACAACTAGCATCAACAAATTTACTGTAAAATCTAGCATCTGTAATGCCTTCCACTACTAAAAAGCTTTTATCTTTTTTTCCACTTCGGAGCATTTTTAGTTTAGTCACTAACCTGGTTGCACTCATATACTGTTTCATCAGCATTCCTCCAAACCAGTTGTTAAGTCCCATCTTCCATTAATAATATCTGGTGAATGTGTGGCAATAATTAATTTCACTTGGGTTAAAGCAGCAATAGCTTCCATATCTTCAAGGAAACTCTGCTGCCACGCAATATGCAAAGAGATTTCCGGTTCATCAATTAAAATAAGAGCATTAGCTGGTGATTTAAACAAAAGCTTAAAAAGCAAAATAAGTTCATTTTGTTCTCCTGAAGAAAGTTTATCTGCTTTCAATTTTTCATTAGTAGGCACCTTAAAAACAAAGCCATTTTTCATATTCACTTCCATTACTTTATAAGAAAAACGCTTATTAATCAAAGTAGCTAATAAATTAATTTTAGTTGCCAAACTTTCAAAAGCTCTTAACTTTTCATGACTATCTTCAATATATAAAGTTAGTACTTTTAGAATCTTTTCATCTACTTGTGAAAGTTCTTCTGGTAAAGCTACTGGAACATTTGAAAAAAGCCCTGCACTTTCTAAAATGGTCCGTTTTTTCTCTAGTGTTTGTAACTGCTCTTTAATCTCTTCTATACACAGATATGATTCTTCAGCATCATTAAGATACTTGATTAGACGATTAGGGAAACTTCTATCTAATTCTTGTCCACAGTAATTGGATTGCGCCAAAGCCTCCCTCATTAATTCACTTAATTCTTTAGCATACTCTAATACGGTAGGTAAAAACATGTGGGTAGCATCTGTATATTCCTTTTTTTCTAACCAAAGCCGATCTGCATTAATCAAGTAAATAGGCATTTCTTTAGTAATACTTTTTAATCGACTTAAAATAGGAGCACTTAATTCAGTATTTTTATCTGTATTTACTTGATAACTTTCTTCAAATTGACCATTGGTGAAATGATAGAACAGCTCATCATTTTCCTTGTAGACTTCTACTGAAATAGCATAATCACACACAATCATAAAGCGCCTAAAGGGAATCTGCTGTAATTCGTCAACATAACCTTCTAAAATAGCTCTAATTAACTTTAAAATCGTTGTCTTACCATATCCATTAGGTGCATGAATGATTTTAAGACATTCCTCCTTATCGAAAGTAATATCATAATTATGAAGTCCATACAATTCTGTTACTTTAATATTCGTAATTAACATGCTACTCCCTCCCTACTCTGTGATAAGTCTATTATACCAATAAATATCAAAAAAAACTTCTCTTATCAAAATATTCATCCAGTAACAATTATAAATAAAAGAGCTTGCAAGTCAGCATATTGCTGTTACTTACAAGCTCTTTATTTTCACTATTTCTTATCAAAAAACAAAGTGATACCTTCTGATTCCATTTGAAATTGACCATCAATGATTGTACCGTCCATTGACTCACCATCAATTGTCATAGTAACTTTATCACCAGCCTCTTTCCATGTACCATCAGCTGTTTCTCCCATAAAATCTCCTGTAAAAGTACCATCTTTTTTAAACTCAAAGCTCATATCTGCTTCATCACCCATAGCTGCACTTATAGCATCAGCATCAATTTTAATGCCTTCACTTTCTCCTCCTACTAGAGTCCAAGTTCCTACAACAGGACTATCTGTACCAGTAGCACTTTTTCCACATCCTCCTAAGCTTAACACCATCATAACAGATAAAATGCTCATTAGTACTATTAATTTTGTTTTTTTCATATTGTTTCTCCCTTTTTAGATTAATAACAAAAAAATTATATATAATATACTTAATTTTGTCAATATACTAACAATTTAACTTATAATTTAACATATGTAGAAAAGGAGCTAAGCATAGCTTAGCTCCTGAAAATTAAAATTCTGCTTGACCTGTCGTTCTAGGGAATGGGATAACATCTCTAATATTTGTCATTCCTGTTAAATACATGATTAAACGTTCGAATCCTAATCCAAATCCAGCATGACGAGTACCACCAAATCTTCTAAGGTCTAAATACCACCAATAGTCTTCTTCATTTAGACCAAGTTCTTTCATTCTATCAACAAGGACATCATATCTTTCTTCTCTTTGGCTACCACCAACTAATTCTCCGATACCTGGTACTAAAAGGTCCATGGCTGCCACTGTTTTTTGATCATCATTCATTCTCATATAAAATGCTTTAATCTCTTTTGGATAATTAATAACAAAAACAGGTTTCTTGAAGTGCTCTTCTGTTAAGTAACGCTCATGCTCTGTTTGAAGGTCACAACCCCAAAATACTGGATATTCAAATTTCTTATCTGCTTTTTCAAGAATCTCAATAGCATCTGTATAAGTTACACGGCCAAAGTCAGCTTGTGCTATACCCTGAAGTCTTTCTAAAATACCTTTGTCAATAAATTGATTAAAGAATGCCATTTCTTCCTTAGCATTTTCAAGTACATAGTTAATGACAAATTTCACCATATCTTCTGCTAAACGCATATCATCTTCAAGATCTGCAAAAGCAATCTCTGGTTCAATCATCCAAAATTCTGCTGCATGTCTTGGTGTATTTGACTTCTCAGCTCTAAAAGTTGGTCCAAAAGTATACACATCTCTAAATGCCATTGCAAAAGTTTCTGCTGAAAGTTGTCCAGATACAGTAAGACTTGCCATTTTTCCAAAGAAATCTTCTTTGAAATCTACTTGGCCTTCCTCTGTCATAGGAGGGTTCACTGGATCTAATGTAGTAACTCTAAACATTTCACCTGCACCTTCACAGTCGCTTGCTGTAATAAGTGGTGTATGTGCATATACAAAATTTCTTTCTTGGAAAAACTTATGAATCGCATAAGCAGCTAAAGAACGCACTCTAAAAACTGCACCAAAAGTGTTTGTACGTGGTCTGAGATAAGCAATTTGTCTTAGATACTCAAAAGAATGTCTTTTCTTTTGAAGTGGATACTCTGGTGGACATTCACCTTCTATAACGATTTGGGTTGCCTTTAACTCAAAAGGTTGCTTTTGGTTTGGTGTCATTACTAATTCACCTGTTACAATAATGGCTGCTCCTACTCCTAGTTTAGCCACTTCTTTAAAGTTTTCTAAGTTGTCTTCAAAAACAACTTGAAGAGATTTGAAGAATGTACCATCATTCACCTCAATAAAGCCAAAAGTCTTTGAATCTCTTACTGTTCTTACCCAACCTGCCACTGTTACATTACTTGTCTGTACCTCACTTAAGTGTTGGTACAATGTTCTAATTGACGTTGTTTCCATGTTGTTTTCCTCCTTATAATAAAACTCTTCTACTCAAATCACATAGCAAGCCATTAGCTTTACTCCAAATCTATGTGCAAAAAATATAAAAAAGCTCCATCCCAAAAAAGGGACGAAGCTGGACTCCGCGTTACCACCCTAGTTAACTACCAACAGGTAATTCACCTCAAAAAGATATATCGGTCTTTACCCGGCTAAGCCTACTAACTGTTCTAAACAGATTCGGTTAGCAACTCCAAGAGGTTCTTCACACACTATATGCTACTAGCTTACACCTACCGCTAGCTCTCTGAAAGTCATTTTAATGGCTACTCTTCTTTTCATCGTCTATAACACTATTTAACTGCTTAACATTATATGAAGTTTTAATTTATTTGTCAAGTTCTACCTTTATAATGGCAAGAATTCTTCTAAATCACCTATATAATATTTACCAACAATCTTATATGGTTCTATTATTATTGTTTCACCGAAAACCATGACACTTATTTTAGTATCATCTATAATTTGATAAGTAATTTGTTTTGACCAACCATCACCATATTCTCTATCAAATTGATTATCTACTATTGACAGTATTTCCTTAATATAGACTCTATCATATGTAGTACTAAAAGTATCATTAATTGTAGGTTTTAAACACTGTAAAAATAAATCAGCATCCTGCTTATCAATAGATTCATACATTATCTTTGTTACAGACAGCGCTGATTTATTAATATTCTCTTTAGGCCAATTGAATATCAAAAGGATGGCTATGATAGCTATAATACTAACAATACCTATAATTAACGGCATTTTACTTTCTTCTTCGCCGTAATAACTACCTAATCCTGCTTCTGGCATAGTAATAATAATTGGCCCAAATTCATAACCACATTCATCACATTTCTTAGTTTGATTATCAATCTCTTCTCCACAATTAATACACTTCATGTTTCTCCCCTTTTCCTGCAATTTATAACTATCCTATATAATGCGTTAATTTATTTTGCCATTTAAATAATTATTATATTTAAAATAGTCTAAATGTCAATAATATACACACAAATATATCTTGTGGATAAATGACTACTATAGCAAAATATGGTGCTTTCAGGACTTTTTATGCAATAGTCCATTTTGACATTGTCTAGTTATTTCATACATACAAATACTTGTTGCTATAGCTGCATTTAAAGATTCAGCTTCCCCTGGCATAGGAATAATGACTGTATGATCGCTTGCTTCTTTTACGTATTGGGAAACCCCATTCCCTTCATTGCCAATAATAATTGCAGCCTTTTTCTCAAAGGTAACATCATAAATAGGTTTTGCACCAGGTATAAGAGCAGTTGTATATAAAGTAACGCCTTTTTGTTTTAAGAAATTCATATAAGTATCTACTTCTTCATCTATTATAATAGGCACATGAAATAATGAACTCATAGTAGAGCGTACTACTTTCGGACTATAAAGGTCTACAGATCCTTTAGTAATGAAAACCCCTTTAAAATTAAAGGCATGTGCTGTTCTAATTATTGTCCCTAAATTTCCTGGGTCCTGCAAGTTTTCTAATACTAAATAATGGCCTAAATCTATATTGAAGTCTACTAAATCATAAGTTGGCATATAAGCAACTGCCATAGCACCTTGCGGAGACTGGGTATCACTTATACTTTTATATATTTCCTTAGAAACCTCTATCCATTCCTCAACTTTTACTTCTCCTAATTCCTTTTCACCTATCTCTTTTGTGGTAATTAAGTATTTCAGTTTTATATGGCTAGGAATTTCTTTCACACCTCGTATGCCTTCTATTACAAACAACCCTTCAGATTTACGAACACTCTTTTTCTTTTGAAGATCCTTAACCTTTTTTATAATAGTATTTTGAACACTTGTCACTTGTTTTTTATTCATGTCTTTTTGCTTCCAATTCTCTTATTGATTGATTTTTTCCAACTACTACCAATAAATCATCTTCTTGTAAGATGTAGTCAGGTTCTGGAGAAACATTAATGTCTCCATTTCTTTCAACAGCAATAATATTAACTCCATAATTGGCACGGATATTAATATCCTTAATACTACGGCCATTCCATTGTGATAAAATAGAAAATTCCATAATACTATAATCACGTGAAAGCTGTATATAGTCAATAATATTACCAGTTATAAGATTTGTTGCAATACGTTTCCCCATATCCCTTTCAGGTAGAATAATACGATCTGCACCGATTTTTTCTAATACTCTTTGATGGATCTCTGTACTCGCTTTTGCCACTACATAAGGAATTCCCATCTCCTTTAAAAGGAGTGTTGTCATAATGCTAGATTGCATATCTTTCCCAATAGCTACAATAGCCACATCAAAATTACGAATGCCTAGTGAACGTAGGGTATCAATATCTGTTACCTCAGCTTGTACAGCTTGAGTAACAATAGGCGAGATATCTTGTACCTTTTCTTCACACTTGTCAACTGCCATCACTTCATAACCTGCATCTGCTAGGGTAGTGGCTAAACTGCTACCAAATCTCCCTAATCCAAGCACCACAAATTGTTTTGCTTTCACAATAAGCCTCCTCTATTATCCAACCATAACCTTTTCTTCTGGATACTGAATATTTCCTTTATTTTTACCCTGTCTTACCATAAGTGCCATCCCCATAGTAATTGGTCCTAATCTACCAATAAACATAACAATAATAATTGTAATTTTCCCTGTTATGCTTAACAAAGGGGTAATACCCAATGTTGTACCTACTGTTGCAAAGGCTGAAACGGTTTCAAAAAGAATCTCCATAAAAGTAAAATGCTCTGATAAGCTTAAAATACCTACAACAGTAAATACAACTACTACTGAAATCATAATAATAGTCAGTGCACGTGTAATAATCTGAAAAGGTATTCTTCTTTTAAATATCGTCGTATGTTCATTCCCTTTAATAGTAGAGATTGCACACAATACTAACACCCCTAATGTCACTGTTTTAATTCCTCCCGCTGTTCCTGCTGGTGACCCACCAATAAACATGAGTACTATTGTCAATAACTTGGAGGTGTCTGTCATACTCCCTAAAGGAATCGTATTAAATCCAGCTGTACGTGGTGAAACAGATTGAAACATGGCAGCATAAACCTTTTCTTTTAAAGTTAACGCCCCCAATGTTCCTGGGTTGCCATACTCTAATATAAAAATCATCATAAATCCAATGATTAATAGTCCAATTGATAAAATCCATACTAATTTCGTATGCACAGACAGTTTACTTATGGCTTGTTTCCACTTGAAATGCTTAGGTGCTTTAAGCTTACTACGAATCATTTTATACGTATCAATCCATACACTAAACCCAAGACCACCTACTATAATGAGTGCCATAATGACTAAATTAATCATACCACTTCCTACATAGGGTGTTAAACTACTTGCCCCTATAAGATCAAACCCTGCATTACAAAATGCAGAAATTGAATGAAAGACAGAATAAGTTCCTCCTCGAAATATCCCATACTCAGGAATAAATACAAAACCTAACAATATTGTACCAATTCCTTCAACAAGCAATGTCCCCTTCACAATATGCATTGTAAAACGTACAATGCCTGCTGTTGTATCAAAGTTAAGGGCTTCCTGCATAATAAGCCTATTCTTAAGCGTTATTTTTTTACCTGAGATTACAAATAGCATACTTACTAAAGTCATAAACCCAAGTCCACCAATCTGAATACAAAATAAAATAACTATTTTCCCAAAAGCATTCCAATGCATAGCAGTATTGACCACTGTTAATCCTGTAACACAAACAGCTGATGTGGTCGTAAATAAAGCATCGAGAAATGGGGTTGCTTCTCCAGATTTTGTACTAATAGGTAGGGACAGAAATAAAGTCCCTAAAAAAATGAGTAATAAAAATCCACCTACTAAAACTTGTGCGGGGTGAAAGTTGTGTCTCTGTATAAAGCCTTGTTTCACCTTTATAAACCCAGGTGCCTCATTTTGTTTCATTTTTTTCTCTCCTTAAACTAGTAAATGAACTTTTTACTTATTCTATACTATATTACCAAAAATATCTACATTATCTACATTTTATCCTACGGCTATCTTTTTCTAAAAAGTAAAAAAATAACAAAATATAAAAAGGGGAGTATCTTTACAGATAATCCCCTTATATCATTATGCTTTATGTACTACACCATTATAGATATAGCCATTTCTACCATCTACAGTAATGACTGTGGCATTTTTTAAACCCTCTATGATACCATTTGCTCCAATAATGACAGGGATATCTAAGGTTCTTCCTACGATTACTGCGTGATTATTTTCTTCAAGTGCACTCTCTTCTATCACAATAGCACTTGCTTTTTTCATGTAGGGTAAATACTCATTACTCGTCTTATGTGCAACTAATATGTCCCCTTGTTTAAAATATTGGTCTGCTTCTCCCAATACTTTAATGACACTGGCACGACTTGTAACAGTTTTATTACCGAAACCCATTCCTTTAGTTAGAACGTTTCCCACATACTGTACTTTCATAATGTTACTTGCACCTTCTACATTTAATGGTACACCAGCTGATAAAACAACTACATCTCCTTGGCGCACAAGTTTAAGCTCTTCTACCTTTTGTACAGCTAATGCAAAAGTTTCATCTGTAGAAGCCCCTTCTTTAGGTGAAATAAGCACTGGAGTACATCCCCATACCAAATTAAGTTGTCTATGTACTCTTTCATTATTTGTGCAACCCACAATACGACAGCTTGGTTTAAACTTAGAAATAGAACGGGCTGTATAGCCTGATTTAGTAATCGTAATAATGCATGAAGCTCCTAATTCTCTTGCTGTACTACAGGTTGCATGGCTTACTGCATTGGTCATGCTAATGCCATAAGTTTTACTAACCATCTTTTCTTGTTCTTGTTTTGATACGACTGCTTCTGCTGTCATAGCAATTTTAGCCATTGTTTGAATAGCTTCTAAAGGATAATCACCTTTAGCTGTTTCTCCAGAAAGCATAATGGCACTTGTTCCATCAAAAATAGCATTGGCAACATCTGTTGTTTCTGCTCTAGTAGGTCTGGGATTACGAATCATGGAATCTAACATTTGTGTAGCAGTTATAACAGGTTTGCCTGCTTTATTAGCTTTTTTAATAAGCTCTTTTTGCACAATAGGTACCTCTTCTGTAGGAATTTCCACTCCAAGGTCTCCACGTGCTACCATAATAGCATCTGCCACTTCCATAATCTCATCAATATTATTGACACCATCTCTATTTTCTATTTTAGCAATAATTTGAATATCACTTCCGCCAGCTTCTTCTAAAACCTGGCGAATTTTAATAATATCTCCAGCACAACGAATAAAGGAAGCAGCAATATAGTCAAATCCTGCTTTTGGCGCAAACTGTACATCTAAAATGTCTTTTTCTGTGAGTGCAGGTAAATTAACAAACACATCAGGAATATTAATTCCTTTTCTTGAGCCTAAAACGCCACCATTAACAACACTGCATTCAATTTCAGTATCTGTCAATTCTTTGACACGAAGTTCAATAAGACCATCATCAATTAAAATGCGACTCCCTCTTTTTAAATCAAAAGGTAAGTTTTTATAAGTCACGCTTACACGTTTCCCATCCCCTTCAATCTCTTCAGTTGTCAAAGTAAAAGTATCACCAATACTTAGCTTGTGTTCCAAATCGTCTTTCATCACACCTGTTCTAATTTCAGGTCCTTTAGTATCCAAAATAAGTGGAATAGGTTTTCCAAGTTCTTCTCTTACTTTAATAACACGTTTAACCGTTTCTCCATGAATCTTATGGTCATCATGTGAAAAGTTGATACGAATGGCATCCGCACCTGTTTCAATGATCTTTCTGATATTATCAATGTCTCTCGTCTTAGGTCCTAATGTACAGATAATTTTAGTTTTGCGCATTGCTGCCCTCCCTGGTTTTATTTATCGTTAATGTATTACAAAAACCTATTTATTCGATCTATTTTCTACTATTACTATACAAGTAATTCACTTACTTGATACATATATTCATCAATGTTCTTTTTCATTGCAAGCGCTTCATTAATGTCATAATCTACATATTCACCTTTTACATAAGCTACGACACGTTTTGCTTTACCTTCACAAAGTAAATCTACCGCTTTGGCTCCCATCATAGAAGCATGTAAACGGTCTACTGCAGTTGGTGAACCACCTCTTTGCAGATGTCCTAAAATAGTTGCACGTGTTTCAATACCAGTTACTTGTTCTACTTTCTTAGCAAGTGCATCTGAACCTCCTACACCTTCTGCAACAATAATTAAGCAATTTTTCTTACCTAGTTGCTTGTTTTCAAGAATCTTTTTAATAATTTGCTCATCTGTTAAACGTTCTTTTTCTGGAATAAGTACCATTTCTGCACCAGAACTAATACCACACCATAAAGCAATGTAGCCTGCATTTCTTCCCATAACTTCAACAATTGAACATCTTTGATGTGAGGTTGAAGTGTCACGAATTTTATTAATAGCATCCATTGCAGTATTGACTGCTGTATCAAAACCAATTGTATATTCTGTACAAGCAATATCAAGGTCGATTGTTCCTGGAATACCAATTGTATTAATACCTAAGTTTGCAAGTTTTTCCGCCCCTTGAAAAGAACCATCACCACCAATGACAACGAGACCATCAATACCAAACACCCTGCACATTTCAGCCCCACGTGCTTGACCTTCAGCTTTGATAAATTCTAGACAACGTGCTGTCTGTAGAATAGTCCCACCACGTTGTACAATATCAGATACACTTCTTGGTGTTAATTCTACTACATCTCCTGATAGTAACCCATTATAGCCTTTATTAATACCCATTACTTTAATCCCACGTGCATGTGCCACACGTACTACTGAACGGATGGCAGCATTCATACCTGGTGCATCACCACCACTAGTTAATACACCAATTGTACTGATTTTATTGCTCATATCATAACCCCCTTATGGTTGTTTTAATTTTCACATTCTCTCTGATGTAATCTATTCATTACATATAGAATAAAGACTTTTTTATTAAAGCAACTAACCTTTTTTATTTTACTTAAAAGAACTTTAAATAGCAATACCTTATAATTAATTCTGATTAATTCTTAATTTTCACTCGGTCCTTTCCTAATAAATTTGTTATATTTTTTACAAACTCATCACAAATTTGTACATTATACTTAGATGGAAAAGCTTTTTGCATACCATCCTCCACATTTTGAACGATAATTTTAGTTTTTCCCTTATAATTTTGGAATATGCGTAATAATTGTTCTCTCATCTCAGCTGTTCTTTGGGTGACATCTAATTCTAAAATAATGTAATTTTCTTCTTTTGGCTGAGTTAACATTTCCAAGGTGGTTATTTCTTCTGCTAAAATCACTGCATTAGTTTCTTCTTTAATAGAGACGCGACCTTTAATCACAAATACACTATCTTCTGCAAAACAACTAAACTGTTCAAAAGAATTTGGAAAAACAACAATCTCCATTGTTCCTCTTATGTCCTCTAACGTTAAAAATGCCATTTTTTTATTTTGTTTGGTAAAAATCACTTTCTTCTCGATTAAAATACCACCTACTACTACTCGCTTACCATCATAAATGTTTTCTTCTGTTTCTTCATCTTCATGAGAAGTTATCAGTTCATCACTTGTTAATGTAATGTATTGCTCTAGGTTTCCTCTTACCTTATCTAAAGGATGCCCACTTAAATAAATTCCCATTACTTCTTTTTCATAATTCAGTAGTTCTTTACTATCAAACTCAGGAATATCTGGCAAATGATCCTTATCTTCTACAACTTCTTCTCCACCAAATGCAAATAAATCGATTTGACCCTGAATATTATTTTTACGACTTAAGCTAATGCCACTAGCAATCTGCTTGTAGACAGCCATATACTGACTTCGTTTGCCCCCTAACTGATCAAAGGCACCCGCTAGAATCAAACTTTCAATACTTCTTTTATTGGTATCCTTACTTTCCATACGATTATAAAAGTCTGTAAGGCTCTTGAAATGACCATTTTTTTCTCTCTCTTCTACAATACGTTCAATAACATTTTTGCCTACATTCTTAATAGCTGCTAAGCCATAAATGATTTGGTCACCTTTTGCATCAAAGTATGCATGACCTTCATTAATATCTGGAGAAAGCACGCTAATATTCATACGCTTACAAGTTTCCATATAACCTGTAATTTTAGAGGTCACATCCATCACTGATGTCATTAATGCTGCCATAAACTCTACCTTATAATATGTTTTTAAATAAGCTGTTTGATAGGCAACAACAGCATAGGCTGCTGCATGAGATTTATTAAAGGCATACTTTGCAAAATCTACCATCTCATCAAATATCTTATTGGCTATATCTGCTGGTATTCCATTTTTAATACAACCTGGCACAGAATCTCCATCCCCATTTAGGAAAATCTCTCGCTCTTTATTCATCACATCTATTTTTTTCTTACCCATGGCACGTCTAAGAAGGTCACTTCTTCCTAAGCTATATCCTGCTAAATCTCTTACAATTTGCATAACTTGTTCTTGATAAACAATACAGCCATAGGTATTTTGTAAAATAGGTTCTAAAGCTGGATGGGTATAGGTAATACTATCTGCATCCCTTTTACCTTCCACATATTTAGGAATGAAATCCATAGGCCCTGGACGATATAAAGAAACACCTGCAATAATATCTTCCAGACAAGTTGGTGCAAGCTCCTTCATAAAGTTTTTCATTCCTGCACTTTCTAACTGGAAAATTCCTTCTGTATTACCAGATGCAATAAGTTCATACACCTTAGGGTCATGATCATCAATCTTTTCAATATCTATATCAATACCATGATTCTTCTTTATTAACTTCACCGCATTATCAATAACAGTTAAAGTTCTTAAACCTAAGAAGTCCATTTTTAATAAGCCTAACTCTTCTAAGGTTGTCATAGGAAATTGAGTAGTTACAACCCCTTCACTAGCATTTAGTGGCACATACTCTACAACAGGTTTATTAGAAATAACAACGCCTGCTGCATGCATTGAAGAGTGACGTGGTAATCCCTCTAACTTCATAGAAGTATCAAGTAAATATTTAATTTGCTCATGATTATTATAGAGTTCTCTTAGTTCTCCATTCATTTCTAATGCTTTTTTAATAGTAATTTTTAACTCATTTGGAATCATCTTAGCCACCTTATCCACATCGGCATAAGGCATATTAATAGCACGTCCTACATCTCTAATAACTGCACGTGCAGCTAAGGTTCCAAAGGTTACAATTTGAGCCACTCGGTCAGCACCATATTTTTGAATTACATACTCAATAACCTCTTGTCTTCTTTCATAGCAGAAGTCAATATCGATATCAGGCATGCTGACACGTTCTGGATTTAAGAACCGTTCAAAAAGTAATTGATACTTAATAGGATCAATATTTGTAATATCTAAAGTATAAGCGACTATACTCCCTGCTGCCGAACCACGTCCTGGCCCTACTGGAATATCATGATCCTTGGCATATTTAATAAAGTCCCCTACAATTAAGAAGTAGTCAACAAATCCCATTTGTATAATAATCCCTAATTCATACTCCAGTCTTTCTTCAAGTTCAGGTGTAATCGTTTCATATCGCTTCTGAAGCCCTTTATAACAGAGTTCTCGTAAAAATGCTTCTGCTGTTTTACCTTCTGGGACATCAAACTTTGGTAATTTTAATTCATGGAAGGTAAAATCGACATGACACCGCTCTGCAATTTTATTCGTATTTTCTAACGCCTCTAAAGCATAAGGGAAAAGAGCTTCCATTTCACTTGGACTCTTTAAATAAAACTGACCACCTTCATAGACCATACGATCTTCATCTTCCATGGTCTTCCCCGTTTGAATACAAAGTAGTACCTCATGAGGATTAGCATCTTCATCCTTAATATAATGGACATCATTAGTAACTACCAATGGAATGCCTGTCTCTTCTGCTAAACGCAAGGTCAGTTGATTCACCTTTTGCTGTTCCTTTATGCCATGATCTTGAATTTCTAAGAAAAAGTTACCTTTTCCCATCACCTCTTCTAATTCAAGGGCGGCCGCTTTAGCCTCTTCATAACTATTATGAAGTAATCTTCTGCTAATGGGTCCTGCTAGACATGCTCCTAATGCAATAATGCCTTCATGATTAGCTTTTAATAGGTCCATATCAATACGAGGTCTTCTATAAAACCCTTCTATAAATCCACTAGATACCATCTTGATTAAATTTTGGTATCCTGTATTATTTTCAGCTAATAAAACCAAATGATACGATCTCGCATCTATAGGTTCTTTATCAAAACGTGTTCGCGCAGCTAAGTAGACTTCACATCCTATAATGGGCTTAATGTCTCTTTCCTTTGCAGCTTTATAAAAATCTATTGCCCCAAACATCACGCCATGATCTGTAATAGCTATACTTTTCATCCCAAGTTCCTTGGTACGATCTAGTAAATGTTTAATTTTTGCAGAACCATCTAGTAAACTATACTCAGTATGCACATGAAGATGGGTAAAATTTGTTATCATCACCTACTTAACTCCTTTCTCTTTTATTCCCTCATTATAGCACAGATAAAGTTTACAATATAGGATTTTAAGTTGCAGAAAGGGATATACTATAAATCCTACTCGTTTTATAGTATATCCCCTTTAATGAAATGAAACCTTTGAGATGCATTACTATTTATTTTGTCTTAATAATTCATTAACCCCAGCTAATTTCACGCACACACAGAAAAGGTTCATTGCTGTTTGCAGTTCTTCTACAGTTGGATAAGTTGGTGCAATACGAATATTTTGATCCTTTGGATCATTTTGATATGGGAAAGTTGCACCTGCACCTGTTAATACAACCCCTGCTTCTTTAGCCAGTCTTACTGTTTCTTTAGCACAATTTGGTAAGGTGTCTACTGCCACAAAATAACCACCTTGTGGTTTCACCCAAGAAAGAAGTCCTGTTCCTGCTAATTCTTTTTCAAGAGTATTTAAAACAATCTCAAACTTTGGTCTTAATTCGTCAGCTAACTTTTTCATATGCTCACGTATACCTTCAGCATTTTTAAAGTAATTAACTGTACGAAGTTGGTTGAGTTTATCATGACCAATCGTCTGTACTGTCATATGCTTTTTAATTTCTGCAATATTATTTAGGCTTGATGCTACTAAAGCTACACCTGCACCTGGGAAAGTGATTTTAGAAGTAGAGAAGAAATAAAGTACGCGATTCTCATTGCCAGCTACTCGGCTAGCTTCTAAAATATCTTTCAATTTTACTTCATCATAGATATGATGTACACCATAGGCATTATCCCAAAAGATTCTAAAGTCTTTTGCTGCTGTTTCCATATTGGCTAAACGCTCTACTACTTCATCGCTATAGCAAATACCTTGAGGATTTGAGTAAAGTGGAACACACCAAATACCTTTAATGCTTGCATCTTCTTTTACAAGTCCCTCAATATAATCCATATCTGGGCCATCTGCCTTCATAGGCACTGTAATCATTTCCATCCCTAAATCTTCACAGATTGCAAAATGTCTATCATATCCTGGACTTGGACAGAGGAATTTCACTTTATCCAGTTTGCACCATGGCACTTGACCTTCTGTTCCAAATAAAAAGAGGCGACACATTGCATCATACATTAAATTAAGACTTGAATTTCCACCAATAATCATTTGATCTGGTGCAATATTAAGGAGTTCTGAAAAAAGCCTTTTGGTTTCACTTAAACCATCTAATACCCCATAGTTTCTGGCATCTGTACCATCTTCAGTTGTATAAGTTTCAAGAGTCCCTAAAATATCATTATTATGGTCTAGTTGCGTACTTGCAGGTTTCCCTCTAGACATATCTAATTTCAATTTCTGTCCCACATAATCAGCATATGCTTTTTCAAGCAACTGTTTTTCATTCATTAATTGGTCCACTGAACATTTTGTAAAATCTAACATTTTCATATCCCCCTTAACTCGAGCTTATATAAATAGTAATTCGTTTATTTCTTAATATTATAATACACGGTTTCAACTTTTTTGCAAGTCAATACTTTAATTCTTGCAAATTTTTAATAAATTTTGTTTATTTTTTATATATTTTTATCATTTATATGCTTCTAAGTATGCATTACACCATTCCAGGTTTCTTACCCTTCATTTATTTCTTTTTAAAATGAAGGACGGTTTTAAATAAAATTCAAAAAAATACCAGATACAAAAAACACTCTATGCTAGTTTGAATACACTTCTTCAAAACATTCTCATAGAGTGTCTTATTTTCAATACTTTTAAAATCTCATTCTCAATATATCTATTAACTATTTTAGTTTTTCAATTTTAAATTTATATTAGTACACCATTCTCTATAAGCTTTGATTTCATATAGCGAATCATATACGCCATAGCCTCTCTTCCGTTTTCATTATCCCTCATTGAAAAACCATGATACCTATCTAAAAATCTTTTACCTGTTACCTCTACTCCTGCTTGCATCAGTCGCTTCACATAAGATTCTCCCTCTTCTCTTAATGAATCGTACTCACAAGTAATAAGTAAGGTATCAGGAAGTCCCTTTAATTCTTCATCTGTTGCAAACAAAGGAGAACATAGACTTTGTCTTGCCTCTTCTTCTTTTCTGTAAGCTGTATTAAAAATCTTTGCAATGCGACACTCAATAGCTCCTTCTATCCAAAACTTATCTTCTGGTGGGGTTGCTAAATCCAAAGGTGGGTAATCTAAAACCTGTAATAAAAAGGAGAACTCTTTTCTTTCCTTAGCCATCAAGCAAATTGCAGTTGCAATATTAGCACCTGCACTATGTCCTCCTATTAACATTCTATTACAATCAACACCTAATTCTTTTGCATGTTCTGTAATATACTTAATCACCTCATAAACAGTCTCTTTATCTTTTGGAAAAGGATATTCTGGCGCCAAAGGATACTCTATATTAAACACATGGATACCTAATTCTTTATTAACCTTTTCACAAAATAAGTCATCATCTTCTGGCTGTCCCATTACAAAACCGCCTCCATGAAGATTAATATAAAGTGGTGCATTTTTCTTAGCTTTATAAACAAGCATTTTTACTTCTTGTTCTTTAATACTAATCCTCATTTCTTCACCTTTTATACATGGAACCTCTTTTAAATTATGTTGTCTCCATGCTTTAATCTGATGATACATATTTTCTTTTTCCATATTCTTACCTCATTCTATAAACACGAATAACAACCGTATAGCCTTCTACTTCTGTTTCTAGACTTGCCACATAGACGCCTTTATTGAGTTCCCTATAGTTTCCTGCGTCGTTTGCATAAAACTTAGGACTTGTACGTATTATGGCAGAGTCTTTATTTAGGACCCCTGCATTCTCAATGGCTATGTACTCACCATTTTCCATCTGAAGTAAATATTTTGCAAAAGCATGGGCTCCATTACATCTTATCGTGCTCCAGTCTGCTCCTCCTGGAACAACAATACCATGATACTTACCAGTCACAATTCCTCCTATAATGGGAATAACATTCAAGTGTCCAGAACCTCCATCACCCACAGTTAAAGCTTCACTACACTTTACCTTAATCTTCATTATTTCTTCTGCTTCTAACCACATCTCATATTCTCCTTATTCAGTTAATAATTTACGATAAGGACATAGTGGCAATCCGGCACTATTATAAATGTCTACTTCCACAAAGTCTCCAAAAGCATATCGTACTTCTATAGGCCCCTCTATTACTTCTGGCAATTCAATGATAATACTATCTTTTTGTAGATATATAGCACGTAACTGAACATCTATCCCTTTTACTAGAACTTGTAAGGCTGAAAAATCTTCATTATCTTTCCTTAGTCCCTCACCACAATTTAAGCACTCTAAAATAAGGTGGTCTTTTTCTCTTTTGATTTGATTGATTCTTGGGGATTCACAAAGTATTTTCTCCCCATATACTTTTCCTTTAGCTAATAAAGCAAGTCTTTCACCCACTTCTTTTTTCTTTTTAGGGTGAATATCATCTGCCATTCCTAAATCCATAATGGAGATCATATAGGCCTTAGAAACCGTATCTGCTACGCGTTGTTGACTATCTCTGAGTTCTGCATACCCTCCGCCAGTACATTCTAACCATCTTTTAAAAGGTGCAAGCTGTACAAATAAGAAAGGAATTTCATCTTGCCAATCTCTTCGCCAACATGCAATCATACGACTAAATAACTGATCATACACCAAAGGATGCCCCGTATCTGTTTCACCTTGATACCAGATAACCCCCTTTATTGCATAAGGTATTATTTTTTGTAACATCATTTCATAAAGTCCACCTGGACGATTAAAATAGAGTGGTCCTATAGGCTCTACTGGTTCACCTTTATGTTCTTCCATCCAAACCAGTTGTTCTTCCCAAGTAAGGCCATACATCATTTGTTGCCATTCTAGTTCTCTTTCCGCCGAAAGATGTAGTGCTTCTGCTTTTTTTACTGCTTCTAGATAAGCTTCTTTACTGTAAGCACTATAAGCTTCCTCGTATTCTTCTAAATACACCTTTAACTCTGGTGTTCTTAAATAATCTGTATCTAACCAAGTGGCCGCTGTAGAACCACCCCAATTACAGCCAATAATCCCAATAGGCACTTGTAAACTTTCTTGTAGTACACAAGCAAAGTGATACCCTGGGGCGGAAAAGGTTTCCCACGCTATACTTCTTTCATCAAACCAATACCCACTATCTGAAACATCTTTTTGCTGATTCTTATAGGCTAAGCGTTTGCAATTATACATACGAATAGCTGGATTAAAATTTTTTTCTTTTGTCTTTTCCCATTCATGGTCATAGCGCAAAAAATATTCCATATTAGACTGACCACCAGCAAGCCAAACTTCCCCTATGGCCACATTTCTAATCTTATATGTTTCTTCTTGACTTTCTACTGTGTTAATTTCAATCTCAGTTTCAAAAGTAGCCTTCATAGGTGGTAGGGTCACACACCACTTTCCCTCCTGAACCCTACTTTCTCCTCTATGCTCTCCAATTGTAACAGCAATAGTAGTACCTTCTTCACCTTTTCCCCAAATCACAAAAGGCTTTTCTCTTTGAATCACCATATAATCTCCAAAAATCTCTGCTACCTTCATAATCTACCTCACTCAAATTTAAACTTATTAATATGGTTTAAAATTTTCCCATTGGCTTGAGAATTCAACGACTACTTCCTCTGATTTTATACCTGTCAAAGCATAAGTACGTTCATCAGGTTGTCCAAATCCAATATAGAATTTAAAGATGCTACCATCTTTTATCCATTCACCTTGTTCATTCACTACTTTCAAAGCATTAGGTGCTATATTAACAAGAATTTCTTTGGTTTCTCTTGCTTCTAAACTCACCCTTTTAAAGCCGCATAAACTATAGTTAGGCACAGCAAATTCAGATTTTAGATTTTTAACATAAAGTTGCACCACTTCTTCTAAAGGAAATCCTTCTTCATTATGTACAACTACTCTCATATAGTTTTCCTCATAGCTCACTTCTTGTATATGGCATTTACCATAAGTTAAACCATATCCAAATGGGTAAAGTGCCTCTTCCTGCATATAGCGATAAGTTCTACCTTTCATACTATAGTCATCAAAAGCAGGAAGCCCAGATAAATCTCTATAAAATGTAACTGGTAATTTACCAGAAGGTACAATATCTCCTAAAAGTACCTTTGCAACTACTCTGCCTCCTCTTGCTCCTGGGTACCATGTTTGAAGGACTGCATCATAATGAGCATCTGCATATTGCAGGTCAATAGCACTTCCTGCACTCAAGCATAAAATAACTGGTTTTCCCATCTTTGCCATCTCTTCTATAAGTTCTTGTTGTGACTCAGGAAGTGCCAAATCCCTCTTATCCCCAGATGCATAAGCATTCCCTGTATCTCCTTCTTCTCCTTCTAGACTTTCATCTAAGCCTACGCATACAATCACAACATCACTATGTTTAGCAACAATTCTAGCTTCTGATAAACGATCCTTTTGATAAGCCAGAGGTTCTACACGGTCAGCAAATAGATGACTACCTTCTGAATAAAGAACACGGACTCCATCTCCTAATTCTCTTTGTAATCCTTCTAAAATCGTAATATACTCCGATGAGGTACCATGATAGTTTCCAATTAAGGCACTTCTACTATTGGCATTTGGGCCTACTACACCTATGGTCTTAATATTTTCTTTACGTAATGGCAATATGCCATTATTTTTAAGTAAAACAATACTTTTAGCCGTTACCTCATCTGCCACACAAAGGTGAGATTGAGATTCCACCACTCCATAAGGAATGGCATCATATTCTGATCCTTCAAATAAACCAAGTAAATAACGGGTCGTAAACAATCTTTCTGTTGCTGTTGTGATTTCTTCTTCTGTCACTAGCCCATTTTGATAAGCCATTAAAATATGTAGGTAGATATTTCCACAATTCAAATCACAACCTGATTTAAGCGCAAGTGCCGCAGATTCTTGAGGGGTACTCGTTACCCCATGATTTTCATGAAAATCTTTAATTGCCCAACAATCTGAAACATAATGACCCTTAAAACCCCACTTCTCTCTTAAGATAGTTTTCATCAGTGTTGGACTACCACAACAAGGCTCTCCATTTGTGCGATTATAAGCCCCCATGACAGCTTCAACTTCACCTTCTTTTACCAAAGCTTCAAAAGCAGGTAAGTAAGTTTCCCATAAATCCTTCTGTCCTACTCTTGCATCAAAGTGATGTCTATCTGCTTCTGGCCCTGAATGTACCGCAAAATGTTTGGCACAAGCAGCCGCTTTAAGCACTTCACCTTCTCCTTGTAAGCCCTTAACAAAGGCAACACCTAAACGACTAGTTAAATAAGGGTCTTCTCCATAAGTTTCATGTCCTCTCCCCCATCTTGGATCTCTAAAAATATTTACATTGGGTGCCCAGAATGTTAATCCTTTATAAATATCTCTATCTCCCTCTTCACTATAGGCGTTATATTTTGCCCTTCCTTCTTCTGCAATGACTTCTGCTACTTTCTTAATTAAATCCTCATCAAAAGTGGCTGCCATACCTATGGCTTGTGGGAAACTAGTTGCCACTCCAGCTCTTGCCACGCCATGCAGCGCTTCGTTCCACCAATTGTAAGCTGGTATGCCTAAGCGTTTTATAGCTGGAGAATCATATTTTAACTGACTTGCACGTTCCTCTATGGTCATTTGAGCAACTAATGCTTTTGCCTTGTTTCTAGCTTCTTCTCTATTCATACGCCACACTCCTTTTATTTTCTATACTTCTTACCTTAAACTCTAACAAATAAGGTATCTTTTTGTCTTATCATTTATTGCTTGTTAACACAAAAAAATTGCTAATATATTTATACAAAAAAGCAAAAAAATAAAGGCATTATAATATGGATTTAAGCCCATACTATAACACCTTTATAATAAGATTTCTCCTTCATCTTAAATGAGATTAATCTCTTAATTTAGCGCCACAACTCATTTCTAGACCATTAAGAATTTTTTTCATTACTTTTTGAATTTCTTCATCTGTAAGTGTACGGTCTTCTGCTCTAAAGGTTAATTTAAATGCTACTGATTTATAGCCCTTTTCAATTTGAGCTCCTTCATAAACGTCAAAGAGTTCTACTGCTTCAAGAAGTTTACCCCCACGTTGTGTAATCACTTTTTCAAGCTCGCCTACTAATGTTTCTTTTGTGACAAGCATCGCAATATCTCTTGTGGTTGCTGGATACTTAGGAAGTGGTTTGAAAGTCAGATTGACCTCAATAGCTTCTAGCATTGTTTTAAGATCTAATTCTGCCATATAAACTTTTGTATCTAAACCATAGTTTTTAGCAACTTGTGGATGGATTTCACCAAAGAATCCAGCCTCTTTCCCATTAATAAGAACAGTTGCTGTACGACCTGGATGCATGTATTCTAATTCACTATTTCTTGTAAACTCTACTTTGCTGATATGAAGCTCACTCATTAAAGTTTCAATCATACCTTTCATAGAGAAGAAATCTGTTTCTTTACCATAGCCACCAATTGTCAGCTTTTTAATTTCTGCTGGTAATAGATTTTCTCCCTTACGTTTCACATCTGTTACCACAGTTTCTACGATAGGTTGCCTAATATAAATCTTACCAATTTCATAAAGAGCTGCCTCTTCTACTCTTCTATTAAAGTTAGTAGAAAGAGAAGTTAAAATACCATTTAGACTTGTGGTACGCATGATACTAAAGTCTTCTCCTAATGGATTGGTAATCTTCATCGCATCTCTTAAAGGACTGTCTGCTTTAATGCAAAGTTTATCAAATACTTTTGGACTTTCAAAAGAGTAGTTAAGCGCACCATATACACCATGATTTGTCATCACATTTCTGATTGTATCACATGTGATTTGTTCAAAAGTCTTAGCCCCTCTTGTAGGCTCTGCACGTTCTAATGTTGGTGTAATCTTGTTATAACCATAAAGTCTTGCCACTTCTTCTGCTAAATCAGCCATCATGGTCACATCACTTCTAAAAGTAGGAATTGTAACCTTTTTAGCCTCTTGATCTACTACGAAAGCAACAGCTTCAAAGTAAGATACCATTTCTTCTTCAGAGATATTTGTCCCTAAGAAATGATTAATCCATTCTACATCATAAGCAATCGTAAGTGGTTCTCTCTTTCTTGGATAGACATCAATCTTACCGCTTACCACTTCACCTGCACCTGTCATATTAATCAGTTGTGCTGCTCTTTCAAGGGCAAGAGTAATATTGTTTGGATCAAGTCCTTTTGTATACTTCACAGAAGAGTCACTTCTTAAATTTAATTTCTTAGAAGTTTGACGTACACTATAACCATTGAAGTTTGCACATTCAAAAAGAATCGTTGTGGTTTCCTCTGTCACTTTTGAGTTATTGCCACCCATTACGCCTGCAATGGCTACTGCTTTTTCAGCATCTGCAATGACTAACATTGTTTCATCTAATACTTTTTCTTCTTCAAATAAAGTTTCAAACTTTTCACCTGGCGCGGCTGTACGTACATGAATTTCATGACCTGCTAATTTATCATAGTCAAAAGCATGCATGGGTTGACCAAATTCAAGAAGCATATAGTTTGTAATGTCTACAATGTTATTAATAGGACGTAGCCCTGCTGAAAGTAAACGGTCTTTTAGCCATTTAGGAGATGGACCTACTTTTACATTTTTAATAATACGCGCTGCATAACGTGGACATAACTCATCATTATGAATCGTTATAGAAGCCATTTCTTCTGCATTCCCCGTAGCTTCCTCTACAGTGATTTCTGGGAATTTAAAAGGCTTCTTAAAAGTTGCTGCAGCTTCTCTAGCAATCCCTAAAATACTAAAACAATCTGCACGATTAGAAGTGATTTCGTATTCTACCACTTGTTCACCAAGCCCAAAGTGTGGTTTGACATCTGACCCAAGGGCAATGTCATTATGGAAGATATATACCCCATCATGTGGTGCATCTTCAATATCCTCTTCATTAAAGCCAAGTTCTTCTACTGAACAAAACATTCCTTCTGAAAGTTCCCCGCGTAGTTTACCTGCTTTAATTTTAAGCCCACCTGCAAGGGTTGCGCCATCTAAAGAAACAGGTACCACATCCCCTAAATTCACGTTCGTTGCTGCTGTAACGATTTGAAGAGGTCTTTCTCCTCCAATATCTACTTGCATAATACGAAGCTTATCTGCATTTGGATGAGGCGCTACTTCAATAATCTTACCCGCTACCACTTTCGTAATTTCTTTTCCACTTTCTTCTACTGCTTCTACTTTTGAGCCTGACATGGTCATTGCATCCTCAAAAGTTTTTATATCTACATCTATATCTACATATTGTTTAAGCCAGGACATAGGTACATTCATTTATTTTTCTCCTTTCTACTTCCTTAGAATTGTGATAAGAAACGAATATCGTTTTCGTAGAATAATCTTAAGTCATTAATATCATATTTAAGCATCGTAATACGCTCAAGTCCTACACCAAAGGCAAACCCTTGGTAGACTGTTGGGTCAATCCCTGCCATTTCAAGTACTTTTGGATGCACCATACCACAACCAAGGATTTCAATCCAACCTGAACCTTTACATACATTACATCCTTTTCCCCCACACATGGCGCAAGAAACATCTACCTCTGCACTTGGCTCAGTAAATGGGAAGTAGTGTGGTCTAAATTTTACTTCTACCTTATCTCCAAATAAAGCTTTTGCAAACTCTGCAAGCACACCTTTTAGGTCACCAAAAGTAATATTTTTATCAATGACAAGTCCTTCAATTTGATTAAATACAGGTGAGTGTGTAGCATCCACTTCATCTGAACGATACACACGACCTGGTGCGATCATACGAATTGGTAAGCTTTCGCTTTCCATCGTGTGTACTTGAACTGGAGAAGTGGCTGTTCTAAGTACTAAATCACTATTAAAATAGAAAGTATCTTGTTCATCGCGGGCAGGATGCTCTTCTCCTAAATTAAGGGCATCAAAGTTATAGTAAGCTGTTTCGATTTCACGGCCTTCTACAATTTCATATCCCATACCTAAAAAGATGTTTTGTACCTCTTCTAAAGTTTTTTGAAGAGGATGCATTTTACCAAGTTTTAATTTTTTGCCTGGCATAGTCACATCGAGTACTTCTTCTTGAAGCTTTTTATTTTGCTCAGCAGCTTCTAGTGCCACCTTTTTACTTGCAAGACTTGCTTCAATATCAGCTCTCACCTCATTGGCAATTTGACCCACAATTGGTCTTTCTTCATTGCTTAAATCTTTCATATTACGAAGTACAGCTGTAAGTTCTCCTTTTTTACCAAGGTATTGTACACGCAGTTCTTCTAGTACTTGAAGACTATCGGCAGTTTCAATACTCGCAATTGCACCGTGTTTAATCATCTCTAATTTATCTTTCATTGTAAAACTCCTTTCTTATTTTCACTTTGTTTGTACGGAGTCTCTGAGAGCAAAATAAAAAAGCTCCGTCCCAAAAGGGACGAAGCCTATTTTCTCCGCGATACCACCCAAATTTTCATACTTCAATAGTATGAACACTCATTTGGCTCTAACGTCGCCACC
This sequence comes from Bacillota bacterium, assembly GCA_023436395.1. Lineage (GTDB taxonomy): Bacteria > Bacillota > Clostridia > Lachnospirales > Cellulosilyticaceae > Cellulosilyticum. The sequence goes on along the minus strand of JAEZJJ010000033.1, from coordinate 108,131 downwards.
GTTATCTTCTACTTCTATTCAAAGATAAAGCTCCAATGTGAAATTCAAAACATAAGATTGCCAAAAGGTACTTGCAGCCGGTGATACCTTCTCTCTAATGGTTCTTATCTTTCTACTATGCATTTTCCTTGCTTTTCATATTATAAATATATTATTTATTATTTTACTCGGTATCCGATTTTTGTCAAGTATTTCTCTTATGCTTGTTCTTTAAACTCCATTCCTGCAGCTATAGTCATAAGTATAGAAGCAATAAGCATCACATATAACCCTATACCAGCTGCATTTATCGTTTCACCAAAAAAGTCCGCAGACTTGGAGTTGATAAATATAAATACAAATACTGTATTTACAATGCCACAACCTAAGCTCACCATTTTATAACGACTTTTTTCAGCTATTACTGTATAAATTGGATAAATCATTAATACTAAAAATAAGTAACCTTGTTGCTGGAAACCATTAGCTGATAAAATCCCTAAATCCACCCAAGGCAAGAATAAGGAAATAACAGCTGCTACTCCTGCTAATAAATATAATTTTTCTGCTAATGTCTTATTATTTAAATTCATTTTTAACCCCTTATTATTGATATATAGCACAAAACATTATACCTAAGTAGATATTTTATTACAAGCCATTTTTAAACTCCTTTATTTTCCAGAAAATAATACTTTGTTTGACGTTTAATCATGATTCTGCTATCATTACTTTGACAAATTACGGTCTCTTGAAAGGAGTTATCATATAATGTGTAAAACAGGTAATTGTATTATTGGACAATCTGGTGGTCCTACTGCTGCTATTAATGCTTCACTGAGTGGTGTATTACAGGGTATTTTAGAAAATAACCTTTATAATAAAGTTTATGGCATGGTAAATGGCATCGAAGGTCTCTTACAAGGCAAATACTTAAACTTATCCGAAAGATTTCAAACCCAAGAACAACTTAATCAGCTTACCCACACACCTTCCATGTATCTTGGCTCTTGTCGCTTCAAACTACCAACCTGTGAACATTCAGAAGTCATCTATCGTGATTTATTTCATTTCTTTGAAACTCATGATATAAAAACTATCTTTTATATTGGTGGAAATGATTCAATGGACACTGTTTTAAAACTCTCTGATTATGCCAAAGCCCATCATTACGACATCAATGTGATTGGTATACCAAAAACAATTGACAACGACTTACCAATCACAGATCATACCCCCGGTTTTGGAAGTGCTGCAAAATTCGTAGCCACTTCTCTTTTAGAAATTGCTCATGATACTTATATCTATAATATTCCTTCTGTAACAATTGTAGAAATTATGGGAAGAAATGCAGGCTGGCTTACTGCTGCTTCGGTCCTTGCTCGAAATAGTTATTCCATGGCTCCTGATCTCATCTATTTGCCAGAAGCAGTCTTTGATAAAGGCCGCTTTATTGAAGATATTAAAGCTATTAAGGCAAAAAGAAAAAATGTTATTGTTGCTGTTTCTGAAGGGATTAAGGATTCAGAGGGACATTACATTTCTTCTTCAAGTAGCGCTGTGGACTCATTTGGTCACAAACAACTTTGTGGCGTAGGTAAAACTCTAGAAAATTTACTCAAAGCAGAGCTCGGTTGTAAAGTACGCTCTATTGAACTCAATGTCCTTCAACGTGCAGGGGGGCATATTGCTTCCTTAACTGACCTTGAAGAAGCTGTGATGATTGGTAAAACTGCTGCCTCTTTAGGTGCTGAGGGTGAAACTGCTAAGATGGTTTGTTATAAACGTCTTCAAAACAAGCCTTATCAAGTAGAAATCTTTGTATATGATATTCATGCTATTGCAAATGGTGAGAAAATGATTCCTTTAGAATGGATTAACGATGCTCAAAATGATGTAACAAGGGAACTTGTGGATTATTTAATGCCTCTCATTCAAGGAGAAGTCACATTAAGCTTTACTTCAGGTATTCCTAACTACTGCAATATCGCCCATTTATTTACCCCAGGCTATTTTAAAGACAATCAATAAATACCCTCCAGGTAGTAGACATGCACTCCAATACCTACTACCTTTTCACTTCCTTTTTTATCCAAAATAAGAACAACCATCTAAAAAGCTCCTTTTGAACTATACAACCCATATAAAAATATATATAATATTTAGATAAGTAAAATTTTATTCCACTATTTATACCACTTAGGTATTCACTATTATAGGAGGCTCGTCATGCATATAGGTATTATTGGTCTCGGTCTTATTGGAGGCTCCATTGCCAAAGCAATAAAAAAAGTACATGTTCAAAATAGCTATATTATTGGCTATGATACAAACACTTCAGATTTACATATGGCTTATAACGAAGGTATGATTGATTTTATGTCTACTGATTTAAAAACAGGTTTTTCTAACTGTACGGTTGTATTTGTCTGTACACCCGTTACTACCATTAAAGAAGTAGTATCAGAATTACTTCCTTACTTACCCAATGATTGTATTCTAACAGACGTAGGTAGTACAAAATATCATATTATGCAAGAATTAGAACCTATGATTACAGCAAATAATAAACGTGTCTATTATGTAGGTGGACATCCTATGACTGGTTCAGAAAAGTTTGGTTATAGTGCTTCTCATGATCACTTATTTGAAAATGCTTATTATATGCTTACACCTTTAGGTGATACACCTGATTTTATTTTATTTATATTACAAAAGCTGATTGAACGTATGGGCGGCATTCCCCTTGTGTTATCTGCCTCTTATCATGACTATGTGACAGCCAATATTAGCCACTTACCTCATATTATCGCCAGTAGTCTAGTTCATCTAGTTAAAGAAAATGATGGTCAATCTTCTTACCTTCATACGCTAGCTGCTGGTGGTTTTAAGGATTTAACACGCATCGCTTCTTCTAATGCTGATATTTGGACAAGTATTTGTTTAACCAATAAACTTCAAATTCAAAAGGTATTTGAAACTTATATAGGCATCTTACAACGCTTTTTGGATTGTCTTGAAAATAACTCAGAAAATGAACTCTATAGCTACTTTAATACTGCTAGACTTTATCGCAATACTTTTAGCGAAGGTCCTTCTACGGATTTATCCAAGCAATATTCGCTACATATTGATGCCAAAGATGAACCTGGTATCATTGCTAAAATTGCCACCGCTCTGAGTGAACATCAAATTAACATTAAAAACCTTAGTGTCATGAGTGACAGGGAATTTGATGTAGGAGTTATTAAAATCTTATTTGCTAATAAAAATGATTTATTATTAGCCGCTGAAATTTTATCTCAGCACCATTATACACTTTATTATTAAACAACTAAGGAGGCTATTATGCTTATTCAACCTTTATCACATTTAAAAGGTACCCTGACCATCCCGTCTGATAAATCTATCTCCCATCGCAGTGTTATGTTTGGGAGTTTAGCACAGGGTACGACTACCATCCATAATTTCCTCATGGGTGATGATTGTCTTTCTACTATTTCTTGTTTTAGAAACTTAGGTATTCCTATTGAAGTAGAAGGGACAACAGTTAAAGTGTATGGAAGGGGACTTCATGGTCTTAGCCCTTCTAAGGACGTTTTAGATTGTGGTAATAGTGGGACTACAGTTCGCCTCATCTCTGGCATTTTAGCTGGACAAGATTTCCCCTCTACCTTAACAGGAGATGCTTCTATTCAAAAACGACCTATGAAACGGGTGATCCTGCCACTCACTCAAATGGGGGCACAGTTTGAAGCTAAAGAAGACAATTTCTGCCCAATGACTATTAGACCTCATACTTTAAAGGGGATTACTTATCATTCTCCAGTGGCTAGTGCACAAGTTAAATCTTCTATTCTTCTAGCTGGCCTCTATGCAGATAGTCCTACAACTGTCAGTGAACCTTATATTTCTAGAGATCATACAGAACGTATGCTCGCTGCTTTTGGAGCCACGTTAACCAGAGATAATACTTGTGTCACTATCTCCCCTTGTCAAGAACTTTATGCCACTGAGATTACTGTTCCTGGAGATATTTCCTCTGCTGCTTTCTTTATGGTAGCAGGACTCATCACCCCTGATTCAGAGCTTGTCATCCAAAATGTAGGCATTAACCCTACAAGACGCGGCATACTAGATGTGCTCTTAGAAATGGGGGGAGACATTACTTGTTTTAACGAACAAGTAATTGGTGGTGAACCTGTATGTGATCTTCGTGTGCGCACTTCTAAGCTTCATGGTGTCACCATTGGCGGAGCTACAATTCCTACTTTAATCGATGAAATTCCAGCCTTGGCTGTCGCAGCTGCTTTTGCAGAAGGTACAACTCTTATTAAAGATGCTAGTGAACTTCGCGTTAAGGAGTCTAACCGTATTGAGGCTCTTTATAGTGAACTAAGTAAAATGGGAGCCCGTATTACACCACAAGAAGATGGACTTATTATTGAAGGTGGCTTCCCTCTTCATGGCGGGGAGCTTGAAAGCTTCCATGACCATCGCATAGCTATGTCGCTCACTATTGCAGCTTGTAATGCTACTTCTCCTTCAGAACTTCATCATGCTGAATGTGTCAGTATTTCTTTCCCTGATTTCTTTAGTTTACTTGAAAAACATAGTCGTTACTAAACTTTTTATTTTAACTTAAAAATAGCGTAGGATTTTCTATTAATAAAATCCTACGCTATTTTTAAATAAATGAATATAAATTAATAATTGTTAATTTTATATTAACAATTATTAATTTAAGTTTACTATTGTTAATATTTGTGATATATTGAGCAATGGAAAGGTGGTATATTATGAAAAACAAACTCATTTATTTTTTACTCATTATTATGACGCTTGTTCTCCCTATTCATGCCAATAATCCCTACAAGCTAAGCTTAAATGACATTCCTTATACACCCCAACATACACCGATTATAGTTGAAGGCACACTCTTTTTAGCCTTAGAGGATTTAGCAGATATGACTTATTCTTCCTATACTTCAAAGGATCAAAAAATTTACACATGGTCACTACAGGGTACTACTCTTAGTTTTTCACCAAATAGTAGAGTAGTTAATGTCTCTTCAAAAAAAGAACAACTCTCTAGTGAACCACGCTTACTTAATGACACACTTTATGTTCCTGTATCTCTCTTAGATTTAGCGAACTATCCTTATAAATTGTCCCCAGATCTCACTCAATTTGAACTCACAGCGCTTCTCCCTTATTCTTCTTCTACAGATACTTATGAATCACACGATACACTACATACACATTATGATAGGCTAAAAGATGTATTTGAACCTCTTGTAGAAGACTATACAACTCTTCTTCAATCTGCCGTCAAGTCTAATCAATACTTAAGTTTTGCAAGTGGTACTTATAAAAAAGAGATATTATCCAAGATTAAGACCCTATGCACCCAATTACCTACATTAGAAGTAACCTTTAGAAATCTTGATCTTTTAAAGGCAATGCCTACTTCTCATCAATTGGTCACTTACCCTTTAACAGTTACACCTGAAGAAAATGGCATAAGATTAAAATTTAATAATCAGAATATCCTTTATCAGTGCTTCTGGCCTACCTATAATCCTAGTAGAAAAGATACTTCTATAGATATTAATAAAACCCTTGATGTGATGATTATGCGTACCCTCTATGAAAGCTATAGAGACACCTATGACTTAAAGGATGATATTCATTTTTCTCCTATTACTACTGTCCAAATGGGACGCTCAGATGCTATTACTTATACTGTATATTCCGATCATATTATGGATAAAACCCATACTTATACCGTTACGATTTATAAACATATTACACCTGGAAAAATAAATTATATTGTTGATTTAGCAGCTCATCAAATTCCAGTAACAGAGTAAATCTATTTTACTCTGTTTTTTTGTACCCAAATCCTCTTCTCCACAATATTATAATACTGTAAAATATTGTATTTAAAGGATGAGCCATTATGAATGATTTGATTAATCTACTTTTACTTTCTACTGTAACCACTGTCCACCAAAAGAAAGTGGCTGCCCAATATAAATATGCTTGCAAGAATGCCAATCAGCTTCGTACACCACCATGTAAACATTGTATGGACGGCAACATGTCTACTTCAATGCCCCAAGCAATTGAAGTTAAAGTACCTACGGCGACTTCTTCTGAAATAGCCCAGCTTCAGTCACTCTATGCGACAGACCAAGCTTCTCATATGCCTCTTACCACAGGCCCCTTTAGTTTGCCACCTTTAGAATATGACTACAATGCCCTAGAGCCTTATATTGATGAAAAAACTATGCGCCTTCATCATGATAAACATCACGCCACTTATGTACGTAATCTTAATGCGGCCTTATCACGTTACCCTGAATTTTATAACTATACTCTAGAAGAACTCTTGCTTTTTTCTGACCGCATACCTAGTGATATTCAAACACAAGTAATTAACAATGCAGGAGGACATTATAACCACTCCCTCACTTGGAAAGTGATAGGTCCTCCTCAGAATACTGCCCCTACAGGTCAATTCAAAGAAGCCATTGATCGTCAGTTTGGAAGCTTTGACAATTTAAAAGCGAATCTAAAAGCTTCTGCATTAAGCGTTTTTGGCTCTGGCTATGCTTGGCTCATGCTTAACCCTTATGGCAGATTACAAATTGTGACCACTAGCAATCAAGGAACGCCTATTCCCCTTCGTGGTATTCCCCTTCTGCCAATTGATGTTTGGGAACATGCTTACTACCTTAAACACCAGAATGAACGTGGTAATTACATTGACAACTACTTTAATGTTATTAACTGGGATCGTGTAGGTGAGCGTTACGATGCTGCCTTAGCCAGTTTAAACCTTCCACCCACTCCCCCACAAATGACTATGCAACAATAATCTAGCACTAATAGCTCAAAAGAAAGTGAAGCTCCTTCTCTCTCCCACTTCACTTTCTTTTTATTTATCATTCTTGATGAATACGCCTTGTTCCTAGATAGCAAAACATGATATGATGTTACATAGTATATGTAGATGAAAGGTATGAACTATGAACTTTAAAACACTGGGGATTTCCCCTGAAATGATAAATCATTTAAAAAAATCAGGTATTACGACGCCAACACCCATTCAAGAACAAGCAATCCCGCTTATTTTGTCCGGAAAAGATGTCATCGGTGAGGCACAAACAGGTACCGGTAAAACTTTAGCTTTTTTACTACCTATCTTTGAGCGACTTTCTTCAAAACTTCCTCATATTCAAGCCCTTATTGTGGCACCTACTAGGGAGCTTGCTATTCAGATCACCCAAGAAGCCAAGAAGTTAGCTGAGACTAAAGCTTTAGGTATTTTACCTATTTATGGTGGACAAGATACAGCTGCTCAGCTCAAGAAACTTGGTAAACCCGTACATCTTGTCATTGCTACCCCAGGACGTTTACTGGATCATATTGGTCGTAAAAGCATTAACCTCAGTAAGACGACGACTTTTGTTCTAGATGAAGCAGATCAAATGCTACTCATGGGCTTTAAAAACGATGTGGAAAGCATTGTGAAACAACTTCCTAAGAAGCGTCAAACCCTTTGCTTCTCTGCCACCATGGATGCCCCTGTGAAAAAGCTAGCTTATCGCTTTACTAATAGTCCCACTACACTGACCATTGCCAAAAAGAAAATTACCCTAGAGGCTATTCATCAAGAGCTTGTAGAAACTACAGACCGTCATAAACAAGCTGCACTTCTTCAAGTGCTTCAAGAAGATAATCCTTATATGGCGATTATCTTCTGTCGTACTAAACGCCGAGTAGAAGCCCTTTATGAAGCTTTAAAAGAAAAGGATTATAACTGCGTAAGGCTTCATAGTGATATCTTACAATCTAAAAGAGAACGTATCATGAAAAGCTTTAAAAAAGGGGATATTCAGTACCTCATTGCCACTGATGTTGCCGCCCGTGGTATTGATATCTCTGGTGTCACCCATATTTATAACTATGATGTGCCTGAAACACCTGAAACCTATATTCACCGCATTGGACGTACAGGGCGCGCAGGTAATGACGGCTATACTTGTATGTTTATGACCCCTAGAAATGAAAAAGAAGTAACAGATATTGAAAGCCGCATTCGCCTTAAAATTCCACGTCGTATTTTACAAACCAATGGTTCCTAAATAAAAACGTCCTCAGCACCTTAATGGCTTACTGAGGACGTCTTATTTATTTCATTTCTCCATTAATATACCTATCATGTACCAATTCTCTATCCTTCTAATAGAAAAGTCTTTAATTCTTCAACGGTATTAACAATATGATCAGCTCCTGCCTCTTCTAATTCCTGAGGCTCGGCATAACCAAAGCGTACCCCTATAGAAGGAATACCACAAGCTTTAGCACCTAATATATCATGTTTTCTATCTCCAATCATTACTGTTTCACTTTTTTGTCCTTCCGTCAGTTGAAGTCTATGAAACACTTCTTCTATGACTTCATTTTTATGACTTCTCGTCCCATCTAATTCACTTCCCACAATGACATCAAAATAGCTATAAAGGCCATAATGCTTTAGTATCTTTTCTGCAAATAGGTGAGGCTTAGAAGTTGCTAGTACTATGACTTTTCCTTGTATCTTGAGCGCCTCTAATAACTCATGAATGCCCTCATAAACACCATTTTCAAATATGCCCACACTGCTAAATCGTTCTCTATACTTATGTACTGCTTCCTCAGCCTCAGCTGCATCTAATCCGTAATAAGTCATAAAGGAATGAGTGAGAGGTGGCCCTATAAATGTCGTAAGCTTTTCTAAATCCTCTTCTTCTATTCCAAAATGTGCTAAGGCATACTGTACAGATTTTGTAATACCTTCTTTAGGATCTGTAAGTGTACCATCTAAATCAAATAATAGGGTTTGATACATGATTCTTCTCCTTTTTCCCTTTTATTGTAGGGATTTTCGTAAGTATTTTGCTGTTATAGACTCTGAATGGTCAATCATTTCCTGTGGTGTGCCTGTAAAAACAACTTCACCACCTAATGTTCCCCCATCAGGTCCAATGTCGATAACATAGTCTGCTTGCTTGACCACATCCATATGATGCTCAATGACAATCACACTGTTGCCCCGCTTTACAAAACCATCTAAGAGCTTCATCACAGCCTGCACATCTGCAGCATGTAAGCCTGTAGTAGGTTCATCTAATACATAGATATTGCCTTTTTTATCTAAATACTTGGCCAATTTCACACGTTGACGCTCACCTCCTGACAATGTTGATAAGGGTTGTCCTAAGGAAAGGTATGGCAAGCCTACTTCCACTAGGGCATGTAGATGTTTATGTATTTTGGGGCAATCCTCAAAGAAAGTTCTCGCTTCCTCTGCACTCATGGCCAAAATGTCCTCAACATTTTTGCCATGATATTTATAACTTAAAGCTTCGTCACTGTATCGACTACCTCCACAAGCTTCACAGACAGTTGTTACAGGGTCCATAAACACAAGTTCTGTCACAATAATCCCTCTCCCCTTACAAGCAGGGCAAGCTCCTTTACTATTAAAGGAAAATAAAGCTGGATTTACGCCATTTTCCTTTCCAATCTGTTTTCTAATTTCATCAAAGAATCCTAGGAAAGTTGCAGGCGTAGACCGTCCTGTAGCCGTCACAGGGGATTGATCCACTAAAACCACTCTATTGGCATACTGCTCGGCAAAGACATCCCGAATTAAAGAACTTTTTCCTGAGCCTGCTACACCTGTTACAACAGTCAGAACATCTAGAGGAATATCTACAGAGACATTTTTCAAATTATGCACCTTCACATTTCGAAGAGGTAAAAATTGTTTAGGCTTTCTAGGCTCTGATTTAATAGCCATCTTTTGCTTCATAGCATTGCCTGTAAGCGTACCTGAATCTAGAAGTCCTGGGTAACTTCCTTGATAAAGAATCTGTCCTCCATTTTTCCCTGCCATAGGCCCTACATCAATCACTTCATCTGCAATAGAAATCACATCTTTATCGTGCTCTACTACTAAAACGGTGTTGCCCTTATCACGCAAACTACGGAGTAACTTGGTCATACGATGCACATCTCGTGGATGCATCCCTGTACTTGGCTCATCAAAGATATACGTCATTCCCGTAAGGGCACTTCCCATATAACGGACTAACTTCAGACGCTGAGCTTCTCCTCCTGATAAAGTTGAAGACTCGCGGTTAAGGGAAAGATAAGGGAGCCCTATATCAATCATACGGGTTAAAGTAGTGATTAAACTCTCTGCCACTGATTTTCCCCGTGGGTCAGTGATGGTTTGAAGTAAGCTGCGTAGCTGAGTAAATTCCATCTCACACATTTCATTAATATTGTAACCTGCAACCTTACAAGCAAGTATTTCCTTATTCAACCTTTTCCCTTGACAAAGCGGACACTCTGATTGATGTATATAGCTTGCAAGGCGTCTCATGGAAGCATCCCCCATCTCAGAACTGTCTCTCTTGAGCAAAAGCCTGCTCATCATGTTATAAACCCCTTCAACCTGCTTTACTATACGCTCTCCATTCTCCTCTTCTGCCCCATATAATAACAGATTACGTTCTCTTTGCGTATAATCTCTCCACTTTTTATCTAAGTCAAATAAGCCGCTGCCTGTGTACTGTTTCCAATACCAATTATTCACATGAAAGGCTGGTAAATCTACCATACCTTCATTCCAGCTTTTGTCCTCTGCTATAAAAGGTGTAATATCTAACTTCATTACCTTACCAATACCAAGACATTCTGGGCACATCCCTTTTGGGTCATTAAAAGAAAAATAAGAAGCTGTTCCCACATAAGGTTCACCAATTCGGGAATAAAGGAGCCTAAGGGCACTATACATATCACTGATTGTGCCTACAGTTGAACGAGCATTCCCTCCAAGCTGTGACTGATCAATAATGACTGAAGCTGAAAGATTTTCGATCATTTCTACCTTAGGTTTTTCAAATTTGGGTAATCTCCCACGTATAAAAGCTGTATAGGTTTCATTCATTTGACGCTGACTTTCAGCTGCAATTGTATCAAATACAATACTGGATTTACCTGAACCAGAAACACCTGTAAAGACCACAATCTTTTCTTTTGGTATATCAATAGAGATATTCTTTAAATTATTTTGACGTAACCCTCGTATCATTATTTTATCTTGATGTGACATATTGAAGCCCCCTCTTGATATGTTTCTATGACTTTAATAACCTAATTCTATACTTTAGTTAAACTTTTTTCAATCCAACATCTTCCCCTATTACGATTGATGACCTTGTTTCATTTGTTACTTATTCTTGGTTACAAATGGTATTGATCCATACCAAGATCTTCTCACAATAGGTTGTATCTTGCACCACATTTTTAAAATCACAGTCTTTGACAATAAAATGTTCCCAAGAATCACGAATCCATACCTCTACTTCTGGGTAGGCTTTCTGCAAAATCTCCGTATTCTCACAAGGTACTGAATCATCTTGTTTGCAGCTTACAATATAGACAGGTCTACCCTTGGCATTCTGAATCTGCTTTTTAGGAGAAAGATTTTCAACCGCCTCACTCCCATAAATCCATTTTAAGGTTTGCATAAGTAGCGGCTTCTCAATTGCCCAAATAAATCCTGGCATATGATACTGTTCCATGAGTAGTTCTAATTGCTCTTCACAAGAAGCATAGGGAGACATAGCAATACATCCACTAATTTCAGGGATTTGTCCAAATGCATTAAGTGTAATGGCCCCTCCCATGGAAACGCCTTGTAACACAATAGGTACACCTGCATATTCCTCCATAGAGCAGATATAATCTACAACAGCTTTTACATCTGCTACCTCCGTATAGCCAAATCCAATCTGATTGCCACTACTTCTTCCATGCCCTCTTACTTCTAAAAGAAAGGAAGCATATCCATTTTTCTGCATCCAGGCTGCATGACCGTAAAAATAAGTAATCGATGGCTGTTCAATTCCTGATAGATAAATGATCACCCCTTTAGGATTTTCCACCCTAATTTCAGAACACCAAAGTGATTCACTATCTTCTGTTTCAAATGTATGTACGACTTCTGTAAGTCCATAATCCGAGGCTTCATAAATCCCTTGCAAGGGATAGTCTGGTGTTTCCTCACCTCGGTAGGATACATGATGATTTAAATATAAAGTCAGTCCAAGGGATGGAACAATGACAATAACGATGATTATAAAAATAGCTATACTAGCTAAAACCTTATATCTCTTCTTTTTACGAAAATGTGTTTTCATTGGTTCCATTTATTCTTTGTACTCCTTTATCTATTTACTTCTTATCCTTATATCTACTAGACAATCTAGTTTAAAATTCTTGAATCTAAGTTAAAAATTAACTTCCAACGTTCATTTGTCTTTCTCCAAGTTGAAGTAATATGAAATTCTCCTGCTAAGTCGCTATTACTTTGCCTTTCAGTTTCAGTTTTTATGACATAATGGATCTGTACCAAACTTTCTGTTTGAAATATGATCTCGTATGCAAGTAATACGTAACTAGAAATATCATAGTCCTTTATATACTCAGCATACTCTTTTCCCAAACAGCGATATCCTCCACATACCATAATAGCATCCTCAGCAACAAGTTCTAAAAACTTATTTGCATCTTTATTGAGTGCAGCTTCCCACATATCCATTTCATACTTTTTAATAATATCCATCTTTATATCCCCCTGTTATTAAAATAGTTTTAGTTTCATGATATTTATTTACTAGCCTCAGCAAACATATCTCTCATAGCTTTCTAACTCTATTATACCTTGCTACACAAGTTAAAATTTGCAGTGCCATTAATATATATCCATAATATATAACTCAATATTGTTACTAACTATTGCTTTAAAAAGTAAGTGGCTAAAATGATTAATGATATCTTTGCTTCCCAAATCATAATCAGCTCATTCTTTATTGATTGAACTACTAACTATATATGAATCATTTACTAAACAAAAAAATCTCCTAACACTATTGGTTAGAAGATTCATTTTTCAATATAGATAAAAAGGGTACTACCATAATAGCGACTACCACACAGGCAGTTTATGTCTTTAAACTGTAACACACTATTAAGGGTTTACATACCCATAAGATATTATATCATTTTCATAAATAAATTATACATATTACTTGAAATAAAATCAATATATTTTTTGCATTTACTTTCCAAACTTTTCTCGAGGGAATTGATCTCGTACACGGACCTTTTGTTCAATACAGTTACTATAAATAGTATTATCATACTCATATTGTGTATAAATTGCATTTGCTACATAATCTGCGGCTTGTACAATGTAGGCATCCCCTGCATCAGAATCTAAGTACACCACACTTACATCAATATTATATCCACACTCATAATTTAAGTATAATTTAATGTAGTCACTAAATGAATTGGCAGATGCCACTTTAGTCGTTTTATTGTCACATATGATATTTAACTTTTTGTTTCTATCATTGTCATCTATAAGCTTCGATATTAATAGTTTCATTAAATAATTATATAGGATATTTTTTTCTTTTAACAAATTGCTTTCTATATGCTGCAAATCAGCAACAATATAAGATATACCAATATTTTTCGTTGCTATTGATTCTAATACATGATACTTTACACATGGATAAGCCTCATTCGCTTTTACTTCATGTGCATGCATGGTCAATTCACCAAAAAGCTTCTTTGCCTGCTTAAGTTTGTTTTTCATTATATTGTGTAATGATTTGCTTTCTCGTGTATCTATACAAGCAATCACAAAATATCTACCATCTAATCCCAGGTTACCTGATTCGTCAAAAATCAGACATCTTTCATCTTTATACATCGCACCTACTCCCCTATTGTCATATATATTCAACGCTTTATATTATGTTCAAATATTCAATATTTTATACACTATACTTTATGTATCGTGAAATTAGATTGAAAATATACTCAAAGGAGCATTTCTTATTTAATCCTACCATATAGAGTTAATTAAGAAAAGATGCAAACGCTTACATTACAATTTAAAAGCTAATACTTAGGTACAAATCTTATATTGTTTTACCTAGATTTTCATTGTATTAACCTAATGACCTATTCCTGCTCACTAAAAAATCGATTTACTCAAATTACTAGTGCAGTGTACTTAAACTTAAATTTGCAACTAATCAAAAATGAGGCTATTTAGTATCGCAACCTCATTTTTTTACTCAAAAACAAATATAGATTCAATAGGTACCTTTACAGCACGAGCTATATCTACAGCCATTTTTAGTGAAGGATTATACTTTCCTGCTTCTAGTCGAATAATGGTTTCTCGCCGAACCGAAACAAGACTTGCCAATTCTTCCTGCGTTAAGTTAGCTGCTTGACGGTATTCTTTAAGTTTACAAACGAATTCTGCCATAACCTTACCCCCGTTTATCAATGATGTATGCTAATGCTGGAGCTGAAATAAATATAATTGCATAAGCAATTGAACCAAAAAGTAAAATACTGTTGACTGCCTGCTGTTTATCTAATGCAAAAAGTATGAAGAAACAAAGAATGAGCCCCAAGCGTCCAGCGATGCTAACAGCTTTATTAATATTCTCCTCTAATCTTTCATCTGATTTCTCTTTACTGAGTAGTCCCCAAAAGAAAAACCCGAAAAATGCAAAGAAAGTACAAAAGAATGGTTCAAAGAAAAAACCTAACACGCCTAAAAACCCAAGGATACCTAAAACTGGTGAAATTCTAAAAATACGTTTCATATGATTCCCTCCAACTATTATTTATTTTTGTGATGTGATTTATTTATCACGATACAAATATATCACATTCAAAATAGTGTGTCAATATAAAATGTGATTTATTTGTAACAAAAATTCAAAGCAAAAATAGAGCAAGGAATTGGCTTTTGCGACACCTTGCTCTATCATTCTTTTGCCTCATTGGTACCTATATAGACACTCATAATTTAACCCGATCATATGAAAGAGCCTTGGTTAAAACCAATATCCCCTATAGAAACTTTCATTCACTAAGGCACACCTACGCAGCCCGACTATTTGAAAAGGATATACCAGTCAAAACCGTTCAATCATTAGCGGGGCAAAAGGACATAACTGCGATCATGAATATTTGCACCCATGTAATGCCTGAAAAAAAGCTGCTGAAGTACAGTGTTTAAATGACATTCTTAGCTAGCTTATATTTTTTTATTTTCTTGCTACACACTTACCACACATTTTCACACTATTATACCCCAAAACGAAAACGAAAAAAGCAATAAGCCTTGTATCTATTGATAATCAATGCTTACCGCTTTTATTTTATGACCCATACGGGAATCGAACCCATGATTTCACCGTGAGAGGGTGACGTCTTGACCGCTTGACCAATGGGCCGGAACATTTAATATTCTACCACCTTATTTAAATAATTTCAATATATTATATTTAATTTTATAAAATAAAACAAAAAAATACTAGAGAGCATGCATCACCTCTCTAGTATTCTATACTCTATGCTTCTTTACTTTCTTCTTGAACTTTTCCCTTGCCTCGGCCTATGAATTCAAAGCTTTCTACCACCACATTTGTGCTTGTACGTTTTTGTCCTTCTTTATTAATATAGTTCTCACTTGATAAGTGCCCTGATACAGCTAGCTTGGTACCCTTTTGTGCGTAGGCGGATAAAATCTCAGCTTGGCTGCCAAAAGCCACCATGTTAATAAAGTCTGCTTCTCTGTCTTGATTGCCTATTGGATTGACGGCTAAAACAAATTGCGCATATTTATGATGTCCTGCTGATTCTTTCATTTCAAAATCTCGTGTCACATTCCCCATTAAGTTGACTTGATTCATAGCGTACCTCCTTTTATTTTTTAGGAGTATACTCATTTTTTCAAATCTTATACACTATTATCCTCTAAGATTTCATTTTTTCTAAGTATTCGTACGCCTCATTAATTTCACGGATCTTTTGATTTGCAAATGCAATATATTCTTCTGGTACACTACCTGAAGCCAATTTATCTGGGTGATATTCTTTAACAAGCTTTCTGTAAGCTTTTTTAATCTCTGCTAAGCTGGCATCTGGGCTGACACCCAGTACCTCTGAGTATTTTTTCACTAAATCCTCTGAGGTTTGCATACCTTGTCCATGAGTGCCTTGGTAACCATAATTTTCTCCTGTAAAGGCAGCTCTTATGGCTTGATATTCATAAGCTGAAATACCTAAATCAAATAAGATTTGTTTGGTCATATTTTCTTTAACTGTATTCTCATGTCCACCTTGCATGGCAATGCCAATAAAAAGATAGGCAAGAGCTAATAAAATATCTCTTCGAGGACCATAATAATTTCTGACTACTTGTGTAAATACTTGATATTGCTCTGGATGAGCCTTTCCATAGTCAAAGGCTTCTGCATAGGCATTCATTTCACTCATACCTATTCCAAAATGTCCTGTAATAAACTGTTTGATAAAGTGAATTTCATCCTTTGTCACATTCCCATCTGATTTTGCAATCATTGCTGATAATGCCATCATAGATGCAATCACTGGATTCTTATCTTTAAAGGCAGGCTCTTCCCTTATTTCCCTCGGTAATTTAGGATACTTCTTTGGCATATAACAAATTCCTAATAAAGTTAATATTGGAAATGGCCAAGGTAAAATGATAGTAATCCCAGCCCAAAGCCAACTTGAACGTCCTTTGAAATATGCAATAGCAGCTACTAGCCCAGCTATGCCTAGTTTAATGATCCATAAGAAAAGGCTCATGCCAAGCCCTAATAGCCCAACAAAAAAGTCAATTATAAACATCACATCACCTAGTACCCTTCTTCATAAAAGTTATTGTCCATTCTACCACAATTAAGAAAAGTATGCATCATAAATTGTTTCACCTTAATCACGCTATCTTAATATGATAAAGTAGAACTCACTACTACTTTCTCATATCATTGTTAATTTTTGATGAAAGTCGTATAATAGATTTATGTGAATTAAGTATTTTTGGAGGAAAAAATATGAAAAAACCTATTTTTACTGGATCAGGCGTTGCAATCATCACTCCTTTTAATGAACAGGGCGTTCATTTTGAGAAATTTAAAGAGCTTATTGAATGGCATATTGCTGAAGGAACAGATGCCATTATTGTTTGTGGGACTACAGGCGAATCTGCTACTCTTCCTATGGAGGAACATAAAGCGCTGATTAAATGCTGCGTGGACCAGGTCAATGGACGTATCCCTGTTATTGCCGGTGCCGGTAGTAATGATACACGTCACGCCATAGGCACAAGTCAATTTGCCCAGGAAGTTGGCGCAGATGCCCTTTTGTCTGTCGTGCCTTATTATAATAAACCCACCCAAAAAGGTCTTTATGAACATTTTAAAGCTATAGCCAATAGCACCTCTCTCCCTATGATTCTTTATAATGTACCAGGCCGCACCGCCTTAGATATGGCACCTCATACTGTCAAGGCGCTTTCTGAAATTGAAAATATCGTAGGCATTAAAGAATGTAATTTTGCTCATGTTGGTGAAATTCGTAACTTATGCGGCCCTGACTTTGCCATTTACTCTGGCGAAGATGCCAATGTGCTTCCCCTTCTTGCCATGGGTGGGCAAGGTGTTATTTCAGTCATGGCCAATATCATTCCACGAGATACCCATGAGCTAGTAGCTAAGTTTATGGCAGGTGACCTTGAAGGCAGCCAAAGACTTCAACTAGGTGTATTAGACCTTGTACGGGCACTCTTTATAGAAGCAAGCCCAAGTCCTGTTAAAGAAGCCATGAATATGATGGGCATGGAAGTCGGAGGCTGTCGTTTACCTCTCGTTTCTATGGAACCTCACAATAAAACTTTATTATATAAAGCTCTAAAAGCCTACGGCTTAATCTAAACTCAGCTCACCTCATGTAAACTGTACCCTTTGTCAAGGACAGATAGTTTTTAATTTTTGTCCCTGACAGAAGTGTAGTTATTATACTGTTATTCCGCTTTAGATATCCCTTTGGATAGCGGATAGTTACCTGTAATAATATAGTTATAAAATTCATTAGGAGATAGTTTTGCTAAATTCCATTGATATCTATCATTGTTATAGTAATCAATCCAGTCATCAATTGTGGCTTTGACTTCATCATATGAGTTACAACTTGAGAAATCCAGTTCATCTTTCATATGTCCAAAGAAGCTTTCCTGGGGAGCATTATCCCAACAATTACCTCTTCTTGACATAGAACGTCTTAATTCAATACTGTTAACAAGTTCTATGAATTTATAGCTGGTATAGTGACAGCCTTGGTCGCTGTGAATGAGAGTCTCTTTATTTAACAATACTCCGTGGTCACGGGCAAGAATATTTATGGTCTCAAGGACAAAATCAATTTCTAACGAACTACTGACCACATAAGCCAGTACTTGCTTTGTGAAAGCATCTATTATTGTAGATAAATATGCAAACGTGCCTGCATAAGGGATATATGTAATATCGGTAAGCAATATTTTCCTTGGTCCATGCAACTCAAATTCGCGATTCAATAGGTTGTCAGCTGTATTGTTTGTTTTAAGAGCCTTTGCCATTCTCCTATACGGATTAGCTTTGCGTATGGGACAAAATAGATTGTACTTTTTCATTAATCGCCGTATTTTTTTTACATTCATAATTACGGGTGCCTCAAGATGTAGTAATCGCATGTATATACTTCTTGCACCTTTGTTGTAACCTCTATATTTATAAGCATCAAGAATAAGCTCAAAATCTGCTCTATCTCGAGTCTCTTTTTCGTTTCTGGAATCTGATGTGTTAAGATAACGATAATAACCAGAACGTGATACACCAGCAATATCACATAGTTCTGTTATGTTGAGTAAGTTGCCGGGATCCTGTAAGGTTTCCCTAATTGTTTCGAAACGATGTGATGTACTTCCCATAAGCGACCTCACATGTTCTTCTGATTGCCTGATTTTTGAATTTTTTTTAAAAACTCAATTTCCTGACGCAGATACAAGACTTCATGCTCAAGAGCATGTATCTTTTGATGTTCGGTCAGCATAGAGTAATCTGGATGCTTGCTGTTTATTACAGCATCATTTCCTTGCTTAAAGGCACCTGCTTTGGCTTGAGATCTTACGATTTGTTTGATTCCTTGTATACGAGTATCACCAAGCATTTCAGGATCGTATCCTAGTTCTTTTACTATGTCACATGCTCGTTTGCCTTGTTGTAACCTGTACCAGAATTCTTGCTTGAATTCGGATGTAAATGAAATAATTGTTGGAATGACACCATAGGTATATTTATTTGCCTTAAGAATGTCCATATCTTCTTGTGTAAACTTTCGATTGCTCATGGGAAGCCCTCCTTATAGTTGTGGTTATTATACATCACTTCTGTCAAAGAGGCATCAATCAAAAACAAGTTACTCAAAAACCACTGTCCACAAACAAGGGTTTGAGACAAAACCTAATGTCTACAAACAAGGTGTTTTGAAAATCATTTGTTTACAATTAAGGGTAAACTAAAAACCCATATGTCTACTTTATAGGGTACATTTTAATGCACAATATAAAAGGGTTAAAAAACGAGTTTGTCCTAGACATTTCTCGTTTTTTAACCCTTTGTTTATGCTATGTATCTCTATGACTGTGTATCCCTCTAGTAGGTTTTTAACAAGCCTTTTTTACGCTTTACTACTAGCAGCTATTTGTTTATTTTCTGATGCCTTAAAGACAATCTTTAATAAAACAGGTGTTAAAATTGTAGTCGCAACTACCATAATGACAATAGGTCCAAAAAGTGTCGTACTTAATAACCCTAAATTAGCTCCTTTACTTGCTACAATAAGTGCCACTTCTCCTCTGGAGATCATTCCTGTTCCAATTTGTAAGCATTCTTTATTCGTATAGCCGCATAATTTTGCCCCTAAACCACAACCTATGACTTTAGATACGATGGCTACAAGCAATAGCATGACTGAAAAAATCACTAGTGCCGTACTCATATTGTTAATCTCTACCACTAAACCTATACTTGCAAAAAAGATTGGAGAGAGGAGTAAATAAGACATTGTTTCAAGCCTATGACTAATATAATCTCTTTTGACTGTATTAGAAATAATAAGTCCTGCTAAGAAAGCTCCTGTAATATCTGCAACGCCAAATACCTCTTCTGCAATATAAGCTAACAATAAGCAGAATACAAAAGCTGTAATCACATAACGACGACGGTCTGCATCATCTCTCATAGTCCATTTCTTAAAGAATTTATAAAAACCTAACCCAATTACACCTGAAAATGCGAAGAATAATATAATTTTGAGTAGCACAATCCCTACATTCACACTGGTATCAGCCAAACTTGTAATGATTGTTAAGGCAATAATCCCTAATACATCATCGATTAAGGCTGCACCTAAAATGGCATTTCCCACAGGTGTAGAAAGTTTTCCAAGTTCCTTTAAGGTTTCCACGGAAATACTTACAGAAGTAGCTGTTAAAATAACGCCTATAAATATATTTTGAAGAAGGACAGATGTTTCAGGTACATGCATTTCTTTGGTGCTTAATAATGCCGCAACTCCCATGCCTCCTACTAATGGTATAATAACTCCCAACAAGGCAATAATGGCAGAAGCTTTACCTGTCTTCTTCATTTCACTAATATCTGTTTCTAAACCTGCACCAAACATAAGCGCAATAACCCCTAATTCTGCCATTTGCTTAATAAAGTCTGTTTCCTTTAAGATATCAAACATGGCAGGTCCTAAAATGAGCCCTGCTAAAAGTGCCCCTACCACTTGTGGCATTTGAAATTTCCTAGTAACTAACCCAAATGCTTTTGTACTGATTAAAATAATGGCTAAATCCAGTAAATAATGATATGACATTTCTTTCATCTCCTATTGTATTACTTTTCCCTAACCAGTCAGATAAAATCTGTCTATCCGACTCGTTATTACAAACACAATTTAGTATAATCACATTAATCATATAAGTAAAGTAATTAATTTATATTAATTAAATTAAAAATTTTATAAATTTTAATGATAAAGGATGAACCATGACTATCAATACCAAAATTAAAAGGGGTCCATAGCCCCTTTTCACTTAACAGTTTTTAATCCACTCAATTACTTCATAAAGATTTTTAACCGTAGTACTTGCATCTTTTTGAATCTCTTCATCCATCTCTACTAAATCAGGTATAAAAATGCCATACATCCCTGCAGCCTTTGCCGCTTTTATTCCCATCTTGGAATCTTCTAAGACAATACATTGCTGAGGTGATACATGAAGATGCCTTGCCGCTATTTCAAAAATTTCTGGATGAGGTTTTGACTCTCTCACATCTGAACCACATACAATATGGTCAAAACGCATCCTTACACCCCCTAACTCTAAGTAGTTAAGAGCCTTTTCCCTTGTACTAGAAGTTGCTACAGCTTTTTTAATGCCTTCTTCCTCTAGAAAATCTAATAGTTCCATGAGCCCAGCCTTCTTTGGCATGCTTTGCTCTGCAATAATCTCATCAGCTATTTCTCGTTTCTTATCTCTAACTGCCTCATAAGGAAAATTTTCACCATAAATCTTTTTTAAAGTAAGACCTATGGTATGACTATTTCGAGCTACTAACTGTATGTAGACTTCCCAGCCAAAATCATAACCATAAAGCGTCATAGCCTCTTCCCAAGCTTGATAATAAATACGCTCTGTATCAAACATTAATCCGTCCATATCAAAAATAACAAGTTCTGGCTTCATACACTTCTTCCCCCTTTTCCTTTTGTTCACCTTATGTTTCTAGTATAGCAAATCTCTCTCTAAAACAATAGTTTTGAGCATATAAAAAGGATTATTGCAATACAATAATCCTTTTTCAGACTACATAATGTCCATATGAATAACCATTTGGATGGCTCTTTTAGTAAGCAAAATACCTAGTCCCGCTGCAAGAATCACTAAAATAATAGCAATCCCAAACAAGCTACTTCCCTTAATGCTATATAAAAACAATGCTAATACTGCTGAGGCAATAAGGGTCTTTTGTGCAGAACTCCATTTAATATCACATATGATAGGAATAAGGGCTGCTAAACTTGCAAAGAGGCTATGTAATAATGAGGCAAGAACATAACTTAAGCAAAATCCGGCTGTTATACTCCCTTCTGCAAAACCTAATCCTAAATTTAAAATAGCTAAGACAATAAAGTGAAATAGCATACTTAAAAACATCAAAGGCAAGGTAGTTCCTATAATAAGAATGACCTTAGCAATTAATAACTGCTTGCGAGGAATAGGATAAGTAAATAAAATACTAATGGACTTACTACTGATCTCCTCACTAAACATACGAATAATTAGCACACTTGCAAAAATAGTAAATATCATCTTATTATACGCAATAACAGAGACAAAATAATGGGTATAACTTACACTATTATTCCCTGCTAAAACACCTGTCATAATCAGATAAACTAATAAGACACCACTAGTGACTGCTCCCCCTAGTATAATTTGCTTAAAATTATTTTTCTTCATTTCCAGTCGTAATAACTGCTCCATTATTTTACCCCCTTGATAATACATTCAAAAAGTGTTCTTCTAAAGATGTCTGCTCATTTGCCTTAATATCTACTAATGCTACTTCTTCTAACAATTTACCATCTTTAATGAACCCTATGGTATCTGCTATCAGTTCAATCTCTGATAAAATATGGCTTGAAATTAAAATAGTAATACCCTGTTCTCTACATAGGAATTTCAGTAATTCTCTAATATCTTTAATGCCTACAGGATCAAGACCATTAACAGGTTCATCTAAAATCAAAAGTTCAGGACGATGAACTAATGCCCTAGCAATACCCAGACGTTGCCTCATCCCTGCCGAAAACTGACCTACTTTTTCATTTGCCATTCCCTGTAAACGTACGAGTTTTAAAGCATTAGCTACACTTTCTTCAGCTTCTATTCCCATATAGCTACATTGAAGTTCTAAGTTTTCTTTTACTGTTAGATGATTATAAAAAATAGGATAGTCAATCATATTTCCTATACGGCGTAACAAATGCGGTTGCATTTCACTGATCTCTTCCCCAAAAAGCTGAATACTTCCACTATCTGCTTTCACTAAGTGTAATATCATCCTCATAAGCGTTGTTTTGCCTGCCCCATTAGGCCCAAGAAAACCATATATCTCTCCTTGTTTCACGTGAATACTCACATGATCAATAATTTGTTTCCCCCCTATTTGCTTACATAAATTATTTGTGGTGATAATCTCCACTTGTTTTCCCCCTATCTCATTCCTTTTTTATTACCTCCTTATATAATATACAAAATAATTATTTTTTTCAATTTTTTTAATCTACTTTATTAAGTTTATAGTTCTTTCAAACTTATTTTAAGAAATCAAATAAACCGCCTATAATTTTTTCATTATTACATAAATGGTATTAATCCCTTTGTGTTACCTCTTTCATCGCGTTTTTATGCTTCTTAAGAGCTCTAGTAATCTTTATCCTACCCTATGATGAGCAAAAATGATTTTCATTATTTTAATAATTGATAATAGACGATTTCACCAAACCTTCAGTTTTTTAATAGATAATACCTTTACTTATACATCTGCTGACAATAAAGTATCACTTATATAAACTAACCCCAATCAGTTAGACATAAAAATCTAACTAATTGGGGTTAGTTTATTTGTATAGGGAGATAAAATTAGCCCTAGTAGGTTGTCATTAGTGGTAAATATTAGGATGATGCTTTTATGACTTCATTTTCCTTTAAAAGCAATACAGTAAGATACTCCCAATCCGTGTTAACCATATTCTCAAAAAAATGGCCACTTCCAATACAAGGAGCATAGGTTTGATCATCCATTTCAAATTGGGAACCACCAATACATCGACTATTACATCTTGTACAGGTTCGGGTGCTCTTAACGGTGTTTTTTATGACATCAGAGCTTGCACTAGCCAAATCAATATACTGAGAAATGTGATATAAATTAGCTTTCACTCTTAGCCGTTTTTCATTGCACTCAATGGTAAATAAACTGCGGTTGGGCTTCACAGTAGAGTATTGAATACGGTAAGCTTTCGCTCCCGTTCGAGGCTGAATTTTACACCCCATTTCTTGTCCCAATTCGTGAAGTCGTACTGCCTGTTCATAATTAAATCCACTTAGTATTTTTAGCATTTCATCAACAGTTGACGCTGTTAACAAAGTATTTTTCGCCATATGTAAATCCTCCTTTTGCATAGGTATCAAACTCTTAGCCCTTCAGGATAGGTATCCAAACTTCCGTAAGGCCACTCTCTGAGTAAACTTCTACATCAGGTGCTTTTGCAAACTCATATCCACTTGTAGGGAGCCATTCCATGGTGATGTGTTGTTCTATCTTTTGTATAGCATCTGCACTTTTTCCTTCACAAGGGAAAACTGCCCATGTTGAGGCAGGGACAATGAATTCCACCATCCCATCAGGAACTGGTCTGTCTGTTGCGCAAGCAATATAGTAATCAAACTCACCTGTACTCAAATCAACAGAATAATTGCTTACTCCCAAAAGTCCCACAGGCTCTTGATTGAGCAATGCCATAATCTTGTTCTGTCCATCATCTTTCATTAAATCGCTCCAAAAAGCAGGAGTACTCTGATAACACTCGCCATTCGCCATTGATGTGTGTAATTTTACTCCAACAATACGAAAAGCCTTTTTTTGTTCAATGCGATAATCCATGGCCTTAGCACCTTTAATCGAAAATTCAAAAGAAAGGGGAGGATAGGCTTTAATTAAAACACCATCTTTTTTAACATCACTTGGAGCAACACCATGAAAAGCCTTAAAAGCATGGTTAAATGAATTGGGTGAGCTGTAGCCGTATTTAATGGCAACATCAATTACCTTGTCATTTCCACCTTGCAGTTCTGTAGCTGCTTTTGATAGTCTCCGATTACGAATATATTCCGCCAAAGGCGTTCCAACTACCATTGCAAACAGCCGCTGTACATGGTATACAGAGTAGCCGATTACAGCAGCGATTTTTTCGTAGTCAATTTCTCCCTCCAAGTTCTCTTCTATGTATTCAATTACTCGATTAAAGTCTTTCAACAATTTCACTTATGATCACCTTATTCTTTTATCTTTTTGACTGCTATCCAAACCTCGGCGTTATCCTTATCGTCGTAAATCTCTAGGTCAGGAGCCCCCGACCTCATCTCACCCGTATCATAGCCCGAATTGAGCAACTCGTAGCCAGAAGTCGGTTGCCATTCGGTCACTATTCGAATCTCTACGCTAGCTGTTTCCATGCGCTTGCAGGGGAATATGGCCCAAGTAGCTGCCGGAACTATATACTCTGTCATGCCGTCTTGAATGGGCTTGTCCGTTGCACAGGCAATGTAATAATCAAATTTTTTCGGGTCAATAGCATCTGTGTTATATACGTTGATGCCTATCAATCCCAAAGGTTTTTGATTCATTAACTCACCAATTTCTATGTTCTTACCTTCCTGAATAACTCCTCCCCAAAATCTTGGAACTTCACTCATGCAGGCGTTATTCTCGTAGGTTGTATGAGTCACAACCCCAACCACTCGAAAAGCATCCTTTTTTTCGATTCTGAATTTCATGTCCATTTTTTATTGCTCCTTTGGTTTTTATATAATTTTTAATTAAACTACATAAAGTGTACCAGTTCTAGCAATTCAAAACCTCACATTTTATGCCCGAGAATATGTGATGTATTTACAAATTTTCATTAACGGGAACAGCTTCGTTATGATTTTTCATGGTCTCTTCCATCTCCAATGGTTATATCATTAAAGTATCATCTACCTATTATAAAATCAACGAAAATTCAGACAAATACAGAAACTTAGAAATAAAAAGAGCAACGATTAATAAATTCTTTTAATCATTACTCTATTTATGGCGATTTTACTTATTTACATGCAATAACTTCTACTTCACAAAGTACATTTTTAGGTAAAGTTTTTACAGCCACGCAAGAACGTGCTGGTTTACTTACAAAATACTTAGCATAAACTTCGTTAAAAGCTGCAAAGTCAGCCATATCTGCTAAAAAGCATGTTGTTTTAATGACTTTATCAAAGCTTGTCCCACTTGCTTCTAAAATAGCACCCAAATTTTTCATAACTTGCTGCGCTTGTGCTACAATTTCATCACCTACAATCTCCATTGTAGCTGGGTCTAAAGGAATTTGCCCAGATGTAAATACTAAGTCTCCCATGCTTACCGCTTGTGAATATGGACCAATAGCTGCTGGTGCAGCATTTGTATGAGTTGCTTTTAACATATTGACCTCCTATTATCTTTAATGACTCGATTATATTGTTTATTAACCATTTCGTCAATGATTGATACTATTTTTATATTTCGTTAAGTTTCCAGTCCATTGACTTACTTTTTCTCATTATAAAGCTTATAGAGATGGTATAAATTAATGAGAATAATAGCCAAATTGGCAACTGCTACTGGGTAGGCCCCTACTAAAAAACCATAGATTACAAATAAAAGACAACCTACTGTATTTAACAAACGAAGTTTAATGACATCTGTCATCAAAAGTGATAATGCCACCATAAAAGAAGCAGCATACCCAATCCATTCCATCCAATTTGAAATTAACATTTCTTTTCCTACCTTTCTAGCCTTCCTTAAAATGTCCTTTTATTACTATATGATGTTCTATCTTGCTATTTACTTTTTTTATCTCTTTTTCTAAAAATAATCTTTTTTTAATTCCTTATAATGATAAAAGCCATATAAATAGCATAGCCTATGACTAATAAACTTCCTTCTATTTTACTTACCTGCTTACGTGTTATGGCAAAAATATAAGTGATTATACTAACACCTAACAGAATAAGCATATCAACGAACACTGCACTATTTACCTTTATAGGATAAATACAAGAAGAAATCCCTAAAATAAAAAATATATTAAAAATGCAAGAACCGATGACATTGCCTAATGCCATATCACTTTTTCCTTTAGTTGCTGCAATCACAGAAGTGACTAGTTCTGGAAGTGAGGTTCCTACAGCCACAATGGTAAGACCTACTAATTTTTCACTCATTCCCCAAGCTAAGGCAATCTCTTTTGCTGAATTGACAACGACTTCTCCTCCTAAAATGATGCCTATTAAACCACCTATACCTAGTAAGATACTCTTCCCTATATGAATTTCTTTTTTCATATTTTCATTTGTTTCTTCTTCCATTGACTCCTTATTCCTATGGTTAAGTGCCATTTCAATAAGATAATACATGTAAATACCAAATAATACGAACAAAATCAAACCATCACCTCTAGAAATACTATTCTGAGTAGTACCTTGGAAAATAACATCATTTCCTAATACAAGTAGTACAAAAGTCCCTAATAAAGCAAATGGAAATTCCTTTGCAATAATAGATTTTTGTACTTGTAACGGTTTTATTAATGCTGCAGCGCCTACTACTACAAGTAAATTAAACATATTGGAACCTATGACATTCCCTACCGCAATATCATTTTGTCCCTTTAGGGCAGATGTAATACTTACTGCTGCCTCAGGTGCACTTGTTCCAAATGCCACGATTGTTAGCCCAATAATTAAATTAGGAATTCTGGCCTTCACCGCGATGTCTGATGCCCCTTCTACAAAGTAATCGGCACCTTTAATAAGTAAAATAAACCCTATAATCAGCCAAATATAAATCACTGTATGTCCTCCTTAAAACTCTCCTATAACGATTATCATTTTTTGCTCTTCCTTATAGTTTGAGCCATTTTTAAAATATTTATTTGCTTTCATAAAAAAAGCTCTTCAAAGGAGTTTTCCTTCGAAAAGCTTTTTGGATCAATTATAACAATGTTTTCATAAGCTCTGCTGATGAAAGTGGTGAAAGATAAGAAAGTGGTACATCAAATACTGTTTTAGCACCTAATTGTCCTTCTTTATTCATTCTTACAGCTGCTCTAGCATATGCTACTAAAGCTTGCGCTGTAAACTCTGGATTACTATCTAACTTAAGTGAGAACTCAATCATTTGTTTGTGTTCATCATTTGCACCTGTCACGCCACTTCTAAATACAAAACCACCATGTGGCATTTGACTATGCTTTTCACGAAGTTCTTCTTCTGTAATAAAGTGTACTGTTGTATCATAGTCCGCAAAATAATTTGGCATATTTTTAATTTCTGCTTCAATACCTGCTTTATCTGCGTTTTCTTCTGCTACAACAAAACATTCTCTTGTATGCTTTTCTCTTGTTGTTAAAGATGGATTGTCACCATTTCTTATAGCTTCAATAGCATCCTTCACTGGAATGGTATATTGAATCCCATTTTTAACCCCTTTTACTCTTCTAATAGCATCTGAGTGCCCTTGACTTACCCCAGTCCCCCAAAATGTATAATCATTTCCTTTTGGCAAGATGGCTCCTGATATCATACGAATCATAGAGAATAAACCTGGATCCCAACCCACTGAAATAACACTTGTTTTACCTGCTGCTTTTGCTGCTTTTTCTACTGCCCTATGATATTCTGGAATTCTTGCATGTGTATCAAAGCTATCAATTGTATTAAACATTGCTGCTAACTCTGGTCCTTGTACTGGTAAGTCTGTTGCTGAACCACCACATAAGATCATCACATCAATACAATCTTTATATTTTTCAAGTTCATCCATATGTACTACTTGAGCTGATGGTGTAGCTATTTTTACAGTCTCTACTGCTCTTCTTGTAAAAACTGCAGTAAGCTCCATATCTTCACTTTGTCTAATTGCCACTTCAACTCCATGACCTACATTTCCGTATCCAACAATACCTACTCTTATTTTCGTATTCATCATGTGCCTCCTTAGTTTCTTGTACTTGATTTTACCCCAACTCAATCCACCTATTCTAGTGGTCTTAATTAGTACTACTAAATTATCATAGATTTATATTATTTTGTCAATATCTATTCTCACATTCCTTTTCCTTGAGGTATTGTGGCTACCATATGCTCTTATTGGGCTAACTCATACTTCAACTTCTTGTAAATCTGGATTCAGATACACTGCATCCAACTACTAGAATAGGTGAATATTTTTTCTAATTATTATTTACTATTTTTTATTTTATGATAAAATAACCTTAGGTCAGCTATTAAGATTCGTTCTGATAGCCAACCACTTATTTTCATTATCGTACTGAGTGCACAAGGGTTCGTCCCAAGTGGTAAGGCGAAGCATACGGAGACTTTTTGTGATCCCTAGCCTTCTTGGTCTAGGGATTTTTGCGCTTCTCTTTTATTTTTCATTTTACCTTTATCCATTTATTTGAGTTATATAGTTTAGAAAAGAAAGGATTTGAACGATGGAAACAAGAATTGCTTTAATTGGTATCATTGTAGAAAACAAAGATTCTGTAGAAAAAATCAATACTATTCTCCATGAATACGGGGACTATATTGTAGGTCGTATGGGCATTCCCTATAAACCTAAAAATGTTTCTGTAATTAGCGTAATTATGGATGCACCTAATAGCACCATTAGTGCCTTATCAGGGAAGCTGGGTATGATTCCTCATGTCAATGTGAAGACTGTTTACTCAAAAGTTAGTGAAAGTCTGGAAATGTAGGCAGCTTATGAAGAAGCTTATCGATCGTCTTGCTTCCAAACATCACTTAGAGCAAGAAGAATATCTTCTCCTACTGACTCATCATCAGGATGCAGAGCTTTCTTCTTACCTTTTTGAAAAGGCAAGGCAAACTAGTACCTCCCTTTTTGGCCATAAGGTCTATACCCGTGGTCTTATTGAGTTTACTAACTACTGTAAACAAGACTGCTACTACTGTGGCATTCGTAGAAGTAATCACTTGGCTGAGCGCTATCGCCTATCTCCAGAAACTATTCTAGCTTGTACAGATATAGGCTATGATTTAGGTTTTCGTACCTTTGTACTCCAAGGTGGTGAAGACGGGCATTTTAATGACCAAGCTGTCTGTGAACTTCTAAGTACCATTAAACAGAAGCATCCTGATTGCGCCATTACCCTTTCTATAGGGGAAAAAAGTTATGAAAGCTATGCTGCCTTTTTTGAGGCAGGGGCAGATCGTTATTTACTTCGTCATGAAACGGCTAATGCCGTCCATTATAGTAAGCTTCACCCTGCTTCTCAAAGCCTTGAAAACCGAAAAGCTTGTTTGAATCACTTAAAATCCATTGGTTATCAAGTGGGAACTGGATTTATGGTAGGCTCCCCTTACCAAAGCTTAGAGCACCTTTGCGAAGATTTACTTTTTATACAGGATTTTGAGCCTCATATGGTAGGCATTGGTCCCTTTATTCCACATCAAAGTACCTCTTTTAAGACACATCCAGCAGGCTCCTTATCACTTACGTTATTTTTAATTGGACTTCTCAGGCTGATACTGCCAAATAGTTTAATTCCAGCAACTACTGCCCTTGGCACCATTGACCCTAAGGGGCGTGAAAAAGGTATTTTAGCAGGGGCAAATGTGGTCATGCCTAACCTTTCCCCCATTAACGTCCGCCTTAAATATCATCTATATGACAATAAAATCTGTACAGGAGAAGAAGCCGCAGAGTGTTGGGCGTGTCTCAACCATCGCTTAGAACAAATTGGCTATAGCCTAGCTGTGGACCGCGGTGACTTTTCTCCTCTTATAAAGGAGTGTTAACTATGTATAACCCTAAATCTATGTGTGCTACTGAATTTATTAATGATGAAGAAATTTTAGAAACCTTAGCTTATGCTGAAGCCCAGAAAAATAACAAATTACTCATTGGTCAGATTATTGAAAAGGCAAAGGCCTGTCAAGGCCTTAATCATAGAGAAGCTGCTGTTCTTTTAGCTTGTGAACTAGAAGCAGAAAATAAACAAATCGAAGCATTAGCTAAGGACATCAAACAACGTTTCTATGGGAATCGTATTGTGATGTTTGCCCCTCTTTATCTCTCTAATTACTGTGTAAATGGCTGTACTTATTGTCCTTATCATCATAAAAACAAACATATTAGACGTAAAAAATTAACTCAAGAAGAAATCAAAGCAGAAGTAATTGCCCTTCAAGATATGGGACATAAACGTCTTGCTCTTGAGGCAGGTGAAGACCCTGTGAATAATCCTCTAGAGTATATCCTAGAAAGTATTCAAACCATCTATAGTATTCAACATAAAAACGGAGCGATTAGACGTGTTAACGTCAATATTGCTGCCACTACCGTTGAAAACTATCGTCAGTTAAAAGATGCAGGTATTGGCACCTATATTCTTTTTCAAGAAACTTACCATAAACCAAGTTATGAAGCACTTCACCCCTCTGGTCCTAAGCATGACTATGCCTATCATACAGAAGCTATGGATCGCGCTATGACAGCTGGTATTGATGATGTAGGATTAGGCGTATTATTTGGTCTTAATAAATACCGTTATGATTTTGTAGGGCTTTTGATGCATGCTGAACATTTAGAAGCAACTTTTGGGGTAGGTCCACATACCATTAGTGTGCCTCGCATTTGCCCTGCTGATGATATTAATCCTGACGAATTTACAAATGCCATTTCTGATGAAATCTTTGCTAAAATCATTTCTGTGATTCGTATTAGTGTACCTTATACTGGCATGATTATCTCTACTCGCGAATCTCCTCAAAGTAGAAAACGTGCCTTAGAATTAGGTATCTCTCAAATTAGTGGCGGTTCCAGTACAAGTGTGGGTGGCTATGTGACACCTGAAAAAGAGGAGGAAAACTCTGCCCAATTTGAACTTAGTGATACACGTACCCTAGATGAAATTGTAGGTTGGCTCTTAGAAATGGGGTATATTCCTAGTTTTTGTACAGCCTGTTATCGAGAAGGACGTACAGGAGATCGCTTTATGAATCTTTTAAAATCTGGTCAAATTGTCAACTGCTGTGGTCCTAATGCTTTAATGACGCTTCAAGAATATCTGGAAGACTATGCTTCTTCGAATACCCGAAAGTTAGCTCCTTCAGTGATTGCTAAAGAACTTGCTACCATTACTAATCCAAAGGTTTATGAGAAGGTAGTCACTCAGCTTAAAGCTATTCAAGATGGGGCTAGAGATTTTCGCTTCTAGTACTTCATTTTAATTCATTATTGTTAAATACTTATTTTTAATTTTATATTTTTTGTTTTATATTGTTTAATGTGATTATGAAAGGAAGTGTTACAATGAGCTTAATGGATACCCCCAGAGCAAATCGTCTACATATTGGGCTTTATGGGAAGCGAAATAGTGGTAAATCTTCTCTGATTAATGCCCTCACTGGCCAAGAAATCGCCTTAGTTTCTGACCAAGCTGGCACAACGACTGACCCAGTGTATAAATCTATGGAAATCCATGGTATTGGTCCCTGCATCTTCATTGATACTGCTGGATTTGATGATATAGGGCTATTAGGTGAAATGCGTGTTGAAAAAACGAAGGAAGCTGCTCAAAAAACAGATATTGCTCTTATTCTCTTCACAGATGAAGAATTGACAGAAGAATTGAAATGGATATCCTATTTTAAGGCACAAAATACCCCTTTCATTCCGATTATTAATAAGATAGACACACTCACCAATTTAGAAATACTTCAGAATCAGGTTAAAGCCTTGAGCGAAGAAGCACCTGTCTTAGTCAGTGCCAAAAATAAAGAAGGGATTACTGCCATTAGAGAGGCTATTATTCGCCTCTTACCTGAAGATTATGAAGTTAAAAGTATTACAGGTCCTTTAGCCCAACCTGGAGACTTAATCCTCCTTGTTATGCCTCAGGATATTCAGGCACCTAAGGGAAGACTCATTTTACCTCAAGTCCAAACACTTCGTGATCTTTTAGACAAAAAATGTCTTGTCATGAGCTGTACTACAGATCAATTGGATGCCACCTTGCAAGTGCTTTCTAAAGCACCTGATTTAATCATTACAGATTCTCAAGTTTTCAAAACGGTTTATGACAAAAAGCCACCTCATAGTAAACTAACTTCTTTCTCTGTTTTATTTGCTGGACATAAAGGAGATATTAAGGTCTTTAAGGAAGGTGCTTATGCCATTCATGATCTTACTGAAAACTCTAAGGTTCTTATTGCTGAAGCTTGCACCCATGCTCCTTTAAGTGAAGACATTGGTCGTGAAAAGTTACCTCGTTTATTAAGACAAAAGGTAGGTGCTAATCTTACCATTGATTTCACAAGTGGCCCTCATTTCCCGAGTAATCTTGCAGACTATGATTTAATTCTCCATTGTGGCGCTTGCATGTTTAATCGCAAATACGTGCTCTCTCGAATAGCTACTGCCAAGGCACATCATATACCCATCTCTAACTATGGAATGGCCATTGCTTATTTATCAGGTATTTTAGATAACATAGATATCTAATCTTGTAATATTTCTTAATAAATCTTAATGTTTTTTTCATACTCATCTTAAGGATTTTAGGATATACTATTCATATAATTTAAAATTAAACAAAAATAGAGAGAGTATTTATATGAACAAGAAAATTTCTTCAAATAAAATCCTTCGACTTATATCTGTATTAGGTATCATCCTAACTGTTATAGCTGTTATTTATGGTTATCAAAAGGAAATATTTACTTCTGCTGATAAACTTCAAGCCCTAGTTAAAGAAGCAGGCATTTGGGGTCCCCTTCTATTTATTGGTATTCAGCTGATTCAAGTTGTGGTTCCTATCATACCAGGGGGAATTACCTGCGTGGCAGGGATTGTGATTTTTGGACCTGTAGCAGGCTTTCTGTACAATTACATAGGCATTGTAGTAGGCTCCATTATTAACTTTGCCTTAGCACGTTCTTATGGACAGACTTTTATTCGTAGTATGGTTTCAGAAAAACTTTATGAGAAATATGTAGGCTGGCTTAATCAAGGGGAACGCTTTGACAAACTATTTGCCTTAGCCATCTTCTTCCCTGTTGCCCCAGATGATTTCTTATGTATGTTAGCCGGCCTTACTAAGATGACTTATAAAAAGTTCACAGCCATTATTCTCATAGGAAAACCCGCATCTTTATTAGCCTATAGTTTTAGTTTAACTGCTATTCTTCAGTTTTTTACATGTTATTTTGTAAGATAATCTCTAGTGTGATATTAAATAAGCCGATAGCCTCTATTTTCGAGAAGCTATCGGCTTATTTTTATATGATGACCTATATACTTTTATCAAACTGAGGAGCAACTAAGAAAGTAGCTTCATCCTCTATAGTTACCTTTAAATCTTTTATTTCTTTCCCCTGAGTGGTAGTTTTATCTTTTTCATCTAATTTACCCTGCAGATATTTCTCCCAGCTTATATTGAGTCTTTTAACAATACGTTTATAGCGCTCTTTACCTTCTGCTGTGCCATTATTAAATATTTTTCTACTTGAATTTAACTCTGAAATATAAGTATCTTGTGCCTCTTCTCTTGACTTACAATTTTTTAATCGCTCTTCAAAATTCTTTTGCACGGTTTCCTCTAGCATCACCTCTTGATAAAGCTTAGGATTTTTTTCTTTTAATAACATAAGTTCTTGAGGTGTTAATTTTTCGCAGTTCTCTACCTTTTTCGTGATCTTAGCTAAAGCCTCATTTTCTTCTTCTTCCTGCTGCGCAATGAGCTTTTCAAGTACTTGTATTTTTTCATTAAGTTGTTTATTAGCTTCCGCATCATTAGGGTCTAGCCTTTTTCTCATGGTCTCTAACGCTAATTTATTGGTCGTTAATGTAAGCGTCGAAAATCCAGTTTGGTGACTTAATGAATTCCCCTTTATATTCATACTCTGATTGAACATACTATCTCCCCTTTTCCATATATATAATATTTCGTCTACTATACCTAAGAAATAAAGGCTTCCTATAAAAAAAGGTTTCTTCATGGATTGATGAAGAAACCTTTAAAAAATACTCTATTCCTTTATTAAACTCGTTATTTTTTGTTCATTTTAAACCCTAATATGCAGCCACATATGCCACCTATAACATGAGTAAATTGTGAGATATTATCTTGACTGATCAGTCCATTTAATACTTCATTGCCAATATACGCTACTGCCACTAAGATAAAGGTGAGTGGAATCCCACCCTCTTTAATATTTACAAAAGAACTTAAAAGAATCATCATAAAGGCAATACCACTTGCTCCTAGTAGTCCTGTATTAAAAAAGATGACATTAATAAGCCCTGTGATAAAGGCTGTAAAAACAATCATTCCTAATAGTCTTTTGCTCCCGTACTTCTCCTCTAACATAGGCCCTACTAGGAGAATAAGCATAAAGTTATTTAAGAAATGTTGCCAATCAGCATGTCCTAATACATGAGTAAATAAACGTACATAAAACAAAGGATCCAAAGGGGAGCCTTTATAGACGCAAAACACAAGCTGAGTTGAAATCCCTGCTGTTAAATAACCTAGTAACAACGTTAGAAAGGAAAGAATGGTAAAGGTTAGGATCACTGGTGAATTATATTTAATCTTCTTTAAATAATTCATTATTTCCTCCAAGTATTTTTACTCTAGTATAACATATCTCCCTTTGTGTTCAATGCCTATTAAAGATTCTTTAATACCCCTATCAATTTGCCCATAGCCCTAAATTCCCCATCTTCAATCCTAATAGGACGATATTTAGGATTTTCACTTACAAGTAAAATACAGTCTTCTTCTTGAACAATTCTCTTTAATGTAATGGCACCATTATAATACACTGCAGCTATCTCACGGTCGCTTACACTACCACTTTGAATGACTACATAATCTCCATCTTCAATTCCTGCCCCAATCATACTATCTCCTTGTACGTGAAGCATATAGGTATTCTTTTTATGTCCTAATAATTCTCCTGGTAGTTCAAAAGTCCCACAAGAATCCTCTACCACTTCTATAGGCATACCTGCTGCAATATCTGAGTAAATAGGAAGACTTTGTACATCCTCTTGCTTCACTTCATCAATATAATTTTCTCCTGCACTTGTATCTTGCTCAAAGACTGTTTCAACACCTGTTATCTTATTAATATATTTATAGGTTGCAATATACCATGGTTGTACTTTTTTGTTTTCCTCTGGCATATGACTTACTCTACTTGTTTGATCATCTATGTTTTCTCTATATAATTCAACTTGATTTTGCATAAAAATTTCAAGAGGTGTGAGTTCTGTGGCCATTTTTTTAACCACTTTCTTCTCTCTTTTACCCTTGAGTTGACTTAAATGCTTTACTCTTCCTGTTATATCATAACCTAACTGTTTATAACTTTGTCCTCTAGAAAGGCCTAATAACCTTGAAGGTGCTTTTTGGAGGTGGGTTAAGAAAAGGACTTCCCCATCTTTTCTTAATAAGCCCAATAATTCTAATTGTACCTGTGTTAATAAATGCACATCATCCACAATAAGGTGCTTATAATATTCTTGTCTGTTTCCTTGCTTAAGCTGTTCCAAAAGTCTTAAGTCCCGATCACCGATTAACATTTGCTGTTTTGCCTGAAGTTGGTTCTCTACATACGCCTTCAGTTGCCACATTGCCTTTCTCGTTATCCCTCTCTTAGGCCATTTCATCATGCAACCTACTCGTTCGGCTTCTAAATATGCTTCTTCTGTGGTATAACCCTTTGCATAAATCCATTTTATTTCTTCTTGTAAAAGCGTTTTTTCCTTTAAACTTTTAATCCTTGGATAAGTTTTTTTAACTTCTAAAATACCTTCTTCTAATAAAGTCTCTGGGACTTCCTCTAAATAATCATAGGCTTGTTGTGGTAAATAAGTATACGCTAACTCAGTCAGTAAGTCCTCTAGTAAATAAACTTTTCCCTGACTAAAACGGCTATCCTTTTGAAATAAACTCATATTCTCTTTATTTTTAACAGCTATTAACTCTGACTTGGCTCTCTCACTGGCTTCTTTTTCTGCAAGTACCAATAG
Organism: Bacillota bacterium; assembly: GCA_023436395.1. GTDB lineage: Bacteria > Bacillota > Clostridia > Lachnospirales > Cellulosilyticaceae > Cellulosilyticum. The sequence goes on along the minus strand of JAEZJJ010000033.1, from coordinate 71,193 downwards.
TAGTTTTTCTCCTGTTGCTTCTAATAAATAGAGCATACGCGCAATACTAAGGGTAGTTTTCCCCGTTCCTATATCCCCTTTAACCATACTTTGTCCTGTCATCCCTTGATGTGCTATTTTCTTTTGTGCATGGGTTAACTTTTGCATGTCTGCCCTCCTTTTCTACCTTTATTCCTGCCTTTTATTATACAAATTTATGTTATCTTTATCAAGCAAGACTGCTTAAAAGGGCTATGTCCTCTTTGATATAATTGATTAATTGTGTGACAGCCTCTTAATATTTTATATAAAAGTAGGGCTGTCGCCCAACTAATAGCGGAATAGCTGACTGCATAATATTACTTCCGGTTAATTTGAGCCAAACTGATGTTATTCAAAATCTATGTTTGTAAAACCAGTCAACATAATGTCAATTTCATTTGTTCCTGTACCACTTTTATAAAATATCTTGTCTTGTGATTTGTAAAAATAATTGGGATAGTTAATATAACCATATTGCATAAATTCTTGTTCTTTTGCAGTAATGGAAATATCATAATTTTTGTATTGATTAGGTTCAGAAAATTCAAGCGAAGAATTTTCTGAGGTAATTTGTAGGGAATTTTTACTGTCTTGTGGAAAATCGTATAACAAGCTACCACAAACCACATTAGCTTTAATACTGCAACGAGTGTCAGGGAGATATAGCTTAACATAGTGAGCACCCATAAGTGATTTCTTTCCTGCAACCGTCACCTTCCATTCCCCATTTTCTTCAATAAGTTTAACATCATAATATAGAGCATCATACTCTGCTTTTATCTGATTAAGAGAACCTTGAATAATCTCCATCCCACCAAAGTTAATTTCCGCAGTAATGGCTATTTCCTTATCTGTATTAAAGATAATATATTTATTGTCCATGGGAAAAGAAGTTACTTGATTCGTTCTTGTATAAGCTCCTACTGTTGTTGCGAGAACAAGCAAAATGAGCGTTAATACGAGAGAAACACATACAATTGTTTTTGATTTACGCTTATATTTCATGACAGTTCCTATCCTTTCCTTTAATATTTTTTTGTTTTCACTTAAAGTGACCGAAACAAGAATTTCCTTATATTGACCAACAAGGACCATTGTTTCCAACAGAGTATTTCCATAATCTTGTATATGATGTACGCCTTCTTTTGTAATAACAACTTCATCGCATGAAAATTCACACTCCTTTGTAATTTCTTTTTCCATCAAGTAGACTAGAGGATTAAACCAATGTAAACAGATGGTGATTTGAACCAGCCACTTATAGAACATATCGCACCGTCGATAATGTGTAAGTTCGTGTACCACCGTATAATAAAAACTTTTTTCTGATATTTTAGTGCTAGGAATTACAATGCAAGGGCGGAAAAAGCCTATGAGTAATGGCGAGGAAATAAGAGGATTCACACATAATTCACAGGATCTACTTACTCCTATTTTATTACCAATAAGGGCAACCTGATCTAAAAGTGAGACATTAGAAACAGGTTCCATTCCTGCTCTTACATACCGGATAAAACTCTTATACACGGTTACCTTTTTTATAAACAAAGTCAGTGCAATATTCAGCCAAACCAACCATATATTTTCAACAAGTAGCCAAAATGCTTCCTGTAATGGATGAGCATCAGGTATTTCTTCGGTTAGAAAATTGTCAAATGATTTTTCACCAATATTATCTAAGGGTAACAATGTGCTGTCAGCGTTATTTTCATACGTCTGAATTTCTTCGCCGTAATAAGCATTTCCAATGGTTTCAAACGTTTTGTCTAAAATACTCCCATCAAGAGCAAAAGGAAACAGTAACCGAGTAATAACTATTAGCCAAATATAATACTGCCATTGTCTGCTTAATTTGTCTTTTATAAATGGTTTACAAAAAAATAAAAATCCAATAAGAACTGAAGCTGAAAGCGATAATGACAAAAAAATAAGAAACAGGTTATTCATTTCGCTTTCCTCCTTCAATTATACTTTTTAGAGAATTGTATTCATCATCTGTCAATAAATCGCTTTGAATTAAATTAGAAATAAGACCTCTAGCATTCCCCTCATATATCTTATCTAAAAAATTTTTGGTTTGAAAGGTTTGATATTCTGTTTCGGTCACGAGCGGTGTATATTCATTCTTACGCCCAGTTTTTTTTGCCTTAAGAAAGCCCTTAACTATAAGGCGTGAGAGTAATGTTATAACAGTATTTTTTTGCCATGTTTTTTCTTTCGCTCCTAGTTCATCCATAATATGCGAAAAAAGTGTTGATCCATTATTAGTCCACACAATTTTCATAATATCTAATTCTGCGTCAGATATGGGTTGAATCATAATGCTATCCTCCAATGTATGACAGAGTGTTGTTTAACAAAAGAATAACACTCTGTCATACATATGTAAATATAATATTCAAAATTTTTTGATTTTAACCCGATTACAGCCTTACGCTAACCGGCAAGCAAGGCAAGGTCATAGCTGATTTTAAGGTCAATTTCCTGGTTTGTTTCACCGGGTGAGACTGCCAGCCGGATTTAATAATTAAGCACATCATTCTCTTCAAATGGCTTTTGCAGGGCTATCCTGCTTTAGATCATTCTAACATTGCTAGGAAAACCTTCATGATTATCTTGATGTTTCCTATAAAAAACATTATTGCGGATGCAGGGTATGAGAGTGAGGAAAATTACCTTTATCTTGAAGTCCATGAGCAAACACCTTATATTAAGCCATGATGTACGAAAAATGGACAAAGAAAAGATTTAAAAATGATATTAGTAAACGAGAAAACATGACATATGATGATAATGAAGATTATTATATTTGTGCGGGAATAAACGCTAAAAAGCACAAGGTATTATCCACAGAACGTCTGCAAATATATATGTATCAGAAATAACAACTTACGAGTGTGAAGATTGTACGGGTTGTAACTATAAAGAAAAATGTACAAAAGCAAAAGGAAATAGAAAACTTCATTCAAAAATTCAAAGTGACTAATGTGGAAAACATCTACATCCATTAAAAACAGCCTAAATTTAAACCTTAATTAATCATATGCTTATTAAGGCACGCTAAAAACGAGATAAATTTCTAAATATAGATATAAATTCCCCGTTATATACATAGTAAAAGAGTGCCACGAAACTATTTTATAGTTTCGCGACACTCCCATAGATTTTATATCAAAGTACGACTACCATTCAACTAATTTAATTGATTAAGCGATGTCACAGCCCTTTTGATTACTGACTAAATAACTCATATTGTATTTTTTCCTTGCTTACCCCTAATTCTAATAAATTTGTTTCTAAGGCTTTCATAAATATAGGTGGCCCACAAATATAAAACTCACTTGTTAAATCAACTTCTTGTGCTAGCCATTCCTTTGTCACAAAGCCTAGTACATCATAAGTAATTCCCTTTATATCTGTTTCTAAAGGATTAGAATAAAAAACTGTATTTCTGAATCCTTTCTCTCTGGTAATCACTTCAATATCATGTTGAAAAGGATGTAGATTACTATTTTGCACTGCTTGTATAAAATGTAACTTTCTCTCCTTAGAAGCTGCCTCATAAAGCATTGATATTAATGGCGTTACCCCTATACCCCCTGACAAAAGTGTAATGTTTCTTTGTTTTTCTTGGTGACTAAGGGTGAAAAGTCCCATTGGCATCATAGCTTCTATACAGTCTCCTACTTGAAGTCTTTCATGAAGATATGTACTGATTAAACCCCCAGTTATTTTCTTAACACTTATGCGATAAAGTTCTTCATTTGGAATCATGGATAAACTATAAGTTCGCATAACGTCTTTATAGGCAACTTCTTCTGTACTGATTTTAAAAGGTAAAAATTGCCCTGCCTGATGCCTTATAAGCTTTCTTCCATCTTGTGCTTTAAAGTAAAAAGAAGTAATATCCTCACACTCTTTAATTCGGTCTACTAGGACTAACTTTCTAAAACCTTCCCACTTATCATCATATATCATTTTCTTCCCTCCATTTGCCTCTCCTAGTAATAATGATTATATAGTACATTGTATAATAATTATTATACATTTTTCAACATTAATCACTAATATTCATAATAACCATTATCTAACATCAATTTTGAAGGAAGATATTTGAATTGTAATTCTACTCCTTTTAATAATAAATGATAGCTGATACTTCATAGCCTTGTTTAAGTCCTACTTTTGAGTCTGTAACCTCTAGTTCCACATTAACCATATTCTCTCCATTAACCACTCTTGCAGTCTGAGCAATCCTTGACACCTTCCCTTTGATGACTTCGTCAGCACTTGCTGTAAAAGTGATATCTGCCTGATTACCCAATTTCATTTTATTAATAAAGGCTTCTGGAACATCTACATTAATCACTAATTCATTTGGATTAATCAGGCGAAGTATGGGTTCACCACCCTCTAACCTTGTTCCTTCTGTAACTGGTATTTCATAAACAACACCTTCAGCCTCATCAATCACAATAGCATCTTCCTTTAAGTAACTTTTATCGAGTCTTCCCTGCATTTCCTTTAGCTCAGCTTCTGCTGTTTGTATTTTCACATCTAAACTTTCCACATTACTTGTTTTTTCTATACTTGTGTTACTTTCCAGTGCTTGTTTAGCAGCAATAGATCCTCTTAAAGTGTCTATTTCTAACTGTCTATTGGTTTTCAATTGCTTTAAACTGCTTTCTGCTTGAACCTTTTGATTTTTGAGTTCTAGTAAAGCCATATCTTGTTCCTTTAATTGTTTTTCTGATAAAGCCCCTGCTTCTGCTAGGCTTTTGTTTACTTCACTTTCTTTTTCTTTCTCTTTAATTTGCTTGGTCAGTAAAGTGATTTGATTTTCTAGTTTAATGTACTCTGCATCTGTTCCATCTGCAAACCGTGCTTCCTTTGTCTTTAATTCCTGATTCATTTGACTAATCTCTGCACTCTGTGGATTTAAGCTACCATATGCCCCATCTCTTTCTATCTTGAGTAGCTGTATTTCCTGTTCTTTCTTTAACAGATCTTTCTTATAACCTTCATAATTTAAGCCCATGACTTGTGTTCCTTGATTTGCTAAATCTCCTACTTTTAAATCAATCGTTTCTATAGTAGCAGGAAAGTCTACGGCTATTTCTCTAATGGTTGTAGCTTCTACTTTACCAAACACATCTATTTGATTAGCTTCTTCTGTAACTTCTACTTCTTCTGTAATCTCCTTGGCATTCACTTCTTGTGAACTACACCCTGTTACACCTAGACTCATAGCTGCTATTCCAAAACTTAATAAAAATACACTAAATTGCTTTTTCATACTTTTCTCCCCTTATCTTTGTAGATTGTTCTTCACATATGCATCCGTCTTTCACCATAATTAAATGTGTGCCATAATCTGCTGCTTCTCTTGAATGAGTCACCTGAACAATGGTCTTGCCTTGTGTTTGATTAATCTCTTGCAATAGTTCCATAATTTCCTTACCTGTTTTACTATCTAAATTTCCAATAGGTTCATCAGCAAAAATAATATCTGGCTTATTAATCAGCGCTCTTGCAATAGCCACCCTTTGTTGCTGTCCCCCTGAAAGTTCTCTAGGCGTATGACTTCTGCGGTCACTTAACCCCACGATTCCTAAAATTTCTTCTAAATCCTCTTTATAATCCTTCATTTTCTTTCCATCTAATAGAATGGGCAACATAATGTTTTCTGCCACATTTAAATTAGGAATGAGATTATAAAATTGGAAGACAAAACCAATGTCTCTTCTTCGCATTTCACTTTCTGCCTGATCCTTCATCGTGGATAATTCCTTACCATTAATTTTAATGGTACCACTTGTAGGCTTATCTAGTCCCCCAATGAGATAAAGTAACGTACTTTTCCCAGAGCCTGAAGGTCCCATAATGGAATAGAAACTCCCTTTTTCCACTTCTAAATTAATATCTTTTAAAATCTCAACCTTTTCACTGCCTAAGTCATAGCTTTTGTATAATTGACTTGTTTCTATAACATAAGTCATCTAACCTACCTCCTTATCACTATTCAAATTTAATTGCTTCTATAATATTAAGTTTGGATGTCTTAAACGCCGGAGAAATAGATGCAATAATGGTGATTAATGTTGCCATTAAGATATATACCCATAGGCCATTAGCCATAAAGTAGACGATAGGTGGCAATTGCATCCCTTCTACAACATAAGGCATATTATTCATCACAAGCCAGCCAGCTCCAATTCCTGCAATACCCCCTAGTAATCCTGTATATAAAGCCTCTAAAAATATCATATGAATCACTTGCTTTTTATTCATTCCTACTGAACGCAAGACAGCTATACTTCTTTTTCTTTCTATAAAGCTAATAAATAGATTATTAATAATACCAATGACCCCAATAATAGCCGCCAGAGCTGAGAAGCCTGATAAAATGCCCATGATTTGTGCATTACCTTCCTTATTATCTTGTAGTTGCCTCCTCATGGTATTGCCACTTAAGTGACGGTCTTTATATTTCATTTGAAGTGCCTCAAGTACTTCCATAGGTTCCTTAGATGTTGTCAGATAGATACTACTATAATCACGCACACCTATATCTTGTTTGAAATAACCTTCACCAATCTGAGCCATATCCCCATTATTCATTAATGTGTCACAAAAACCAATAATGGTATATGTCCTTGTGCCTTGTGGCATTTTCATCACTATTTTTTGACCCAATTCTAATCCGTAGCGTTTCTTAAGAATATTAGAAAAAACTATGTTGCGTCCTTCTCCTAATTGTTCCAGAAGTCTAACCTTTTCCTCTTCACTTCCATAGTCATAGGTAAAATACTCTCCATGTGCCTTTCCACCTGTTCCTTCAATAGAGCCTAGTTTCACATTGTTATAATCTACAAGCTCTATATTTTGACCATAGTAATAACCACCCATATAACTGCCATAGGCTGACTCTACCCCTTTCTCATATAGCAAGGTGCGCACTGTATTTTTATCCATCTCATCTAGTGAAAGTTGTATATCATAAGCAAAACTTTTCTCATAGGCATTCACTACCTCTACTGCTAGATTATCCCCAATGTTATTGACCATGAGTAAGATACCTACGCCTAAGGTAATGAGAGACATACTATTAAGAATGCTTTTATTCCCCTTAATATTTTTCACTGCTAAAATCCCTACATTTCCAAATAAAGTCGCAAAAAACTTCTCAATAACAGGAGAGGAATACCTAATAATAATAGGCAAAATACCAATCACTCCGATTAATGCCAACACCACACAAATGTCTGCTGCTATAATACGCATGCTTTCAGGTAAAATCTTAATCGCTACTATACTGCATAACACTAGGATGATACTTCTCATTTCCTTACTTCGTTTTCTTTTTCTTCCCGGTTCACTAGTTCCAAGTACAATTTCTTTGATAGGCACTTTAGAAACCTTTAAAATAGGAAACAAACTACTTGCTAAGCAAATCAGAATACAAAGCATAAGTGATAGGAATAAATACATGGGTGTAATAACCATTTTAGTCTTTTGAATGCCATCAGCTGCAGCCACTATTCCTAGAAGCAACTTTAAAATAATCAAACCCAATCCCCATGATGCCACACCACCTAATACACCATAAAAAGTACTTTCTAATAAAAGAACCCTCTTCATCATTTTTTGACTGGCACCTACACTTCTAAAAGTCCCTATAACAGGCATCTTCTCTAACATAATAACCTTAAAGGAGGTGTAAACAATAAAAATACTCATTATAGTTACAATAAGGGTCATCATCATAAACATTGTAGAAAACATCCCCAACATCGTTTTAATATCTTCTATAGGAATAGGCTCTACTACTTCATATCTTGGATAAATAGCCTTAAAGTCTTGAAGCAATGTTTCTACAGATACACCATCTTTTCCTTTGATATATATAGAGGTAGGTTTTTGTTGTGTTCCCAAATACTTGGATAAGGTACTAAATGGCATAAGGACTTGTGGCCTACTTCCTTCACCACTAAATATCCCTACCTTACTGGTAATGCCAAAAAGGCTTAAACGTCTTTTAACCCCTTTGATCTGAACATCTAGTGTATCTCCTACTTCTAGTTGATATTTACTAGCTGTTTGCTCACTTACAATGATTTGATTACTTGCAAAAGGCATATCACTCCGCTTACTGATCAGTTTAAGCTCGTTCACTTTCAAATAATCCTCAAGGTCTATCCCCATAATGGCCATTTCATCTGTTTTCTTGCTAGATTGCTCATAAGTCGCTACAGCATTTAATACTGGAATCATATACTCTACTTGCTCCTCAAGATCTTTACCAGGTGTTAGACTTACTTCTTGGCTAGGGGAATTATCCCCGCCGCGAATAATGACCTCCGTCGTTCCCGTTGCTTTTTTCATCTGTGCCACATAAATTTCTACTAAAGAATCCGTTACTGCTAAGGACGTTAAGCATAATGCTCCCGATAGCATCACAGCTAATAAAATCAGGAAAGTTCTTAGTTTCTTTTCACTCATTGACTTCATAATGTATTTCATAATAATAGGCATTGTTGACATCCTCCCTTATGTGCCTTTTAAATCATTTCATACTATTTTTCTTAAGTTGACCTCAGTTTTTATTTTTTGTTTGATTTCAAGTTTATACTAATGGGTGAATTAAAAGGTGTCAACGATATTACTTAAAATTCACATTTTTTAATATTTTTCTAATCTTCCTCTAATCTATCTTTATATCATTTCTCAGATTACATCTTAAAAATCATCTTAAGGTAGTTCTCCTTCTTCATACCACTTCAAATCTTTTATTTTATTAATCATCTTTATTCATACTTTTTTTTAGATTGTAAAATAAAAGAGAGACTATTTACTTTATCAGCAATAGTCTCTCTAAATAAAAGATAACCTTATAACTAAACGTTCTTCTTTAAAGATTCTTTTAACATATTTTCTAGTTGTTGCAGGAAATCAATAATACCACATATAATAATAGCCTTTTTACTCATTTTAGTATTTAAAATATCTAGTTTGTCCCCAAAATCATTAATCGTACCCGTTATCACCCTTGCCCCTTCTGTGGCATGATTAATCTCTACATTAGCTCTTTCGATTTCACTTACTATTTGCTTACTAACTTCCTTTACTTCTAAAGAGTAAACTGATACTTCTTTAAATTGTTGTTGCACATGCTCGGCATGTTCCAAATTACTTGCAATAGCACCTTTAGAATTCATTATCTCTTTCTTTAATGCATCTAAACTACCATACAGAGCTTTGATGCTTCTATCAATACCACTTGCTAACTCTTTGGTAGAAGCAGATAATTCTCTAATGTGTGTAGCAACAACTGAAAACCCTTTTCCTGCTTCTCCCGCTCTACTTGCTTCAATAGAAGCATTTAAAGCTAGTAAATTAGTGCTTCCTGCAATACCTGTTATGCTCTTTGACATCTCTTGAATATGGGAAAAATCCTTTTCTAACATTTGAAAAGTTGCAGTTATATCATCTAACGCAACACAAGTCCCTTCTATTTGATGTGTTAATTCATCCATTTTTATATCTGCTTTTTGAATAGCAGTATCAGAATTTTCCATCCTCTCACCAATCTGTCCTACAAACATATCTAATTGATTAAAGTGACTATTTACTTGTTCAATCATCTCATTAACGGTGCCCACTTGTTCATATACTGAATCAAATTCCTTTTTGACGTCCAGTAAACACTGGGAAACGTCTACTTCTTCATTCATAAAAGCTTCAACTTTTTTTTGGATATGTAAAACACCAAAGTTAATATACTCATTATAATTTTCACTTTCCGGCATTCTTGATAGGTATTCTTCACTTAATCTCTCTTCTCTTTTCCTAGAACCTAACCATTTCATCTTCTAGCCCCCCTATTCAAAAACAGCAACAGCCATTGTCTGATTAAAATGCTGCTCATTAAGTTGTTCCCCATATCCTGAAAAAGCTACATAATCACCTAAGGCATCTCCCATTTTTTTAGCATACGCATTAAGATAGCCATCATGCTCAAATAAGATGGATCTAGCTAAGCAGTGTACCATGATTGCTAAACTAGGATGAGGAATATCTCTCTTAATCTTCTCTATGGTCTTTTCAATCACATCTTGATAAGAAGCTGGCTGCAAAAGAACTACTTGTGAGTTGTTATATACCCTTGCATGATATGCAATACTATTATCTGGTAATACCATTTGATTAGCTGTGATATACATATCATTTCCAATAATTCTTCCTAAAGGACGATTGTCAAGATATGGACCTAGTTGATCAACCTTTGTATTCAGCGCTCTTGCCATAGCTTTAGCTGCAGGCTCATGATTCAGCTCATGTACAATACGTTTTCTTACATCTACTTTCGTCGCTATAAAATAGTGTTGTGTAGGCTCATAAATATTTTCTTTATAAAGCTTAATAGCCCCATTAAGATTTCTAATAAGGACAAAAACGCATGCCTTATCATAAACTATTCCATTGAACGAAACCATAGTTTTTTCAGCTACTCCATGATCTCCTGCAGAACCCCCGATCAAAGGAATTTTCTTTTCACCAAGAACACTATTTAAAGTGGATAAAATGAGTTCTTCACTGCTAATAAGTGCTGTTGAAAATTCTAAACAAATGGTGTTCCTATGATTAGTTAGTTGCCTCACACAATTTTCTACTCGTCTTACATACTTTAAAGGATATTTATCTACTTCTTCTAGAACATCACCAAAACACTCAATACCTTCTTCAATACCTAGTACCAGCAATGTTTCTTTATAAGCCCCTTCCTTACAAAGACTAACATAGGTAGTAGATCCCATTATCATACTATTAGGAAACATCTTCTTCATTTCAATAGTGTATGCTTCAAAATGTTCAACACTGGAATAAAATAGGATTAGCCTGGGTTCCTTTAATTCACCAGCTGCTTCTCTAATAGCTTGCTTTGCATCTATTTGAGTACTTTTTCCAATTTTATATTTCATAGATAACCTCCCCACTAATATTTTCTAAATATATTAATATATTAAGATAATTATATCATGTCTGATAATTTAATCAATATTAACTATACATTATTCGCCTTTCTTGTATATCCTTATCCTTTTTACCACTTTTCTCTAATTATTTAATTAAAAAAACACTAAAAGCAACAATATGTATGCCTATTTTTAGCTTTTAGTGTCTATTTTGACTTACAAATATATTCTTTTGTGAATGAAAGCTAGTAAATACTCTCTTTTCTTCAAAGTCCCTTTACTAGCTTTCCTATTTATTCTCCTAGTCCTGAACGCCTAAAATCCTCATTAAAAGCCTTCACCCATTTGACTATAGTTTTTTTAAAGAGTATACCCATCATCACAAATAGTAGTAGAAAAAAACCTAAAAACATTAAGTCTCGTGATAAATTAGGTCCAAAAATTCCTCCCTGCACTTCTCTTACTGCCCCTATTGCATAAGTAAATGGTAAGTAGGGACTTATTTTTTGAAAGAAAGGCGGAATAACTTCTACGGGAAATGTTCCTCCTGATGAAGCAATTTGAAGGACTAATAAGATAATGACAATGCCTTTTCCTAAATTACCAAATAAGGCTACTAATGTATAGATAATACTAGTAAATACAACCCCTATCCCCATAGCTAATAGGATAAATAAAAAGGGATTAACCATATAAACTTTCAGAATACAGAGATCACCTAGGGCAATAATAAGGCTTTGTATCACCGACAATGTTAAAAAAGTGAACCCCTTCCCAATATATTCTTCTACCACACTAACTTCCTTGACATGTGTTTCAGTGGATAAAAGTGCTGTCAAAATAACCACACCTACCCAAATGGCTAAGACACTATAAAAAGGTGCCATTGCTGAACCATAATTAGGAATAGGATATAAGGCTTCTTCTTTTAGATTAACAGGTGCTGCAATATAATTGGCTACTAACTTGGGATTATTTTTAAGTAGGCTTAATAAAGTGTCTAAGCTCTGATCATTCATGAAAAAATTCAACTTGCTAGCCAACTCATGGATTTCTTTTTGGAGAGTTGGAAACTTCTCCTGCACAGCACTTATTAGGTCTTCACCTTTTCTTACTCCCTCTAAGCCTACTCCTACTACTTGAGATACTGTGGGTAACTCTCCCTTCACTGTCTCAGAAAGTGTTTGAATCCCCTTTGCCACCTCTACTGTATTGGTGAGTATACCTTTAATCTGAGGTCTTGTTTCCTCACTAAAAATGGTTAATCCTTGCTGACTTAGGTCTTCAAGACTTGCTGTACGCTCTTTGAGGCTATCTAGTACATCTAAGGCCACTTCTTTTCCCTGTGCCACAGTACTTGAAGCATTATTTGCCTCCGTACTTAATCCTGTTATTTTTTCACTCAGTACGCCAAGCTTACTACTTAGTCCTCCCTCTCCAATATTACCTGGTAGCTTGCTTAGAAATCCTTGAAGTGATTGTACTTGTGTATTAATGAAGTCTAGCTTACTTGTTAAGTAATTTAAACCTTCTGTTACTGCATTGGCATCTTTAAACTGCTCTATTGTACCCTCAGACCATCTCCTTATTTCTTCACAGTTACTGGCAATACTTTGCAAAGTGATTTCTATTTCATCAGCCACTTGATTCAGCACTTCTTCGGAAGAATTAATCATATCCTGACTGTCAGCGGTAATCTCAGTAACCTTTTGAAGAATGGTTTGTATATTGGGAAGTTGTTCTTTCGTGCGAGTGAAAATCTCCTCTGCACTTATAAGCCCTTGATGGTACTTCGCTAAATCCTCTCCGATCACATTAGAATGTTCATCTAAACTCCTAATGATTTCTGTAGCCTTTCTAATTTTAGGTAAATTCTGTTCAATAGAAACCCCCAAGTTATTAAAAACATTAAATACCACTTCATTAATGGTGGAAATAATATTTTCAGATATGGTTATTTTGAGGGTATTAGCTCCTGTAGAAGTAATTTTAGGTGCAATCGCATTACTTTTTTCATTAATCACATAAATTAATTCTGGCCTTACTTGCTCAGTTCCTAAAATAGTTCCTAAATCTTTAGAAAAATGATTGGGAATTAAAATATAGGCATAATACTTTCCGCTTTTTGTATTGTACTCTGCCTCCTGTCTATTCACAAATTGCCAGCCTAACTTGTTATTGGTCCGAAGTTCTTTTACGACTTCCTCACCTATATTAATCGTTTGCCCTAAAAGGTTTTCTCCTTGATCTTCATTCACTATCCCTACCTTAATGCCACTGGTACCACCATAAGGATCCCAATTCGCCTTAATATTAAACCAGGCATACAAAGATGGTAAAATAATAAGTCCCACTATGACAATCATAACAGGTATACTCTTAAACATATGCTTTAAATCTGTACCATAAACAGCTCCTATTTTTCTCATATTTTTATCCTCTAAAACCTAAGATTTTTCAGTAGTTTATACTATTTTTCTCTAGATTATGCTTCTTGTTTCCATCATTCTTTGTTTCTCCTTTAATCTCACTTCATTTATCATCAAATTTTAATATTTCTCTTATGATATTCTCAGAGGATAGGCCTATACTCAATTTATATTAAAACTAATGGAGGATTGAGATATGGATCGTACATCTTTACAATCAAAAAGGTTTTGGGGCCTTATTCTTCTTGCCCTTGGCGCTTATGGCATTTTAAATTATTTTTTTGATTTTAACTTTTTTAGAATAGGTCGCTTATGGCCAATATTTGTTCTCATCCCAGGACTACTTTTTGAATGGGGTTATTTTAGTACGAGACGTGCCCCTGGCTTATTGGTACCTGGAGGTATTTTAACCACCCTTGGCTTACTTTTCCTATTTGAAACCTCAACGAATTGGATTTTTGCAGGCTATACTTGGCCAATCTATATTTTTGCTCCTGCTGTAGGCCTCTTCCAACTTTATTTACATGGTGGTCGTCCCAAACCTCTACTTGTTCCTATTGGCATTTTAACAGTCATTGCTTGTACTTGTTTTTCAACGACTGTTCTTGGACGTCTATTTTCCTTCATTAATGGCTCTATTGTCTGGCCAATTGCTCTTATTATTCTTGGAATTGTCATTCTTTTTGGCAAAAGTACACCTTCTAAACATCTATAGATATTTAGAAAGCAAAAGAGGTATAGTGCTAATATTAAAACTTAGCCACTATACCTCTTTTGCTTTAATCTCTTTCTAAGACTTCTACTAAACCACTATAATTGAATTTTAGAATTATTACCTGAAGTATTTATCTTCGTTTTAAATCACTTTATACCTATACTACCTCTATTATACCCTATCTCTTCTTTATATAAATAAAAAGGCACAATCTGTGCCTTTTTATTGACTAAACTATTTGTCTTGTATCTTATAATTTAAATTGGTCAATAGATCTTTCTAAGCTTCCCATTGATTCCACTAGATTTTCAGAAAGTACGTAAAGTTTTTCAATAACTGCTTTTTGATCTTCACTAAATGTACTTACTTCCTGTGTGGCTGCAGTTGACTCCTCAATAACAGCTGCGATATTAGTAATTTTATTAGCTGTTACCGTACGCAATGCATTCATATCTCCTACTTGTTGGTTAATCTGACTCAGTTCTTGATCCATATATTGTAAAACTTGAATCATCTCTTTAAAGATAATAGATGATTTATCCACTGCCTCATTCTGTCTATCAAAGATGTTATTGGCTTCACCCACTAGGGCTGCAGTAGCCACTGTTTTATGTTCTATTTCTTTTAATGTTTTCCCAACCATTTCTGTAGAGGATTTAGATTGTTCAGCAAGCTTTCTTACTTCTTCTGCCACTACAGCAAAGCCTCTACCCACTTCACCTGCTCGCGCCGCTTCTATGCTTGCATTAAGGGCTAAAAGATTGGTTTGCTCACTAATATTATCTAGATATCCCATCATTTTTTCAATACCTTTGTTGAGCTCATTGAGTTCACCCACACTTGCATTCATCTCTCTTGTAATCTTAATAGACGAGGACATTGTTTCGTTTAATAATTTCATGGTATCCGTTGCTTGATGAAGCATTTCTTTTGCACCTTGGGTACTTTCATAAATATTAGTAGTCTTATCACTCACTAATTGTATGCTTTGCCCTAGATTCATCATTGCCTCTACGCCTTCTTGGGTATCCATCGCTTGATGATTTGCCCCACTTGCAATATCTTCCACGCAGCTTGTTAGCTGTCCAAATCCCTTCACTGTTTCTTGTGTTGATTCAGAAAGAATATGACTATTTTTTAAAGTAGTCGCTATTACTCCCTTTGTTTCTCCTAAAAGTTTATGTATATTGGCTATCATATGATTAAAACTCTTGCATAATAGAGCAATTTCATCATGACCTTTAGCTTGTACCTGAATAGTTAAATCTCCTTCTTCAGCTTTTTTCATAAGATGCATCAATGAAATAATAGGTCTTGAGAATTTCGTAGCTACAATTAACCCTACTATGGTTGCTACAATGGCTACTATAAACACTAATATCCATGTTATTAAATTTACACCATCTATTCGCTGTGTCATTGACTCCTCTGGAATTTGTACAAGTATTTTCCATCCATTTCCCATGGTATGATAAGTGAATAATTTGCCTTCAATAACTGCTGATCCACTTTCTTGGTTTTGTGCTATCATCTCCCAAGCCTTATTACTAATTTGCATTTCTTCTTCGGATTTACTATATATCATTTTTTGATTATGATCCACTAATGCAATAGATGCTTTATTGAGTAAATTCACTTTATCAATGGCTGAAACCATGCTACTTAATTTCACTTCCATCACAATAACATCCTTGCGTTCCTTTTTGTTACTTACCTTTCTTGCAATGAAAATTTCATCATTTAAGTCTCCTATCCCTGCAATCCAAGTAGGAGTTATCCCTATTTCATATTCTCTTATCTTTTCTATAGAACCGATCTTATATTGATTAGATGCTCCCCCTGATAAAATATCTCCTTCGCCAGGCACAAACCAAACATTTTCTATTGCACTATTTAGTGAAAAAAAAGTATTAATTTGATTACCAATATCTCTTTTTCCTTCCACTCTTATCAGTATATCCTCAGAATTGAACTTTGTAAAATTATCAATTGGAACTGTATTTGCTACTACAAAATCTGTAAACTTTTCCTCTACTTGCTTATTAAAAACTGTGATATTTTCTGTAATTTGCTTAATAATTTCTTCTGATAATTGTTTCGTGGTATCTCTAACAACTTCTTTGGAAGTATTAATTGAATAAATATTCACAATTAATAATGGAATGACTGCAAAACAGACACACATGGTAATAATGCTTACTTTAATAGATATAAATTTTTCCTTTTTAGATTGTACTTTGGTTCTTTCTTTCTCCTTTTTATTAAAAACCTTAAACTTTAGCTTCTTTTCTCCAGGTAGTTTCAGTTTATTTTTTTTTCGCATATCTAGTGTCTCCTTTCCATATTAAGTTACTAGAATTTAATTTTATCACATTTCATCTGTTTTCGACAGTATATTATGTGTTTATTATATATTTTTTTAAAATATAATGTAATAATATATCGATATTCAATAAAACTTAACATTAATTTTTCCTTAAATATAAAATTTTTTATACATTATATCATCTTAATAGTCTCGTCATTCTTTAGTTGCCTTAAGATTTCTTCCCAAATTGAATTCTCCATTATACGTACTTTTCTTGGCTCACATAAGTACCTCAAATTCAGCCATATAGCCCCTTCCTTTATTTCTGTATAAATAATAGGTGTAAGATTATTATAGAAGATAAGGTACTGTTTACTTGCTGTTTGAATTTGTCTATTTGCCTCTTCTATATAATCACTACTATACTTTTCAATAATCTCATAGAAAAGAATTTTGGCTTGTTCCCAATCACTTGTCATATCTAGCCTAATAGTCATTTCATTCCAGATATATTTAAACCCTTTTTCATAATTGGCTAATGGCCCTGTAAATATACACATATTAGGCATATGTAAAAGGCGTCCTGTACTTTGCTCCTGTACAATGCGATTCCCCACTTCCAACATGGTGAACTGAAAGAGGCCTGTGTCTATGACATCCCCGACTTGTCCTGCCACTTCTATACGGTCGCCTAATCTAAAAGGTTTTACCAATAGGATATAAAGTCCTCCAATCATATTTACAAAAACATCTTTAATAGCAATCGCTAAGCCTGCTGAAAAGAAACCTAAAAAGGTTAAAATGCTCCCCGAGGACTTATACCATATAAGCAGCAAGCACACTACAAATATGCCCCAATAAATACCATTACATGTCTTCATCCATTTATATCGCTTACTTTGGACTTCCCCAACCGATTTAATCACTTTATTGGTATATAATCTTAGTATAAAAATAATAATTAAAGCAATGATACTAAAGATTATTTTATTAGTAACGGTTCCTGAATTAATAATTTGCTCTACCCATAACCACATCTTATTTTCTCCTTTCTTTTTTTTACCTACCCCTATTACCCTCATCTATGCACTCTATTAGTTTTATACTCCTACCTCTAACTCATCTTCTCATATCGTTTAATACACAAACTATTATAAAGTAGAAAAGCAGCCTCAGATCTAAAACCTGAGGCTATGTATTATTTTAAATATTTCTCATAAGCTTCGCTAAAATCTCTCTTATGATACTCATTTCTTAAAGCTTCCATCCAATCCAAATTAAAGTTCGTTAGCTTTTCTGTAATTTCTACAATATCTCCTTGAATCACATTCCTAGACAAATCTTCATTTGCCATTTTTAAACCATTGATGCCATCCCCAAATAATGCTTCATTATGTTTTTGAATGTAACCGATTTCTATTAAAGATTTATACAACTTTTTGAGTAGTTCCATCTGATTTTTATCTACATCTATACTAAAGCTTTGCTCATTGATAAAGAATTTAATTTCAATGTCTAAGTCAATTGTTCCTGCCGTTTCTAATGTAACATGAGATACTTTGTAGTATTTAAAATCATAACGTTTGACAAGTCTCTTTTTCTCTAATGCCGATTTACCATCTACGTGAATAAGTCCATAGTTAGTAAAGACATATTCATCTGTTTTAGATTTAATAACAAAAAAGATCTTTTCGCCATCTTCTTGCAAGATAAAATCATCACCATCTACTTTGTCAAAGTCCTGAGGTGCAATAATCTTACCAATATCAGATATCCCTAAAGTATCTGCTGCTACTCTTCCTAAAAATCCACCTGCCATTTGTCATTCCTCCTCATATATATTTATTAATGATATTATAACAGATTTATAGTCCTTCGCCATATCCTACTTTTAAAACTAATAGATCATCTGAATGATTATCCTGCCAATGAAGCCCTAATCAAAAAAAGCATGTCTCATCCAGTAATAGTGAGACATACCTTTTAGTTCGTTTATTTAAGTACGATAAAATTGCTGATGATTATAATTTGCCATCTTCTTCGTATATTCATCTAGAATCTTTTTATATTGGGCATAATGCTTATCATCAACTTTTCCTTCACTATAGCTTTCTTCTAGCAGCTTAATGGCATCTTTTCTCGCCTGAATAGCTAGGTCCTTATAATTATTTTCTAGGTAAAGTTGTAAATCATTGATTTGTAACTCAATTTTTTCCTCTATTTGCTTATTCCCTTTTTTCTTAAACAAACCAAACATTTTTTCTCCCCCTCTGACTTATACCTTTTTATATGCCTGATTTAAAAATACCGTTTTTCAGCACCTTTTATTTGTTTTGGTTTAAACGCTCAATATACCCATTAATATAAGGAGAATCTCCTAGAAATTGTTCTATATCTTCCCCTTGCTTGGCTAACTGAATAATGGCATTACGACGAATGACATTTTTTCCCCTCCAACCACAAGAGGTTTGGCTGATGTTTTCTTTAAAGTAAGCATTATTCATATTGGCATAGACAAAGACTTCCTCATTCATACAGTCTAATTCCTTAAATGCCTCTAGCCTACTTCTTTGAGCTCCTTGATTGTAAGGACACTTAAGCTGACAAAAATCACATCCAAAAACATTTCCTTTTAATAAACCTATTTCTTGATTGGTAAGTTCCTTTTTTTGAGTGAGATAGGATAAACAAATATTGGGATTACATCCCCCCTTATGAATAGACTTTGTTGGGCACTCTTCTAGGCAAGCAGTGCAGTTCTTGCAAGCTTCAAATCTTTTAAGTTCTTGAAGTGTTCTTGTCTGATCACAAGATATTTCTAAATCTGTAATAATCTCTCCTAAAAAGACATAAGAACCGTATTGCTCTGTAATCAACATATTATTTCTTCCTATAAAGCCTAATCCTGCTTGATAGGCAATGTATCTTTCTGGTAAGGCATTACTATCTACAAAGGTAAGAGCTTTCCCACCTAGGCTCTCAATATACATCTTGACTTGCTCTAAATAGTGATGTACAACTCTATGATAGTCTAATCTCTTCGTATAAATGGAAAACCCATTATTGACCTCTTCCTCTTCTTCACAATAATAAGGGAAAGCAATAGCTATAATCGTTTTTCCTTCTGGCATATAAAGGTTAGGATTCAGTCTTTTCTCCATGTCATGTTCTTCAAATTCATTTTGCAAGCCTCGCCTTTGCCTTTCCTTGTAGAAATCCTCTAGCTCATCGAATCGCCTACTCTTTATAAAACCAATGGTATCTAATCCTATACTTCTACAAAAATCTTCTATTTGCTTTTTTAACATTTTATTTTAATTCACCTCATAAGCTGTGTATTCCCTATCAAAATGATAGCCTAGCTTTTCAGCAAGTGCCACAGACCATTTATTTTGAGCATCCCAACTGGGATAAAGTCCCCTACTTAAACATTCCAAGATGAGTTTTGCCCCACAAACAGAAGCTAATCCTCTTCTTCTAAATGCTTCTTTTGTATCAATCTCAATTTCAATCCCCTGACTATAGCATGTATAAGAAGAAGCTCCTACAACTTGATAGTATGCCATCCTCTATTTCCCCTCATTACTTTCTATTTATATATTTTATTATAAACTATTTTCCTACTCATAACTAGATGATGGGCTCTTGATGATTCATGGAGTAGCCATCACTTCTTACATCACTCATCTCCATACTCACATCTTTTATTTCTACTGGCTTTAATTTTTTTACGGCTCCATAAGGCTCTTCTAAAGAAAGCGTATCCCCACTTCCTGAAATGACCCATAGCACCTTATAATTTTTAGGGAGAACTGTTAATTTCTTTTCTCCTTTCCCATCGGTAAAATAAATGAGTATATTATAGCCCTGCTTATTAACATATTCAAAAACAGGAGAAAATTTCGTCCCACCCCCTGGACCACTTCTTTCCTTAACCTCTTGAACGGTGTTCACCTTATAAGTACGCCTTATTTGGTTATCACACTCAATGACCGTAATCTCTTGTTTATAACTTTTAACAAGGCTCAGTACTTCTTTCATGGCTTGCCTAAATTCTTCCTCACTGATACTACCACTTATATCTAAAGCTACTGCAATCTTTGCCTTATGACCTCTGAGTTCACCTCTTAAATCTAGCCTTTCTGGTTGTCTTCTATTTCTTCGTGTCACTACCTTTTTTTGCCCACTAGGTATTTTACCTATAAGTCTTTTTAAGTAGAGATTCCAAGGAAGTTCTCCCTTGCTCTTATTTAAGCTCTTAATCATGCCTTCTATATAAGAAGGAACATTTCCTTTTTGTGCTTCCTGAATAAACTTTTCTATAAAAGCTTGTTCCACTTGTTCTTCTAGCTGATCTGACTGCTCCCATAAATCATGAGTTGTATAAGGGTCATATTCCTCTTTCACCTCATCCCCTTCTACAGCATCATTTTCTTCTCCTTCATCATCTACTTCTTGCAAATTCATTGCCTTTTGTAGTTCAGAAACATAGTATTCAAAAGTCTCATAACGCTTCAGTTGAAGCTGATAGTGTAAACTCACTTGTTCTATTGTAGTCGCATAAGGGGGAAGGTATGTTAGGAATTGATTAACCACTACATCCATAGCCATATTAATGGCTAATTTGCTGTATTTACCTTTCAGTCCTCTTGCCCTTACAAGGTGATTAGATACAATATGGAGAATTTCGTGCTTGATAGAAGTTTGCATTTGCTCTAAAGTCAGATTGAGGAAAATCAGGGGATTAAAATAAATGACATATCTTGCCCCTTTAAAGTTGACAGCTGTAGGTGATGCAATATCTACTCTTATTTCTCTTCCCATCTGAAACAAGAAATAGCCGTAAAAGTCTTCTTTCTGCTGCATAAGACTAAAGCTTACCTGATTCA
This sequence comes from Bacillota bacterium, assembly GCA_023436395.1. Lineage (GTDB taxonomy): Bacteria > Bacillota > Clostridia > Lachnospirales > Cellulosilyticaceae > Cellulosilyticum. The sequence continues at coordinate 49,855 of JAEZJJ010000033.1, read as the reverse complement.
CAAGACTAAAAAAATGGTTTTCAAAAGCTTGTGGCCAAGACACTTCCAAGTTTTCTCCCTTGCGATTTGCTTTGAGCATAGATGTGGTACTCACAACTTCCTTCGCTTCCTCATAAAGTCTTTTGACCTCTTGATTAAATAAACTATTCATAAATTATCCTCTCACTAGGCTATACGCTGCAAAATAGGCTTCTAAAAATGCTTCGTTATCTAAGGCATAACGATACACGGTATGATAACGTTCTTTGATATCTTTCATAATCCCTAACATTAAATCTAAAGGATAGGCCTTTAAAAACACCATTAGTCTTTCTATTCCTTGACCAGCTTCTATCTCTTGGTTTTCTAATTTCTTTTCAAGCTGCCCTAAAATATTAATCGCTGATAAGTAAAGTCTTGTATGACTTTCCTCTTGAATACGCTGAAGAATAGAGGCCTCTAATGCTTCCTTATCAAACACGTCTTCATAGCTTATAAGTGGGCTATGCTCTCCCTCTACAAAACTGAGAAACTCTTCTGCAATCACCCTCCCTACATTTCCTCTGACTACATTTAAAAAGACACTTCTTGGAATCATCTCTTTTTGTGTTTTATAAAGGGCATAAGTTTTAGAAATCCTCTCGTAGCTTCTAGGGGTAGCACTTATTTCTGTCTCGCTTTTATGATAAAGGTATTCTGGGAAAGTAGAAATAAAGTTAATCACTTCTTCTTCTATCCCTGCCTCCATAGCCCATTTCAGCCATTCCATATGGTCACTTTCCATCTGTAACCAGACAAACCTATTTTCTTGGGCAGGGTCCATCTCAACCACTTGGTAATCAAAATCTGCACCATATTTATTGGAAGGGTTCATAGCTGCTAAAAGTTTTACCTTTTCACTGAGTTTATAACCATTAATTTCACGATTTAAAATAAGATTCATTAATTCTTGCTGTACTGTATGCTCACAACGATTAATCTCATCTATAAATAAAAGAACGCCTTCTCCTTTAGCTAATCTTTCATCAATTTCTCTTAATTTTGTATGCACAGCATAAACAGTTGTCTTCTTTTCTTCCCTTTTTCCTTCATCATCTACACTTGTATATTGAGCAACAGTAGGTAACCCACCAATTTCTCCTTCTTTTAATAAGTTCCCATCTATAACAATTAATTGCCATCCATTTGTCCTTGCAAGCCTTCTAGCTAAGGCTGTTTTTCCTATCCCACTTTCACCTACAATAAGTGGTACTTCTCCTGTGGCAATGACTAATTCCACACTTTTTAATGTATCTATAAAATTCATGACTTTCTCCTCTATCTTTTTAACATTTCATCCACTGCTATTTGACGTGCTTTTTTACTGCCATATTGGTGGATGAGTAAAAGTCTATCAAAGCCTTGTTCATGGGCATATTTATCTAAAGTATGGCAGTTTAGCATGTCTCTTATATACTTTTCTTCTACGTGCTCTTCTGCAATAACCTCTCTTATAGCAGTTTCTAATTCTTCCTTTGTCATTTCATGGCTCATATATTTAATCACCAAAATATTGGTCTTTAAGAAAGCTAGGCGTTTGTCCTCATTCATCTCTTTAATAAAGTGAACAGCTGCTTCATTTTCCTTAATAGCTAATAATTCTACTTGCTCTGTAGGGGAAGTAATATACCTTAATGCCTCATAATTCTTCTGAACAGCTAATATCTGAACACTTTCATCAGGCTCTTTGATATATTTAATCGCATCATAGTTGTTGCTTACAGCTTGAAGCTGTAATGCGATTGTTGGATTTTGAACATATTGAATCGCCCATCCCGATTGACTTATGGCAGCTTCTAAAACTTTTTGAGTTGGCTTTTTAATATACTCTAAAATATTCCATCCTTTATGAATAGCTATCATCATCATTTCTTCTGTTGGCTCTTCTACAAAACGAATGGCTCTAGGGTTCGAAGTGACTGCCAATGCCTCCATCTCTCTTGTAGGATTTTGAATATATTCTAAAACTAACCCTTCTTTTTTTAAGGCTAAATATTTCATTTCATCCGTTGGGTTTTGAATCATCTTAATGATTGAAGGATTCACTTCTATTGCTTTTAAATATTTTTCATGTTCCATTTAACGTATCCCTTCTCTTTTCAATCACTTATCCTACATTAAGCTTACACCTAGGGTCTCATTTCGTCTAGTAGTTTAATAATAATTATTATTAAATAGTTATGTGTATTATTGATTAAGACATAATAAAAACAGGAGATAATATCTCTTTCTCCTGTTTGTCTATATCTTAATCACCATGCTTCTTATTTCTATCTCGCTGTTACTAATATGTCTAAGGCTTCTCTCGTATGAGCTTCAGCATTTTTATCTGTAAGCACCACTAGATAGTCCCCTGCTTTCATCACAGTATTCCCTTTGGGCAGTATTTCTTTTTCACCACGTTTAATCCCTACGACTAAACATTTATTAGGCCAATTCACTTCTTTAATTTGTTTTTCTTCTAAAGAAGAACCATATTGTATTACTGTTTCTATGATTGTTTTTAAACTATGATTTTGTTTTCCTACTTTATCTTCTTGATCATGAATTAAATTTTCAAGGAGTGCCTCATAAATAGGTGGACTTTTCATTAGATCTGCTGTCACATAGGCAATAAGTGAAACTACTGTCAGAGAAAGTAAGTGACTAAAGGAGCCTGTCATTTCTATGATCAAAACCACGCCTGTAATAGGTGCTCTTACAATCGCTGTAAAATAACCTGCCATGGCTAAAATCACAAAGTTATAGAATAATACTTCTTCGTAACCTAAATAACCAATTGCACATTTTGCAAAAATAGCCCCAATGGTTCCTCCTAACACTAGTAAAGGAAAGAAAATCCCCCCTGGTGCACCTGAGCCAAAACTAATCATAGAAAACGCAAATTTAACAAGCCATAGGACGATTAAAAAAGCAATCCCTTGTTCTATACTCAGTGCCTCTATAATAGAGTGTCCGCCTCCTAAAACAAGTGGATAGGTTAAACCTAAAATACCTGCTATCATAAATGGAAATATCATTTTTATCTTAATGTCTAATTGATTGATCCGCTTATACAGCCATTGGGTCTTTAAAAGAATTTTATTATATAACGCTCCCATAAGACCTAACACAATACCTAAAATAATTAAGATCCAATAATCCTCTAAAGAAATCGCTGCCGAAACGTTAAAATCAAATATAGGTCTAAGTCCAAATACTTGCTTCGATATAAAATCTGCCACTACTGCAGCTGACATAGTAGAAAGCAAAATAACAGGTGAAAAATACTTAAAAATTTCTTCTAAAGCAAATAAAACACCTGCTAATGGGGCATTAAAAGCACTGGCAAGGCCTGCACTTGCACCACTTACCATAAGAATTTTTTTCTCCAAACGGCTTTCACCAAATTTCTTGCCAATGCCTTCTCCTACAGCAGCGCCTAACTGAATAGAGGGACCTTCTCGTCCTAAGGATAATCCGCCTAAAATAGCCACTGTCCCTCCTAAGAACTTTTTCCATAATGTTGAAAACCAACTGTGTTTGCAATACCCCATTAAAATCCCTTTGAGCTGAGGAATGCCGCTTCCACTAATCATTCTATTTTTAGAAACTAACCATCCCACAAAATATCCCATTGCACCTAGGCCCATAAATAATAAAGGGATCCCTACTGGATGGTGTATAAAAAAAGCATATCCCTCTAAGGCAATTTCCTCTGCATAGGTTAATACCCAACGATAAGCAATGACTACCATCCCTACTACAAGACCTACAACAATACTTTTCATCAGCAAATAAATGGTTCGGTTTTCCCTATGTTCCAAACTTCTGTAGTTATTTTTCATCTTACGTCATACCTTTCGCTTCTTAAATATGTACCTTTATTGTTGTAACTTTCAAAATGCTAACTTCTTAATATTAACTCAAAAAAATTCTAAAATCAATTTTCAAAATGTATTGACATTTAGTTTTTAATGTCATATATTATAAGTGTAAATACATTAGCACTCACTAAGACAGAGTGCTAACAAAAATAATCAAATTTAAAGGAGGAATTGATATGTTTGGATTAACACCAGTAAGACGTAATACCCTAAATGAAACGACTCGCTACGGAGACTTCTATAACGCTATCGATAACTTTTTTAATGATGACTTTTTTAGTAGACCCCTGTTTAACGCCCAAGCTTTTAAAATGGATGTCAAAGAAGATGAAAAAACTTATACCCTAGAAGCTGAACTTCCTGGCATAAATAAAGAAGACATTACTTTAGACTTTAATAATGGAACACTTTATATTGCCGTTAAACATAATGAAGATATTAATGAGGAAAAGGAGCATTATATTCACCGTGAACGAAGAAGTAGTTCCATGCAAAGAGGTATTTACCTAGGTGATATTGATGTACAGGGTATTGATGCGAAGCTGGAACAAGGTATTTTGCACATTGTAGCTCCTAAATTAGAAGCTCAAGCTCAAAAACCTGTTATTGAAATCAAATAACCCCGCTTCTTAGAAGTTAGAATGCCTCACTATTTGCTTTTTATACTTTCACTCTCCACTTAATATCACCCAATCAAACGCCTTCTGGGCAGCAAAAAACCTGTAAATGATTGATCTCATTTACAGGTTTTTTGCTGCCATTTCATTAGCCTTTTAACTTTTCATACTCCGCCTCTTTGAAGCCTACTAAAACTTGATTCTCTGTAATAAGGAGTGGCCTTTTTACTAACATGCCATTAGTACTTAAAAGAGCTAATGCTTCTTCCTCTGTCATTTGTCCCACTTTATCTTTAAGCTGCATTTCTTTATATAAAACACCTGATGTATTAAAGAATTTCTTAATGGGTAAACCACTTTTATCTAGCCATTCTTTTAGTTCTTCAGCTGTTGGATTATTTTCCACAATGTGTCTATCTTCAATCTCAATACCATGATCCTTTAAATATTTAAGTGCTTTCTTACAGGTTGTACATTTTGGATACTGAATAAATAATTTTTTCATCTTTTATAACTCCTTTACTTTATGTTTGAGTTTGCTTAGCAATATTATCTCTTACCCTTTGAGCAAGGGTTTCTGCTGCATTATATCCCATTTTCTTTTCTCTGTAGTTAACGGCTGCTGCTTCACACAAGATAGCAATGTTGCGCCCAGGACGTACAAAAATCGTATTAAGGGGTAACGGCGTTCCTAAGATTTCTACCGTTTCATCTTCTAATCCTAAGCGATCTTGTATCTTCCCTACTGAATCATGTTCCAATTTCACAACTAAATCAATATTTTTCTTTTGTTTGATAGCTCCTGCACCAAAAAGTTGTTTCACATCTACGATCCCTATCCCTCTTACTTCAATAAAATAGCGTGTCATTTCAGGTGCTGTTCCAAGTAGGATTTTTTCTGACATTTTCCTAATCTCTACTGCATCATCTGCTACAAGCCGATGTCCTCGCCTTACAAGTTCAAGAGCGGCCTCACTCTTACCAATTCCACTCTCTCCCATGATAAGGACACCTTCACCATAGATATCTAATAAGATACCATGTAAAGTCATACGAGGTGCTAATTTTTCTTGAAGCCATCTATTAGCTTCCGCTAAAAGTGTACTCGTTGGTAAAACTGACTTAAAAATAGGAATACCACTTTCTTCTGCACACTGAATCATATACGGATCAACTTGTACTTCTTTGCGACATACGATAATACATGGAATCTCTTTATAATCCATTAATCTTTTAATACTCATATGACGTGCTGCTTCATCTTCCATCTCTTTTAGATAGGTACTTTCTACTTTACCTATAATTTGTAATCTAGAAGGATCAAAGTAATTAAAGAAACCTGCAAGTTGCAAGGCTGGTCTATTCACATCACACTCAGTAATTTTTCTATCTTTATAAGGAATATGGGGAGTTAAATTTTCTAGTTCCAAATCGCTCAATAATTCTTCCACTGTTACAAAATACATTTGCTGTCTCCTTTAATAAGTCTAGTCCTCTCAAATTCTACCTATAATAGCTCAATTAATCAAGAGCATCAAGCCCCTACTCTAAATTTTATAAAGTATGGGGCTTAATCTACTTAACTTTTATTGGTAGTTTATAAGGTGTTTTTATTTCTTTCTTTGCGAAACTGAGCCATTTCTTTATAAATTCTAACCCTCGCCCTATTCAGTGCCCCTATAGGTCGATGATTGATCAAGGCATTGCCTGGAGAAAAAGAAAGTTTTTCTCCCATAGACCACCTCTTAGGTGTATCAAATTGTTGTGGCTTAATCATTAATTCTCCCACTTTTATAAAGGGAGATTCTCTTTCAGACCAAGTGGATGATACATCTTCTATAGACATCCCTGGCTTTTGTAATTGTACCATAAGGTCAAAGGTTACTCTATGGGCATTTAAGTGTTTTTTCATATTATCCCTCAAATAGGTAGCTGATAAATAAAAAGGCTTGTGGCTATGATAATGGCTTGTAGGCATCAGTCTATATTTGACTACTTCTTGATTACATGCATAAGGTGTCATACTATAATAAGAAATATCTAAAGGACTTGTCTCATGCTTTCTAGTAAGAATCAATTTTATAAGCTCAGACCATCTTATGTTCTTTAATAGACGAATCATTGAAGCTATAGGATTGACACCATTAAGTATGCAAAGTGCTGCTTCAAATCCCTCCATATGACGAAGAGGCATATGCTTTGTACTCACTAGTATCAAATCCTGTATTTGATTTTTGACTTGGAGTTTGATGGCAAAACCTCTTACATCCTTTTTAAAATCTTTCTTATCCTTAACGCTAGAATTAGAAAGGCGAATAATCGCTGGGTAAATGGCCCCTTCCTTAAAAAGTTCTGTCTTTAGTGAATTAGGTAGCTTACTCTCTATTTTTAAATGTCCTTTTAACACTGCTAAAGTCTTGGCATGGGCTGACCTTTTAGTGATTTGGTATTTAGACTCACTCATCGCCTTTGCTTTCATCATTTGGATGATGTGACTTATTAATTTTTCTTCTTTTGTATAATCCATTGCTATCCTCTTTAACTTGTTTTTACTCATTATGTCCAATGCCAATATAACCCATACCTAAGATATAATCCTTACCCACTCTTGTTTCTCTGTTATCATATCTTTAATCACATTTTACCCTATTTAATTCATCCTCTCCTATAATAATACTTTATTAATTCCTCTTGCATTAGCATAGGTAAGTTGCGTTTTGTTTAAAAGGTGGGGTTATACAATGTATCTTATGACGAATTGTATAACCCCACCTCTTCTCTTTCTATTCTACTTTGTTTTTATGTACCCCTCTTACTTTAGGCAGCTCTCTGATTTTCTACATCTAAATAGAGTTGTAATCTTAGAGACTTAAAAGTATGTATACGGTAAAATATTTCTTACAAACCCATAGACTACTAATATTATAATAGAAATAATCATTCCTATGTTTTCCCATTTAGATGGCTTAATATACCCACTTTTAATATACTTTATAGTGTAGCGTATGCCTAAAAAACAATAAAAAGGAAGTAGTATCACTATTGCTTTATTATAATGAAAAGCAGACCTAAAATCTAATTCCAATAAAGCTAAGCACATGCGTGTCACCCCACATCCTGGACAATACCAGCCTGTCACAAGATGAAACAAACATGGAATATGTAATGAACTAGCTTGACACCAAATAGCATATCCTAATCCTATAGCAATTAAACCCATAAAAAATAGTAAAACCTTTAAAGCTCTTTTCATATTTCCCTAAATCATTAAGCTGCTAATTTATTAAGTTCATACTGAATAAGTGCATAGGCAATAATGCCACCAAAAATAAATAAAATCAAGTAGAGAATCCCTCCATTACTTGCTGGAATACCACGTTTTTGTTTAGCAACATCTAGCTTTTCACCCATTTTGAAAGCCCAGATTAATCCATAGATACCACATGTAATAACCGTTAATACAAAAGCCATTACCCCAGATGTAGAATGTTCACCGGAAACTGTACTTACATCATCTGTTATACATACAAACCAATAAATCCCATAAATGCCACAAGTAATAATTGAGAAAATAATACATAATGCTAAATTTCTTTCTTTAATCATGTGAAACCTCCTAATTTAAATGATATCTCTATGATAATATATAACAAAAAAACAGTCAATTATATATTTTCTTTATATTTTAGTTTTATAATAAATATTTTTGTCTAAAAATGTAGTATCTTATCACTAAAATCTCACATAATAACTAAAAATAACTTAAAATATCTCATTTCTATTACTAGCTTCAAATTTATTCCTGAATTTTATTTTTTTCCTAGCTCATACTATTCATGTACTCAATTTTGTATTGTCTAGGAGGTAGAATTATGGCAAAAAAGAAAGCAACAACACATGACTGTTGTGAACATCATTGTTGTGAAAATGTAACTACCGAAGGCACTCAATATTTTCATGACAAAGCACTCAAATCTGCTACTAATAATCAATGGTGTGGTAACATCAGTAGTGAAGGTGTTAACTATTTCCATGACAAAGCTCAAAAATCTGCTACTAATAATCAGTGGGTTTCAACTGGAGCAACAAAGGGGTAAATGAGTAATAGGGCTTCCTAAAGAAGCCCTATTACTCATTTATCTATTACTCTGTTCCCCTATGCTACATTGAGTAGTTAGTTAACATCAAAAAAATTTTATATAAACATCAAATATGCACTTATGAAATTTAATACCTTCTGCTATCAGCTTGTTCATGATGACATTTCTTTATATCATACATGAGTTCATCAGCACCCTGAAGTCCCTTTTCCACGCTCATATTACTATCTGGTTCAATTACCTTATAACCTAAGCTAATTTTTAGTTCAAACAGAATATGATGCTCTTTTACTTCTTCTTCAAGTTTTCTATTAATATCCTCTAATATTGTATTTAAATCCATGGTAGGGGTTACTTTCCCACCAACAAAAAATTCATCTCCGCCAAAACGTGCCACAATCCATTCTGAAGGAACTTGTGTCCTTAATACTCCAGCAACGATACGAAGTGCCAAATCTCCACTTGCATGTCCAAACTGATCATTGATTACTTTCATTCTATCAATATCTGTAAGCATAACGACTATGGTTTTACCTGATTCTTTCCACTCCTTTAACCTAGGATAAGCTATTTTTTCACAACCTGCCCGATTATATACCTTTGTAAGTTCATCTGTAACAGAAAGTCTTGTTAACTTTTTCATCAAATCAGTTATTCTCATATTACGGCGGACTTGCTCTAAACATTGATTCATATGTCTCGTCCAAATATATAGTTGATTTTCAAGAATAATATCCATATTTCTAGTCATCATAGCAAATCCATAACTCTTTCCTTCACTAGACAATGGTATAAATAGGTACATTCCTGGTTCCTGTTTTTCCTTAGCAACACGAAACATGGCTTCTTTAAGTGATAAAACTTCATGTGGCCTAGCTATCCCATCTTTTAGAGAGCTGATTACATCTACTTTTTTGCCATATCCTTCTACAGGTAAATTGTCATCCTTTTCCTCAATATTAAAAAATTCTTGTTCAAGACAAAGCATGAAATCTTTACCTTCCATCCAGCACTCAGCTGTAAAGAAATCTTTAAATTTGTGATATATGGTATCCACATCCTCAGCTTTTCTAACAGCTAAATATATATTTCTAAAATGAGTATCACATGCTTGATATTTTTGGAACGTATGGGTATTGCCATGCGCTAATTTAGTTCTATCTTTTCCTTTATCCAAATAGCAACCACAACTCTCTCCTGGCACAAACTTAGTCTTCATTGTTTCAAGAGCATCTTGATTTTTACCTTCTATTTTATTCAGCAAATTTTTCATTACCATAATGCCCATATTAAACCATTCATGACTTACAGAAGCAATAGAAGGGTCATATACCTTTCCAAGTTCAATCCCGTCGTAACCCGTAACGATAACATCTTTTGGAATACAATAACCCCGTTCTTTTAAAAAGTCACATACACCTATAGCCATCATATCATTTGCACAAATAAAAGCATCTGGTAGCTGCTTATTTATCATTAACCATTGCTCTACCTGCTCTTTCGCCTTGTCACTTACCCACTCCCCATAAATAATATTTTCTGGAGACACTATTATTCCATTTTCATGGGCTGCATCTTGTACTGCTTGAAATCTTATATTACTTTGAGGATGTCCCTCATATCCGCCCATAAAAACCACACTTCTAACACCATGTTCTCCAAACATATGGTTTGCTAGCTCAAACATACCATAATAATTATCCGTAGTAATGGATGTAACTCCATCATACTTATAATCTACACTAATGGCAGGTATTCCTGTTTCTATAATCTTTTCAAAAATAAAGCTTCTTTCTTCTTCCATAATAAAAGTGTTTGCCATAATAATGGCTCCATCAAAGTCATATAAGTCTGGCAATCTAAAAATATTCATTTCTGCACTGTTAGATTGATTATTTTCAGTTGTGCTGGAAAAGCCAAGAAAAGAAAAAACATCCATATTTACTTCTTTTGCAACCTGTAAAACTCCGGTGACAACTTCTCGTAAATATTCACCTGCCCAGCCACTTGCAAATATAGCTATTCTTTTCTTCATGTAATCCCTCCATGGCTATATGCCTCAATTGCTTGCCAAAACCAGAAATACTCTCAGCTACATGTTCTTCTTATATTACAAATTATAACATTTATTTTCTTTATATTCAATTAATTTAAATATATAAGTTATATTGTCTACTCTATTTATTTAATAATCTTTATCTAATAAGAAACATGGTATTCCCTTATTCTTTCTGATATTTATTACTTCAAGCCTATTTCATATATCTATCCATACTAAGTAAATAGTAACAGGCATAGCAATATGTAAATTACACCTATAGCTATGCCTCTTGATTTTATCTTTTATAATGTTTGTGTTCATTTCTACATCACTATCTGTGTCTTACATCTCACGCCTCCTTATCTATATCAAACGCTTCCTCCCTCTTTAAGGTCCAGTTTCCTAGTTATTATCATTCATAAATGTTAATACTGATTCAAGCCTCATATGCCTTTCTCTTTCTCCTTAAGATTTAAGAACAGCAATTAACCTAAATAGTACTTTAGCGCTCTAGCAATATAATCTGTTGCTCCTTCTCCATACTTTTTATCATTACACTTTCTCACCTCCTCCTTCTTGTATATTTCAATAACTAAATCCCAATAGCCTTCTCCCATATTTATACCCGAACTTGTTTTATTTGTAAATTCTACAATTTCTTGTACTATTTTCTGAATCTCCTCTGAGGATACTTCTTTACTCATATCAGCAGTCAACCTTCGAAACAACTCCTCATTTTTCTCTAATATCTCCTCTTTATTTTCATTTTGCTTGTTGAGCTTATCCATTAACTCAGAAAAATGCTCCAAATTATATTTCATAGCCTCTGTATATTTTTGAATAGAACCAAATTGCTTGATAGCCATTTCTGCTACACTTGATTCATCCTTCTTAACCTTCTCAATAAATTCATTGAACTTATCTATATTTCCCCAATATCTAATAACTTCTTCTGTATTATTTATTTTAAATGCCTCTAGTGCTTCAATATACTCGCTCATATCAAATTCTTTAAAACTCATATTAGATTCCCCTCTTTCTAATTCTTCTATAAGCTCTAATAGTCTATTTAATCTATCCCTTTTAGTCCTCAATATATTTTTCTGTTTTTTATATACTTCTAACTTATTGTAATTAGGCGTTTCCATTATTTCTTTAATATCCTTCAACGGAAAATCTAACTCTTTAAAAAACAAGATTTGTTGCAGCTTCTCAAGTGCATGATCATCATATAAGCGATAACCCACTTCATTCACTTCTGTAGGCTCAAACACTCCAATTTCATCATAATATTGTAATGTTCTTATACTAATTCCAGTTAATCTTGCAACTTCTTTTACTGTACGCATCTATCCACCACCTTCTCTATTTTCCAAAAATAATAGTATGGATCCTTATTTATTAAGCATTCGTTCTATCATTTTTTCTTATTCTATACTATCACGGCGCGTAAGGGTCAATACTATATATTTTCCCTAGTTCTTATGACTCACAGACGAAAGATAGAATGACTCTTGTGGAATTTGATTAACTTCATTATGAAAATCCTTACTCTTTTCTTCTAAATAGGTATAGTAATCCTGGTAACGTTTAGCGGCCTATTTTTTCTATCACCCTCTAGAAACATCATAGTCTTTGCCAAAGGCAAGTAACGTCATATCTTGATTATCCTTTGTTTTGTTCATAAAGATAACGATGGCGATACTTGAGTTCTGCATATTCTGTTATTTGCTTCATATAAATCACATCATATGCACCACCTATCACCCCTACAATAGGTATCCCTTGCAAAAACTTCATATATAGCAGTTCCTTAGAAAGAACTGCTGCAGCTTTTTTGAGCTGTTCTTCCTTCTCATCTTTTCTTATAAACTGCCCCGTTTCTATATAAGAATTCACTTCCTGATCAATTTCCTTGAGGGCTTCTCCATAAGAAACAGCTCCCTGTATTAAAAGTAAAATATATGTACGTTCCTCTTGTGTTTCATAATTATAACCATAGCGTAAGGCAATCTCATAAATGCTCTTAAAAATCATTCCAGTAAAAACAGGGATATCAGGAACACCTATTCCTAATGCCCCCATACCTATGCCCATTACACCAGATAAGGCCATATTTCCCATGCCTGAATAACTGGCATTCTTACTAAGGGAACGAAGTGCTTTTTTATTTTGTTTCATCTCTACTGCATACTGTCCTATTTTATAGTCCTGTTCAATCGCTTCACGCTTATACGTTTTTTCAATAAAGCCTGTCCCCTTTTCAAAGATCATGGCAAAAGCCTTATAAAAAGCTGTATGAAGTGCTTCTTGCAGTTTATCAGGTATCTTTTCTGCTAGCTTTTGATTTAAAATAGATTCCTTTTTCTCTAATCTTCTTTCAATAAACTTTCGTTCCTGTTTTAACAGTCTCTTCCACTCTTTATCTATCGCCGTCATCTATTCTATTCCTCTTTCTTTTATGCATCATGTTTTTTTAAATCCATCTAGTGCTAAAGCTATTTTGCTGACTTTTTTATGTTACAGAAAACAACTCCACTACATAGCAAGTAAAAAATGATAACAATGATTCCTGTTGGTAGTTCAATAGGTAAAATTTGTCCTGTGTCTTGAGTACTCATATAGATGAAATGAATACCAGGTAGCATTCCAAAAAACCTCCTCCTACAATCCTAGTTGATCTACAAATTCATAGCACAGAGATATTTTTTTTTACTTTTTAAAATATTAAATACATTTTAATCTATAGTATCTTGCTTTGTATAGACTAAAATGTATGTTATTAAATAATCGGTACATACTAAACAAAAAATTATCTCTATTAATAATGTTGGAGGTTATGGTATGGGTTCTCTTTGGAAAGAAACAGTAAAGCTTCCCAGTTTTCCACCCCTCGAGGGGAATGCAAAAACAAATGTATTGATTATCGGAGGTGGCATAACAGGTCTACTCTGTGCTTATATGTTAGAACAGGCAAATATGGAATATATCTTAGTGGAAGCAGATTCTATCTGTAGCGGTGTTACACAAAACACCACTGCTAAGATTACCTTTCAGCATGGTCTTATCTATGACAAGCTCATTAAGGAATTCGGCATTGAAAAAGCAAAAGGGTATTTACAGGCAAATGTAGATGCCTTCCATGTATTTAGAGAACTGTGCCAGCAGATGGATTGTGACTATGAAGTGAAAGACTCCTTTGTCTATTCTCTTAATCAGCGTGAGCCACTAGAAAAGGAACTTAAGGCACTTGACCTCCTTGGCTATGAAGCTGAATACGTCTCTCAGCTTCCCCTACCTATGTCCACAGTAGGTGCTATTAAATTTCCTAATCAGGCACAGTTTCATCCTTTAAAATTTATTGCTACTATTTCAAAATCTCTGCATATCTATGAACATACAAAAATTACAGAACTGGGTGTGGGGACAGCCAAAACCAATAGTGGTCTTATTACCGCTGATCATATTGTGATGGCCACCCATTTTCCTATTCTCAATAAGCACGGTGCTTATTTCTTAAAAATGTATCAAAGTCGTTCCTATGTTTTGGCACTTGAGAACGCTCAAAATGTAGAGGGTATATATATAGATGAAAGCGGCAAAGGACTATCCTTTAGAAATCAACACAATTTGTTACTCCTTGGTGGGGGTGGTCACCGTACAGGTAAAAAGGGTGGTAACTGGAAAGAACTATCTGCCTTTGCCCATCACTATTATCCTCATGCAAAGGAGCGCTATCGCTGGGCCACCCAAGACTGCATGACCCTAGATAACGTGCCTTATATTGGACTCTATGGTAAGCATACTACTGGTTTTTATGTGGCAACAGGCTTTAATAAATGGGGAATGACTTCCTCTATGGTCTCTGCTATGCTTATCCGCGACCAGATTCTAGGCAAAACTCATCCTTATGCTGCTGTTTTTGATCCTCATAGGACCATGCTCCATCCACAACTTTTTATCAATATGTGTGAAGCTACTAAAAATCTGCTTACCTTTTCTACCAAACGTTGCCCTCACCTAGGCTGTGCCTTAAAATGGAACGAGGTTGAGCATACTTGGGACTGTCCATGCCATGGTTCACGCTTTACTGAAAAAGGAGAATTAATCAACAACCCTGCAACTGATGATTTAAAACCATAGATTTTCTAACTTACCTCATGATCCTTTGGATGGTTTATACAGCTTTTTTCCACCCCTCCTTCATACTGTTTTAGCTTAGTAGCCAGTAAGGTCACAGAAAACACCATTATAATTAATTCCGTAATGGGCTGCGCCCAGATCATCCCATTAAATCCAAAATGGTCATTTAACAAAAGTAATAGTGGCACATAAAGAAAAAGTTGTCTTACTAAGGTAATAACAAAGGCATACTGTGGTTTACCCATAGCTTGGAAGGTAGAACGACTCATAAAAATTGCTCCTACAAATAATAAAATCAGCATATTGGCTCTTATATATTGGCATCCAATAGCGACTACCTCATGTGTACTAGTAAAAATACCAATAAATACTGGTGCAAAGATTCCAAACAAGCACATGACACCTAATTCGATGCCACTTGTCACCAATATACCTGCCTTCATAACCGCCAGCATGCGCTTATAGTTCTTTGCACCATAGTTGTACCCCATAATAGGCTGGGCCCCAGCAGCAAATCCTTGATAAATATAGCTACCAAAGGACATGATTTTTTGCGCAATACCCATAGCTGCTACCGTTAATTCTCCATAAGCTATTGCCAGATTATTGTTAATCACATAGGCAATAGAAGTTAGTAGTGTCTCCATTGTAGCCGGGATACCTACCCAAAAGATTTCTTTTAAAATTTCAGCTGTTGGTTTTAACAACTTTAAACTTGGACTAAGAATCGTTTTTCTGTTTATGTAAAATATAAGGCTTGCTAGCATCCCTACCCCATTACCAATCACTGTAGCAATAGCTGCGCCTGTAATCTCTAGCCCAAAAGTAAAAATAAAAATAGGATCTAGAATAATATTGGTAACCGTTCCTATAATCATGCCAAAGACTGAGTATTTCACAGAGCCTTCACTTCTTAATAATTGCCCAAATGTAAAATTTCCCATTGTAAAGAAACTACCTATCAGAATGACTCTGACATATTGAGACGTAAACAATATGGTATTTTCTTTTGCCCCCAATCCATCTACTAGTTGTGGTAAAAATAATAACCCCAAAGCAGCTATGATTATACTTCCTATGAGAGTCAGTTCAAATCCAATTGTCAGTGTATGCCTTGCCTTCTCCATTTCCTTTGCCCCCATACTCCGTGCAATTAATGAAGAAGCCCCTGTCCCCACCATATTGGAAATGGCCATGGTGATCATCACAACTGGATATGCAAGGTTAACAGCCGCTAGTTGGTAATCATTATGAAGTAGTCCTATAAAAAAGGTATCCACCAGATTGTAGAGCACCATAATAAACATTCCCATTGTTAAAGGAAGCCCCATTTGAACTACTGCCTTTGCGGGTTTTTCTTGGCTTAATGTATATATTCTCTTATCCTCTTTTACCAAAACTTCTATCTCCAATCCATCCACCTCTCTTTCTACCTATTCATTCAATACTTCTATTGTATTACTTCCCTTCTCTCTTTCATCTATATAATATATGAGAAAATCCATACGAAATGCCCCTATCCGTTAGACTTAAAACGCTAACTGATAGGGGCATTTCACTTAAAATGACATTTTTGTTTCTTAACCTACTCTTACAGGTTCTTCTCTATATGAAATTCGTTTCGTTTCCTGACATAACTCCCATGGCACCTCATTACCCAATAATGCATTAATGGCTATATTAGGGATATTGACCTGAGCTGCTAAACAAGATTGCTGAATCCCACCTGACATACGGGTATTCACTTCTAATAAATAAGGCATTCCTTCATGGTATCTTAGCTGAATATTACAGGGTCCTTCTAAACCTATTCTCTCATAAAACTGTTCACAAAGGGTTTTAAAAACTGCTTTATACTCTACTTGAGAGATGCGGGTACCTTGTTTAATACGTGGCACATAAATAATGCCTGTGGATGTTTTTAAACAATCAATACTGACTTCTTCTCCCTCTAAATAAGGCATAACCATAAGTTCTTTAAAGGTGGTTTGTTCGCTTAAGGCTTCTACAAGAGCTTCATAGCTCATTTTCATTCCTGGATAAGTAAATAAACTATTATACCCCTCCATGCGATCATCAATTACACGAAAACTTGTAGCCCCTTCATCTTCCGTAAATTTGATACACACTCTCTTAAACTGACTCGTTAATCGTTCATAAGCTCTTTTAAAAGCTTCTACATGATTCACAACATAATAGGGTGGCACATTACCTATGCCCATTTGTTCAAAAAATTTGTAGGTTTCTTTTTTGTTATTTAATCGCTTAAGCTTTTCATAATCAGGATCTGCCAGTATCTTTACCCCTATAGCTTCAAATAAATGACGATTTTTAACAACGGCTAGCATCCCCCTTCGAGGGGCAAACACATTTATCTCATGCTCCTTGCAAAATTCTAAACAAAAATCTATGTACTCTTCCTCATTTACGCCATATGCTGGCTCCATATACCATTCATCACAAGCTTCTTCAATAACAGAATACTTTCTTTCATTAGAACCAATGACATAAAAGTGTATCTGTTCATCTTGCTTCAATAGATTAATAATGTAATAGGCTGTGCTAAACCAATGATTAAACCATACGCGAACTGTTTGCTTTGATTGCATTTTCATCTTTTGCTCCTTGATTATCCATTTTTATTAGTTTCTAAAAATAAAACATAAAGTATAACTATACACTTATTGTTACATAGTCTAATTAACGCATTTTGTCTTTCATCATGTCCCCCAATCACCTTCTCTATTTTTTAGTATGTATAGATACCTTCCATTTCACCTATTGCTTTCATTTCTCTACAGTATATAGTCATTATACTACTATCTCCACTAAGGTGTTATCACTTTATGATGCTAGTAGACAAAATGAGCCAAGTAACACCTATCACTTGGCTCATTTTGTCTACTTATCAACTATTATTTCTAATGCTCTCCATATCCTATTACATTTCCATATTTAAATCTTTTAAAATGCCTGTCATAATTCCTGTCGTTTCTGGCATGACCTTCATACACTCTGCTACATCTGTGTATTTTGCCTCTTTACTATCTTGAATTAAGTTAGCGTGATCTGCTATCATATTTACCACCTCAATATGATTGGCCTTACAAGCACTTAATAATTCACTAACACGCTCTGCATGATGAAGTTCTGGCACTTTAACAATAACTTTATATTTTAAGTAATCCACACAGAAATCACCAAATGCTTTCATATAATGTGGCAATGTCTTATAATTCCCTTGCCCATGAATCATGATATCATATGTTCTCATAACTTTAATGCCTTTTTCAAGCCTACTTAAATATATTTCTTCAGTCATTCTACTATGTCTCCTCTATCTTTCTGTATTTCTATTATATCCTAATTCATAAGCATTTAACATTTTTTTCTTACTTTATTTAACATGCCCCTCCTCTAACTTACATATTACGTCATGTATAAAGCGTGCTGTTATTCCCCATATAATTCCTTTACTTGTTTTATACACATAGACAGGATATTTAAATTCTCCCCAAGGTTTTGTATATTTATCTGGCAATCCTAGTTCTTGTGCTGGAAAGGTAATGAGTTCTTGCCCCATTTTTTTATCAAAGGTTGTAGGATGCATTTCTATTCTAACAAAGTATTTATCAACAGTTTTAAATTCTGAAATTGGCACAATAATTACTTCTTCTACCTCTTTTCTATTTATTTTCATTTGATCTAAAGTTACTTCATCAACAAATCCTAAAAAAGCATCAACAGTTGCACCCATTGGGGCAATAACTGTATTCATTCTACCAATGATTTCTATTTCACTTTCTAAAATTCCAAGTTCTTCATGCGTTTCTCTAAGGGATGTTTGCAGTTCATTTAAGTCACTTTTATCAATCTTTCCTCCAGGAAAACATATTTCGCCTCCTTGGGAAATACTTAAGTTTCTTCTTTCAAGTACAAAACAATCTTCTCCCGCAATTTCTGTCATCAACACAAGTATACTAGAATTAAAATATTCTTCTTTACCTTGAATCCCTGGTACTTCAGGCAATATATTTATATATTTCTCAAATTTCATTGAATCCTCCTCATTTTATATCCTACTATTTTATCTCACTTATGTCATATGAGAGTTGATTTCTTGATGCCATTTTATCACATATTAAATCTTCAAACAATTTCACTCCTTGATTAGTTCAATCCTTTTACCTATACTCCCCTGACTGTTAGCAAAGTCAATAAGCATCTATTTACCTGAGTAAAACTATCATTTTTATTGTCCTAACACACACTGCGAAAAGGGCCAAGTAACTTTTGTCACTTGACCCTTTTTCTACTCCTGCTCTCCCTTATTCACTTTTAATCACCTATGCTATCACCTCAAAGGGCATGCCTGTAGCTCCTCAGTGCAGGATGCACTTCAAGGGTAATTCCCTAGTAAATTTTAAATTGCCTCTCATCATACTCATAGGTAGGCCATCGCCAGTTTCCATCCCACTCAATATATCATTGCTCCATTAGCCTGGAAAGCTTGACTGGACTGCTATGTATAGCCCACTCCTTTTTATGAAGCCACCCACAATTAATAAGTATGACAAGCATGGCAAAATAACTAGGATAAGCTCTTGTAAGAAAACGCTTTAACAGTGAGCTATGTGATTTTTTCTGTAAAATCCTCATTACTCATGCTACACCATTTAAGGAGTTGTGGTAGCTTGGACAGTAGAATGTCCATCATATCAAATTTATGATAAAATATTTTTCAGAATATATCATACCGGTCTGGATAGCTATCTAACTCTTCTAGTACTTTATCAATAGAATCTCTTATATCATCTGATGTAAACTTTAATCCCAGTCCCTGTAAAATAAAGAAGTTTAAAGCATAAGCATAAGATCTTAATGGCTCATTCATTTCATTTAACAGCCAAAAAGTACGAACATTAAGACTTGCTCCTTCTAATACTAATGCCCCAATTTTGGGATCTGGGATATTAATTTGATGATTTTCCTGAAGTTTCTTGAGTATACTTTCCATACGTATATACGATTTGTTCATTGCTACTATTCTTTTTTCTTCCAATCTAGGGTTTAAACCAACAGCTTCAATTATCATAATACGAGTGAGTTCTTTATATTGCTCAAAAGTCCAAAGAGAAGCTGTTATTGCTCTGCAAAAACATTGTATAACACTATATTCTCCATCCTGGTTTACTTGATTGGAAATTGTAGCATGGATGTCAGTTACAGCATCAAAAATTTTTTCAAAGATGTCTTCTTTGTTATCAAAGTATAAGTAAAAAGTACCAACTGAAACTCCCGCCCTATTTACTATATCTTTTACCGTAGTTTTATGATAGCCCTTTTGAATAAATACGTGTGCAGCTGCATGGAAAATGAGCCTTCTCTTTTCTTCCTTACGTTCCTCGTTACTATTAGATTTTTTATTATTCATAAAATCACCTCTATCATACGAAAAATTTACCATTTACTTACTCATTTATGTATAATTCTTATCCTCTCAGTAATCAAGAGCAAGAAACTTTCTTAAGCTCCATACCAATTCCCTTTAGTAATTTTTCCATGGTGTCTCTTTTCACAGAATCCTCATAAAATCCAACTGACAAAGTCAAGGTATCTTCAAAACTACTAACCCCCACCATTAATCCTGGAGAATACATCATTGGACTTATGAGATAACCATCAACTGCAGTTAAGTTTCCATATTTCTTATTATCATCTGGAATAATCCCCATATTCGTTAATAAAGGAATAGATACATTATATTGAATTGATTTTTCCATGCCACTCTGCATGAGTGTTTTAGCCTGAGTAAAGTCTAATTGAGACAAGTTATTTAGGGCAAAGGCACTGGTCAGCCCTGGATAGTTGACTTTTATGAAATTCATAGCTTCCCTAACTTTGATCAAAACATCAAAAAATCCTTCATCATCCTTTACTATGACTTTTATATATTCAGCACCCGTAAGATTACATACTAGTGCTTTTTTATCAGAAAGATACCTGCGTAAGTCCACAGGCACTTGGATGATTATTGGTCGATCTGATGGATGATTTCCTTCTTTCTTCAATGTGAGACAAAAAGCAGTTAGTAATAAATCATTAATAGTTACATTATGCTGTTTGGCCATGTTTATTAATTTGATAAACTGATTACCATTTATCCTCTCTAGAACAAAAGCAGGGTGAGTAGTATGATATCCTTGTGAAGGGAATGACCAGTTCGGTAAGGTAGATTGCATAAAGTTTTTACTTTTTTCTCCCAATGTAGCTTTTAATTGGGTGGGCAATGTATTGATAAATTGATTCTGTCCTCGTTCAACAGCTTCAGGTTTATGAATCTTAGGTTCTATACCATCAACTAATGTCGTATATAATTTTGCTAATAAACCTACATAATCCTTTAATCCTCCTGCATCACAAACAACATGATTTATCTTAATACATAAGCAGTCTCGAGTATCCAAGTCTCTAAAAATTTTAACTTGTACAAGAGTATCTTTCTCTGAATCAATAGGTTTTATTAAAAACTGTTCTAAATCTTTCTGTACATTTTGAGTTTTTATAACCTCACAAAACTCCAATTGATCCATATCTTCTCTACTTTCCCAAAAAGGCTGTTTGTCCTTGAAAATCAAGCAACACCCCAAAATAGGTTCCATTTTCAAAGATAGGCGAACTGCTTTCATCATAATCCTTTCATCCAGACATTCCTCAAAATATAGTACACAGTGGAGCATTTGACTACTGATTTTTAAAGCGAAGTAATTTAACTGATCCTGAATCTCCATAGGATATATAGCCAATATTAATTCCTCCCTTCCATTATTCAAAAATGAATGATGTGTCATTCATTTTTACTATACTCTATTTTTCCGAAATGTCAATCTATTTCTACGACTATTCATGATTTTGCTTGATACTCCACCTCCCCCTTATACATTATCAAATTTTCATATTTATTAAATCTCTCAATATCCTTCATTATTTTCTCATAAATTAGGCTAATTATATCACTATTAAGCTTTTTAAATTCTTTATATCAATTCATTTTTATAAAAGCCTTACATGATAGAAGTGATGATTTTATTTTATAGAAATGATGTGACCCCAATAAGTTAGATTTATAGGTCTAACTTATTGGGGTCAGTTCAAAAATCATCTCTTTTATGGTACTTCTATCACTTAAATTATATGCTTAAAATTTATGGCATTCTAAATATAATACAGGAAATGTTCATTTCATTACAAAACAGCTTATAGACTTCGGCATAATATTGACAAACACATTTTCTCTCTATTAATGCGAGACATAGCTTTGCATCCATTGGGTTCAAGTTTAAACCAACATATTTCCTGATAATCTCTTATAACTGCATCAATACAAGGTTAAAATAAGTTTTCATTAACAATACTATTGCCAAGTAATAAACCAAAGATATCAACTTCCTCTTGTGAGCCAAACCCATGTTCATAAGGTATAATTAAAACAAATTAAATCGGACACCTTCATTCTCCATTAAATATACACATACCTTTAGTATCTTGTATTATCTAGAAAAAAATTTGTAACATCTTCTATAGTATTATCATTGATTTCATGCCCTATTCCCTCATACATGATCATCTCAGCGAGAATACCTAGTTGATAATACACATCCTTTGCTTTTTCCCAACGTCCATGCATATCATTACCTAATAATTTTATTATCAATTCTCTCTCATCATCGCTAAATGCATCTTCATAGGGTAATGTATCATTATCATCTAAATTGCCCATATAAATGTACTGAGGTACCTGTTTATAAGCATCTAAATTAAATTCACTCCCTGTTATTTCTTTAATATCATATGTACCAATTGGATATATCAATTTCAGCCCTTCCAATTCTGCTTGCGGAATAATTGGCATACAATTTACTCCTCCTGAAGCTACAGCCTGTATCATTTCAGGATGTAATAGTGTAAATCTATTAACAAAATTTCCTGAGGCAGAAAATCCATTCATGAGTACTTTGTCATTAACTATTATTTTATCATCTTTTAGCCTCTGCTTTAAGTCATCTATCATTTTTATTAATTGTAAATCAATTCTTGCTAAATCACCCTTGTTATTCATTAGCGTATCTCTATCCAATGCATGAGTATACATTTTCCAATTACTCTCAGGCCTATCAAAAACGGGAATAAGTAATGGGGTCTTTAGCCTATCAGCTATTTTATGACAACCTCCATATTTGATTAAATGAAGAGCATCTTTTTCATGAATTGTATGATCATCACTCACTCTACCTCCATTATTGGGTTCAACAAGAATGTAAGTACTGTTACCTTCTTTCACTCCATATGGAAGATATACGTAATAGTCAAAATTAAATCCTCTTTCAGGATTGGCCTCAATCTTGATAATTTTACCTCCAATACTAAAGAACTTATAATAACTGAACAAAGCTACTACTATTAAAGCTATTATCACTAGAGTAATATTTATTTTTTTCATTATTGTATCACCTCATAGATTGATAGTATATTACCATTTTTCTGTAGTAAATATGTAAGATGGTACGCCAAAATTTGTTTGTACATCTTCCGTAAATTTCCTATTTTAAAGGTTGGTAAAACCTTTGTGAACACCTTCTAAAACATTATAAAATTTCCTGTCTATCCTCTTAATTTTGACGCTTTTTTTAGAGATTTTAAATATTGATTTTTAACACCATTTTCCTGTTCTATATCACAAATAATACTGATTTCATTAAACAAGTCTGTTGATGCAAATTGGGGAAGTACAATAATTCTAGATAATGCATATGCACTTCCCTAGCGAACAACCGTACTTTCATTATTAGTATTTATTAATAAACTTTTAATACTTGTGTTAAGTTGATCAGGGAATCGTTTTGCCAGATTTCCTACTATTCTTGATGCCTCTCTCTTACAAGAATTATCATCTGACAAAATATAACCCTCTGCAAATAGTAAATAATCTGCATCAACTTGTATTAATTCTTTGTTAGTTATTTCTTCAATAGCCTCAAGAATAATAGCTATTTGTTTGTCATTTAACGACTTGCATATGCTTGTCACTTCTTTGAAAGAAACTGTATTTTCTACAAAAGCATTTTTTATCATTTGTCTACGAACTGAAAATCTACATTTACAAATCGTCCACGTTTCCAGTTGTCTTAGTTACTAAACTGTAATACTATCACTAAAATAAATATTGCAGGCAATATCACATCCTCAATTTGAATACACCTTTGATAGTAGGTTAAATTTGGATTACTATCATAGATACATATATCATATGTTTGCCCCATTTCAAAGTCTAAACTACGCCTTGAGCTGCAATGACATCCTTTTACATCTACATAATCTTTTCCATTGTATGTAAAACTAAAAACAGGTGCATACCACTTTTTCCCTTTTCCACCAAGCTTCTCATCTATACGCGTTACCTTTGCCTGAATTTTGGTGTTACAGGTAATATAAGCTATCAACTTCTCTTCTATTTCACCTAAAAACATCTGAATTATACCTACTACGAACCACATAAAACCTCCCTCAATCCATTCAAACCTTAGCCCACGCCCCCCATCATAACGCGACATAAGGGATAAATCCATTTTCATCCTTGTAACACCTAAAAATGAGATAATTAATCCTACTCCAATAATAATCATCCCTAGATTTACCCCAGCTCCCCTAAGCCAAAGCCCCTTTTTATGCTGTATATGAATATTACTGACTCCTACACCTACAAAAACAATGCTAGCTATAAAAGCTATTATAGGACCTACTGTCATGCCAAATTCTTTCATATTCTTTCATCCCCCTATTTTACTTTGTCTAAATCATTATATAAAACACCTGTATAATTGTATATATTTTCTCAATTTTTAATTATTATTTTAGCATATACTTATTAACAACAAATCCCTTACAGCACAACTCACACTGCTATACATGGATTAGTGCATTTGGTCTAGTTTTTTAGGCTCTATCATAAATATTGGGGTCTTAATATGATTGCATAATACTTGTCAATAATGGGGATAGATTTCCTCCTTGTGGTGTTTCTACAATAGAGTCATCATATTCATTATCGTTATAATAGAGGATTAAACATTAGGTTAAATACCACTAAAAATATACAGAAAATAAAAAATATATTAATCAATATAATAATATGTTATATTAATAATGAATTAATTAATACGATATAGAATGGGGAGAAAATAATATGAAAAAGAAGTCTTTTGGATCTGCGCTAATAGGATTAGGTGTGTTTATTAGTCTATCAAGTGCGATATATGCCAAAGAGGAGAGTACGAAGTTTTTTATCAATGGTAGAGAAAGTGAAGATGCAGGAATTGTAATGATGAATGACACAACTTATGTACCACTTAGACTAGTTGGACAAGAATTAGGGGCACAGGTTGCATATGATAGTAAGAATAAAAGTGTTGTAGTTACAAAAGGTAATCAGTTACTCAAGGTAAATATTGGGGAAAGAGAAGGGATTCTAAATGAAGAGAAGTTTACTTTAGAAAATCAGATAATACTTCATAAAGATGAAAAAGGGCAACAACTTGCTTATGTACCACTTAGAAATATCTTTGAAATTTTTGATGGTATAGTAAGTTATAATAAGGAGTATCACTACGTAAATGCATATAATAGTGAACACATTACTTACAAGGCTTTGCAAGGACTAAAAAGTGATGATTTAACAACTTATCGTTTTGCCCAATTAGCATTACCACAATTAGTATCACCACAAATAATGGAAGAAAATATGTGTATAGGAGGTGGAAGAAGCGTAAAATATATATTTCCATTAAATAAGAAAACTAACTATTTCTTTATGAGAAGTGATCCGTCAGGAGATTTGGACATTAGTAGTATAGCCTATATGGAAATAGAAAATGGAGTAGCAGTTTGTAAGTGGTATAAGGAATTATCTGGAGATGTAAGTGAACATATAAACAAGCAAGACAATGCTATTAATTGGGATTTAGGGGCTAGAGGAATAGTGAGAGAAATTGGGGAATTCCCAACTATAGAAGAAACACATTTTATTGGATTCCAACAGAATTATATGGCACAGCCAGATCCTGATCAAGATATAGCTTCTTTTAGAGAAACTTTTTGTTCAAGGGTAAGTATACTATCTCCTAAAGGTTCAGAAATTGTACCTGAGCATTTAATAGGAGATATTAGTAGAAGTCCATATATAAGTAATTATAAAGATAGTGATTATACATATTACTATAATGATGAAATAATGGCTAAAGTTGATGAAGCAAAAATTCCAGTAAAATAGTTATTCTACTATTGCTACTGGAACACATAATGCACCTTTTACCAAAGATACTGAGAGAGGTCATTCCTAATAAATTCTAAAAATAATTTATTAGGAATGACCTCATCTTTGCTATTATACTGTAAAAATTGCTATTTCTTCTTTTAAGTCATCTTTAGTATGAACAGTATCTGTTACCTGGTTAATAATTCCATCTATATGGTCATTTATTTCTACTACTTCTA
The DNA here is from genome assembly GCA_023436395.1 of Bacillota bacterium. Lineage (GTDB taxonomy): Bacteria > Bacillota > Clostridia > Lachnospirales > Cellulosilyticaceae > Cellulosilyticum. The sequence goes on along the minus strand of JAEZJJ010000033.1, from coordinate 23,520 downwards.
TAGCAATTTGGCTCGTATGGGTCGCACTTTGCTCAGAAACTGTAGCAATCTCATCAAAATGACTTGCCATTGTTTGAATGGTAGTAAAGAGCTGCCGAGTTGTGGTACTAAAGTCACAAATCACCTCTTCTACATACTGGGCATCATCACTATAGCTATCTGCTACTGTCAACATCTTTTCATAGTCTGCCCCAATATCATTGGTTACAAGATCCACAAGTTCTGAAGCACTATCAATTAAACTTTCTACCATGCTTAAAATATCTTTAGATGTCTTTTGAATTTCAATAACTGTATCTCTTGATTGTTCTGCTAAACGACGTACTTCTTCTGCAACCACTGCAAAGCCTTTGCCACTTTCTCCTGCCCTTGCAGCCTCTATACTAGCATTTAAGGCAAGTATATTCGTTTGCTCTGAAATACTCATAATTACCGTTGAAAGATCATGAATCTCCTTGACAACTACAGAACGTTCTATAGCTGTTTGTAATCGTATTTTAGAAAGCTGTATCACTTCATTTGTACGTTTTTGTGCAATATAAACATCTTCCTTTGTCTGAATTGCACGCTGATGAATCCCATCTACACGTTGTACCCCTTGTAGTGCTTTTTCTGCTATATGCTCTGAGGCAGTTATAACCTCTTTTGAAGCTACATTTAATTCTTCTGTGGATGCCGCTGTTTCTTCCATAAAGCTAGAAATACTTTCAGTTGCCTTAGATAACCTAATAAGCTTTTCTTTAATATGATTTAAATAGTATGTAGACTCATTCATTTGCGTATCAATCTGACTTACTTCTTCACTAATGTTCATAATCATCCTTTTAAGCTCAACTCTAACTTTTTCCACACCTTTTGAAATAGTCTCTAATTCATCCCCTGTATGTACTCTTTCAGTCATAACGCTTAAATCCAAGTTTGCCATACAGTCTAAGTCTTTGGTTATTTCATCTAGAGGCTTTAACATTTTACTTAAAATAATAAATAAAATTCCTATGCCTACAAGTATAATCATTATATTGATTATACTGCTCTGCCATAACATCTGCTGCAACTCTTCTGCCACATGCATAGGCCTAAAATCACACCCCACTAACCCAACTACTTTCCCACTACTATTTGTAATAGGTGAGACGGCAGATACCAAGTAGCCATACTCCTGCGTATATTCTAGTTTAGAAAAATCTTGCTTATTATTGAGCATGGCATATCTAATAACTGAATCATATTCTGCAATATTTTCGATGGCACCTAATGGTTCAAAGCTTTCTTCATTTTCATCCCCATCTACAATATACATAAAATCATCACCTGAAACATGCACCATGGTATACAAATACGTACAACCTGCGGTCTTTTTAATATGTTCCAATTGAGCTCTTAATGTCTTATAATTAGATGCTGTCATATCCTGGGATATTACTAATTCCTCAAAAGCATCCCCATCAATAATCGTTGCTGTCACATTGGTAATAGATAGTGCCTCTTTTCCATAAGTTTCGTAAGCCTTTGCCTTAAGCTTAGATGTCGAAATAATCAAATTTGCTAACATTATCAAAATTAATAGTGCAGTTAACCAAATCGTTAATTTCAGTCTCAAACTTCCCCTTACACCTTTCACTCTATTACCCCCTCTTTATTAATCACATCCAATGTATTCTAAACTTCCACTTATACGACATATTATATTAATGAAATATATACATTAGTTTCAAAGTTTAGTTCATGGAGTCTAATAAAAATACATTATGGAGAATATAAAAATAGTGTGTAACCTTACTAGTTAAAGGTTACACGCTATTTTTTTACTCAGGATAAATATGTACTCAGATATAGGCCATTTCAGTACTTAAGTTGCTTTACTATAATTTTTATAAACGAAAATATTACTCTTAAGCAAATTTTCAAGACACCATATCCACATAACAATCCAGTAAAAAAACGTCTAGTGTTATTAGACTTTCTAATCTTAAGGTACTGTACTAACCAATCAATCAGCATTGGTATGCACATAAACATATATAGTTTATACGATGCACTTCTCATGAAGGTAACTAACGCTACAATGTACCCAAGTAAAACGCCTGTGCATCTTGCACACCCAGTATTGCTCAATAGTTGTTTTACCAGCACCACAAAGTCCTAAGAATCCACACAACCAAAGTTTCCAAAGTTTAGCTCCTTTAGAGTGTACTTCATTAATGACTGTAAAACCTCACTGTTAAATTTTGGACAATTCATATTAATCCTCCTTAATTCGACATTTTTCTTAATTCTATATTATTTTTTTACTTTTTTCAACCTCTTCTTTAACAAGTAGCAATTAATAAATATGTCTACCTCCCTTGCTTTAAATTACTACACATAAAAATGCACCTCCGAATGTTAGTTGTATTTTGTCTAACATTTTGGGTGCACTTCAAATATCCTAATGGGTCTTCATAATACTTTCTCAACGGTTGTCATAAGCCACAAGTGCAATGAGTAGAAAACATAAGAATGTATGTAAAATTATATAGTTATATTAAATTCATCTTTTAAAAAGATATTTCTTCGCCATATAGAAAGAAATATACCAACTAATATATAGTCAGCAATTAGGCTACTACCTCCATATGAAATAAAAGGTATACTAACAAACATATTTTCAAAATATCCACACCCTGATATTATTCCCAATGCAAATTTACTCAGTATGTAAATACTTAATATCCATGTAATATAATATGCCATACTATTATTACATTTATTTAAATTGGATACTATTGCTCCTACAATCGCTGGTAATAATATAACAAGAAGACCTATACCCACTACTCCTATTATTGCATGCAACATACTACTTTCATATTTCCACCAATGTCCAGGTAAATTAATAAATCTTCCACTCAAAACATCCCTTTGTATCATTTGGATACTTTGAGTTTTAATATCTCTTACAAATATTATTGCAATAATACTTCCTATCGTTAATAAATAAGTAATCTTGCTTTTTACCATAACATGAGTTTTAATAATCCCCATAAATAAAATACCAAAACAAACTATCATCATTACTACGTATGTTCCTTTATCTGCACCAACATATGTACACCCTAATGCTATTATTACATATAAACTTAATTTAATGATCCCCCACATACTATCCTTTAGCTTAATCATATAGTCAAAACTACTTATTATAAATACTATATTGCAGAAACTATAGGGCATGAAGGTTATGCTCCCAACTGATAAAAATAGACTATCTTCAATTTTTACACCAAATCTATATGTATATATTGAAATGATAATACTAATACAGTATAGTATATGACTATACTTTTGCAGTTTTCTATAATCACTGATATAGATTATAACCATTAAACTTATACCAATTATTAATCCAAGGCTCTGTCTCATAGCAAATATTTTACCGCTTCCATAAGACCATTCACCTAAAGTATAATTTAAAATAATACCTATCCCAGTTAATATCAATACTGCCATCAAAACTGGCCAATTAATATTATGTTTATATATACGCTCAAACTGCTCCCCTATTTCTTCTGAACTTCCTATACACTCTCTTATTTTTTTCAAAGTTTCTTCTTTACTCATCCCCTCCTCTAAGCATTCATCTATACAGTCATCCATATGCATCATTAACTCTTCTCGTATAACAGAGTGTACCTCTTTAAAAGAGACTTTTTCACATACTTCTTTTACAAATTTTTCTTTAAATTGCTCCATGGTTACTGTGCCCCTATAACTTTCATAATGCTCATAGAGAATTTCATCCATTCATCTGTCTTTACTATTATCTCTTGTAGTCCCTTTTCAGTTATTTTATAATATTTACGTTTTTTTCCACTAGCCCCTTCTTCTAAATAGGAAGTAACAAATTTCTTTTTCTCTAAATCATGTAATACTGGATAAATAGTTCCTTCTTTAAATTGGAATACACTATCTGATTTTTTTTCTAATTCTTGAATTATTTGATATCCATACATATCTTCTTTCTCCAATAATTTTAGAATCAATAAAACTATACTTCCAGACATCATATTTTTATTGAATGCCATCTATTTATTCTCCTTCAACTAGTAATCTAATTTGTTCATTAATCATCTCTGGATTATACCAATGTATGTAATGCTGTGAATCTGGTACTATAATTTGTCTACTTTCCTCAGACCAGTTCAATAAATCTCTCTGAATCTCTCTTGTAGATTCAAAATCATTATATAGGGATGATGTCATAACTATTAAGGGAATAGTCCCAATATTTCCACCTTCAACTATGTTTGTTGCTTCCATTCTTAGTTCTTGCATATGATTTTTATTATTAAGGGTTTTGATAAGCATCATCTCATCTAAACTTTTCATCTTATCTGACACCAAACTCAAATTATTTTTGCTGCCTGAGTAAATTGTTTCATATAGATTAGTTGTATCTAAAAGAAGCCTAGTTATTCCTACCCTATTAGATATATTTAAAGCATTATTAAACATAGTACTTCTTAATGTGCCATACCTCATAAAATACTTAGAAGGCCTTGCTTGAGTTACTGTATAAGTAGGATTAGAACCATCTAATAAGATAATTCCCGCTACTTTATTTGGATATAACTGTGCAAACCTTAGGACTTCATTTGCCCCAAATGAATGACCTACTAAAATATATGGCCCACTTTCTCCTGCACTTTGAAGCAGTTTATATAGTTCTACAGCAAGTGTATCAATGTCTCTCTCTCCATCAGCTACTTCACTCCATCCATATCCTGGTCTTTCATATACCACAGCTCTTGTATATTCAGAGACTTTTTCTTGTAACGGCAAGTAATCCACATAAGGGCTAGGTGTTTTCCACCCTGATGTAAATACTACTGTTGGCTTATCCTGCTTTTTCCCTTTTCCATAAATATGCATACCATGACCATTAATCTGTATTATCTGTCCTGGTACCTGAAATTCTTTAGCAATCATCCTTTCTCTAATTTGTCCATAAGTGAACACTAATAATAGCAAACCACATAATCCATACAAAAAATATCTTTTTCTAATTTTTTTCTTCATTCCATTCCTCCATACCTATGTATTCTAGGTATATCTTACCTAGAATACATAGGTATGTCAATGTGATTTTTAAACTATTTGTAATTTTTAAAAAATAACCTTTCTTTAAAACTAAGATTAGCCCGCAAAAAGCCTAGTTTTTAAAACTACATTTAAATATGAAATACTTAAAGAAAAATTTTGAAAGGGAAGCACCTATGTTTCGTAAGAATAGCACTCAGAATATGGGTGTTCAATACAACTTATCTCTAAACTATTACCACTGCTAATAGGAGTATAACCCTCTTTAGTAAAGCTACGAATTTTATTATCCAAAAACATAGCAAAAAAAGAGTCAGGTAACTTGTGCTACTTGACCCTTTTCTACTCCAGCTCTTCTTATTCACTTTTAATCACCTCTGCTGTCACCTTAAAGGCATGCCTGTAGCTCCTCAGTGCGGGACGCACTTCAAGGATTCTAGCTTCGGATATAAAAGTTTAAACGAAGAGTGAGGAGCTCCTTAACGTCTTAGCCGGTGCACCCTTTATGATAAGGAAACTAAGGCTTTAAGACTCTGGTTTTAAACTTTCTTTGGTATTACAAGGTGTAAAGCTTATCAAATAACCCCTATAACGAGCTCCTCCCTTTACCCGCTAGCATTCGAACATTTTCCTTAGATCCAGAGGTACCTGCAAGGCAGATTGAGACTTACCAGACCCGGTCAGCACGATATGCTATGTTGTAGTGATTCTGCTACGAAAAGTTATTTGTATTACCTTTACGCTCTATAAGTGATGAAGTTAAAGTGCTAATCTACTTTGGACATATCTTAATACCTCTATGTATTTTTCATCACTATCTAAATGCTCAATAATCATAGGCATATCCTGCTCCTTTGCAGCCAGCTGTGTATATAATTCTATATTTAGAGCACCTTCACCACAAGCTACTTCTTCTAATTGAAAAGTATATTCTTCTTTTAGACGAATATCTTTTAAATGACAACTGCAAATCTTCCCTTTCAGTTTTTCAAAACATTCTTGCATGAATGACTCTTGAAAGAAAAATCGCTGTGGACAATTTATCATATTCACTATGTCTAAATGTACCCCTACACTAGGGCGATTAATATCCTCTAATAGTTTTAAATATTCTTCAGGACCAGAAGGAATCATCCATGGCATAGGTTCAATCGTATATTTAGTATGTTTAGGCTGAACTACATCTACTATATGCTGAATGCTCTCTACTGTACGTTGCCAGGTTTCTTTGCTAAAGTTTTCTTTTGCAGGACCATCCCAGCGTTTACCAATAACCGCCCCTGCAATATTAACACAACACCTTGCCCCAATGGCATCAGCTAGCTGTAACTGACCGATTGCATAAGCAGTTGCTTCTTCTCTTTCTTTTAAATCTTCTGCTAATATATTCTTCCAAATACCTACCTCTGCAATTATTAAATCCTCACGCTTTGCAGCTTCAACATATTCCCGAATCTTCTCAGGTTCTGCTGTATAGTCTAGTGGAAATACTACTGCACCAAGTCCTAATGCCTTATGCTTCCTAGCCCATTCCTGACCATTATCGTGTGAAAAAGAAGTTGATACACCTAATCTCATATTTTACCTCCCTCTTAGAGTTGTCCTTATTTTTTTAAGTCATTTATTAAAAATTTTTCTGCCATATGACTGAAGAATCAATGCTATTAACATCAAGAGCCCCCGTTCTAGACATAGTTGATATAAGCTGCCTATTTAGTTCCTTTAATCTTTCACAAACAGCCTCTTTCCCACCCTTCTTAAGTGGCTCCATTAAATCTCTGCCTACAGATACTGCCGTAGCCCCTAATGCCAACGCTTTAAAAGCATCCATTCCGCTGGTAATGCCACAATCTACAAAAATAGGAATTTGGTGTCCTATGGCCTTAACAATCTCTGGTAGAACCATAAGTGGTGGTACACTATAATTCATGATGCCATGATGATGGGAGATAACAATACCTTTAGCTCCTGCTTTCACACACTTTTTAGCATCTGACACACTTAATACCCCTTTAATAATAAAAGGTACAGGACACGCTTTTACAAATTCATGAATTTCATCTACTGATTTAGGTTTCATAGGAAGTCCGTTGATTAAATCATAACCACCATCTCCATTAAAAGCATGGTCAATATCTATTCCTACTGCAAAAACTCCTGCTTTTACGGCATGGTCTATTCTTCTAAAAATCTCTTCATTATCTGCATGAGGCTTAATGATTTTGATGGTCTTTGCACCAGTTGTCATGATAGCTTCTAATTCCTGCTCATCTCCCATTCCAACCCAATGCACTACTCCAGCCATTTGAGCACCTTTTGCAAATTCTACCATCCCATTTTCATGAGTCCCCCCTAAATGAGATAAAGCAGCTGTCATGATAGGAGACTCGAAGGTCTCCCCATAAAGTTCCAGCTTAGTAGAAGCTAAATCAGAATCTAAATATCTTGTTTCCAATAATAATGAATCTAGGTATGCTCTTGTAATTTCATCTGAACTCCATGGTTTGTTTAAATGCATGTTGTATTCCCCCTATTGTTTTTATAATGTAAAATATGGTTACCCTTAACACACATAACCTACTGTTTCAGTGATACTCTATCGTTCTATCCACTATTGTCATACTACTCTTTTCTTAACGCATTTACTTTTTCTAAGGTCAGTCCTATTCCTAAGGCTATAGTTTCATTATCGATATCAGAATTATTTACCTTCTCTTATAGTCTGCTCAATTTTATCAGCTGCTGCCTTAGGCCCGCCGCATTGATGAAAGCCTTCAGATATTTTAGTTGCAGCTTCTCTATAAATTGAGTCTTCCATTACTGTCCTTACAGCTTCTCTAATCTTCTCCACTGTATTCTCCTTCAAGAAGACTCCTGCACCTAGCTCATGCACTCGATTAGCTACCCCCTTTTGTTCATTAGTTTGTGGAAATAAAACCAATGGAACCTTATAATACAATGCTTCATTGACACTATTCATTCCACAGTGGGTGATAAATGCATCCGCCTCTTGTAAGACAGCAATCTGATCCACGCTGTTTTTCACTGTAAAATTAGCTGGAATCTCACCTAGCTCAGATAGATCTGTCAGATTTCCTATAGACATAATGACCTGTATATCTGAGTCACCAAAGGCCTTTATGCAATTTTGATAAAACGAATTATTTTGATTAATGACCGTTCCTAATGAAATATAGAGCAATTTTTGAGCTGTTTTTATTACTTTGGCCTCCGTTTTTCTAATAGAAGGGCCAACAAATACATATTTATCAGAAAAGCTTTCTGAGAAAGGCTGAAATTCGGGAGAAGTGTAGACAATAGTATTCGTATTATTATCATTACTTATAACAGATAATGCATTTTTGACAGGATAGCCTTTATCTCGTAATCTCTTCACGCTTTTATTAGCTTTAAACAGAGCTGGAAGCATTCTTAATAACTGACCCAAGCCATTATCCATAACCTTAGCAGACTCCTTATTAAAAGCAAAGGTCGTTGTAGAAGAAACAAAAGGAATATCAAGTTTCAGAGCTGTTAATTTGCCCCAAACTGCCATGGAGTCTCCCACAATACAATCTGGTTGCCATTTTTTCATATCCTCCAATACTGCCTCATCTAAAGCTAGGGTGGTATTCACTAAAACCTCCATAGAAAAAGCAAGATCCTTTCCAATTCTCTCGGTATCTTCTGGTTTGAGATTCATTTCAATATCATATTGATCACAAGAAATAAAGGTCGCACTAGTTGCCTCTATTTTCTCTTTCATCATATTATATGAATAATAACGCACCTCATGATTCCTCTTAATGAGCTCTTTTACCACTTCTAATGTAGGATTTGTATGTCCATATGCTGGAATACAGAAAAAAGCTATTTTTGCCATTGCATCTTCCCCCATCTTTTTTTTATTTTATTATAGTCTATTTATGTTTAGTTATAAACCATTTCCCTCTCAATATAGTTTCAAATAATAAAAATAGCCAAGCAACATCAGTCACTTGGCCATTTTCTTCTCCAACTCTTCTTATTTACTTTTAATCACCTGTGCGTTCTCCTTAAAGGGCATACCTGTAGCTCCTCAGCGCAGGACGCACTTCAAGGATCATCTTTACCTTTACACTCTATATATAGTATAAGTTCTTCTACTTCTATATCATCACAAATATGAATTCCTCTATTCTATCATTTGCTTATGACAAGGTTCTCCTCACCTAGATAAGACTAATCTTAATTGATCAATCTTCCAATCCCTTCTCAACTAGTTTTCTTAATACTTCATTTTCTACTAGCTCTGGCTTAATGATTTTACTATACCGTTCAGGCATACCTGCAATATAGCTTAGCAGCTCTTCGTGTGATATGCGTGGCATAATATATTGGAGATTATGTTCACCAGGGGTATTGAGCATAGTTGAGCCATAAGCTCCTAAATCAGCAAAGCTTTGTGCTGACTTATCAAATCCCCTCACAAAAACGAATGTTCCTTGGCTAGGATCACATAAATAGTAAAGTGCATCGTTAGACTTATCTGTCAACTCATAGCGTACCCTTTGATAAGCACGTGCCGTTCTCATAAAAGCCGACTGAATAGGTGACACGGCTTTTTTACCTCCTTGGCACATCAATAAATTTCCAAATATATCAATAAATGCGACCGCATCGCCGTCTCCGCCATATTGCCTGTCAAGATTTGCTTCCTCAATCAATATTTGTGCAAGACCCTCATCTGGAATACTGGTGCCAGAAGCCGTTTTATAACTTAATGCTTTAGGATATGCATCTGTTAGTACTTTGACTATGTCTGCTGGCATCTCAATAGAAATATCTTTTAATTCCACAACAGGTATCTCATCCTTTACAATCCCCCGAGCTTTATTAGCCCCTTCATTAAAGGCAACTAGACACTGATTGGTCATTGTCTGGTTTAGCGTCTTATTTCCAAATATAAGAACATTACCATATCCTGTCCTACTGCTATCTCCTTCAACCGCAGGAATAAATAAAATTTTCTATTGCCTCTTCTTGAACTACTCCCTCCAGTGGTTTAAAGGTATATGATGCATCCCAATTGATCCCAGCATGATCATCCAAAGCCACCACAATCACCTTAAAACCAGCTGACAAAATAGACCCTGTACACATCAAACAAGGATCAAGAGTAGTTACTACCAAAATTTGCTCTGGCTCAGGAAGCTTTAGCTGGTAGCGATTTTCAAAATACCAATCTACAAGCTGACGCTCTCCATGTGCAGTAGGATCTTGTAAACGTGATTTCTCATCTGAAGTTTCATTGGCAATAACTTGATTATGCATAGTCTTAATGACTTTTCCATTTTTTATATCCAATAAAGCACCACCCACACCATATGAGTTTTCTTGAACTGCTCGCTTAGCCTCCATTAAAATCTCATCTGCTACAAAATCATTAATATCCCCATCTTTATAACTTATTTTTTCTATTATCATACCATTCTCCCCTTTTATTATTTATTCTTATGCCCTTCTTATAGATGATTTTTAAATGTAACAAAGTGAACATTGTGTAATAACAATTAATAACATATATATTATACTTTAACATATTTTATAAATATTTAAAATATTTTTATTAATTATAGATAAACAAAATGCTGAAGATCTTATTCTTTAATAGATTCCAGATATTTTCTTGTGGATTGAGTTGTGGTGAATAAGCTGGGATATTGATTAATTCTAGTCGTTCCCTATTCGTATTCCAAAGTTCTTGGATTTTTGATTATTGTATGGCCTAGCATTATCTAGTACAAGATATGTTTTCTTATCGGGATTATGATTTAGAGGATACTCTATAAATTCTGCATAACTATAATGTATAGATGGTTTATCTATATACATATAAATTTCAAATAATAAAAATAGCCAAGCAACATCAGTCACTTGGCCATTTTCTTCTCCAGCTCTTCTTTTTTACTTTTATTCACCTGTGTGTTCTCCTAAAAGGGCATACCTGTAGCTCCTCAGCGCAGGACGCACTTCAAGGATCATCGCACAAGGTATAAAAGTTTAAAGTAAAAGTGAGGAGCTCCTTAACGTCTTAGCCGGTGCACCCTTTATGATAAGGAAACTAAGGCTTTAAGACTCTGGTTTTAAACTTTCTTTGGTATTACAAGATGTAAAGGCTATCATATAACCCCTATAAAGAGCGCTCCCTTTACCCGCTAGCATTCGAACATTTTCCTTTGATCCAGTTTAATTCGTATCATCTATAAAACCACCAAAACCCACGAACCTAGATTTCTCTATGTTTGAGGATTTTGTTCATGGAGGTGAACCTTTGCGGTGCTATCCACCATTATCAGACTACTCTTTTCTAAGTACTTTTACTTTCTTTATTATCTTAATTCTATTGTCCCCGTTTCAGAATAAAGTTTTATCTTATTTTCAGAATCTCCTATTCTACTATTTAACTTTTGTCCTACAGGATCTAAGTATTCTATTTGTGTACTAATAGGCAATTCTGTCTTTATATCTCCCACTTCAGCCAACGTCTCTATCTCACCACTTAATGGTTCTATGCTTATATTCCCATATAATGTTTCAGCATTTAATATCTTAGCCTCTATACCCGAAATACTAATATTTCCTGACTCAGATTTAATTTGAATGTTTTCATATAGAGCTTCTGGTACTTTAACGATTAAATCTGATGGCTTCTTAAGATGAATTACTCCCCCTGGCATAGGAATATTGATCTTCATAGTGCCCTCACTTATCTCAGCTACTTCCTCTGTATAAGAAACCTCAATGTTCACGCCTGTATCCTTTAATAGTATAATAGATGCAGCTCCTGTTTCAATTTCTATACTTTTTACCTCTTTTACATCATATGAATAACATTCAACTTTTTGAGAGCTACACCCCAGTAATCCCATTGCTATACATATGATGGATAACACCCATATCATCCTCTTCTTCATCCAATCATCTCCCCTTAACATATTTTAATTTGCCATTTAATAAATGCTTTTCTTTTAAGATTTGCCAAGCCAATCCTATCATAAGCAAAACTAACGTTAAGCCTATATACAGTAATGTATGATTACTGCAAAGTCCCATAAAATCAAATTTCCACATATTATTAATTGCTCCAAAGTACATAAGAACAATAAATACTGCTTCAAATAATCTGTTACTACCACTTATACTGCCAAGGATTAATGCAAGAGTAGGAATAAATACCATCCCTGCTCCCCATGAAGATAAATAATGCCATTCTGAAAGCATTACAATCCTCGTAAACATACCTAAGGACATCATGAGAGCTATCACTAGCCCTGCAAACCAAGTTCCCACCCATTTTAATGTTTGTGAGCTCGCTACTGCAATTATTTCTGATGTCCCACAAGATTGATCTCTATTTCCCATTTGTGACCACATGGATAAAGGTAAAAGCATGGTTAATGAAATCCATTTCAGTGAATCTCCTGCTGTAACAAATGGTGTCATACACATAACAACGAACACTGTAACATACCACCATTTGGAGCGTCCCCGTACCATCATTTTTAACTCACTCAAAATAATTCTAAGAAATCCCCCCTGCTTACTCATTATTATAGGTGATAAAATAGACTTCTTACTTTTACTATTTTGATTATCCTTTTGATATTGGTTATTGACCCCATTCTTTTCACTTATGATTTGGATCCCATTGCTTCTATTTTTCTTATTAGGTGTCTCCTTAAATCGGTTAAATACCACTGTTGAAATAGCTACTAAAACTAAGGCAACAGCTATCCACATTAATCCAGCTTCTAAAAACTCTTTTCCCCATACTATCCCCTTCCACACAAATGTAGGGTGATTGCCTTCTTCTACCTTATAGTAACCAAAGGATGCCACCTCAGGTAAATGGGGAAATTGTGTTTTTGCGCCTTCCATCATACTTTGTAATAATGTCCCCATATGAAAAAGGTCTAGTAAACTGCCTGGCTTCATAACAGATAAAGAACTAAACGTAATCCAAAATACAAAAATAATAATATTTCCAATGCTTCCTCTTAAAAAAGATACCGTATCAAAAAACACTGTACACGCAGCCAAAACTATCAAATAGGGTATTGTCACCCATAAAAGCGGTTGTATATATTGCATTAAAGATATTTTCATACTTTCATGTTGTATCCATTGCATCATCATAAGTGCTATTAAAAATGCAAGTTGTAAAACCATTAGTACTGCAAAATTTGAAATAAATTTTCCAAAGATATAATCCCATTTACTAATGGGCGATGCCGAAATCATCTGCCCAACTTTTAGCTCATAGTCCTCTGTAATTTGACTACGTAATAAATAAAATCCAGGGAGCCACAATAAAATCACAGGCAGCATTGCGCCTAATGTACCCAGCCAAGCAGAATTATAAATCCCCCTGACACCCCCTAAATAAAAAATCTCATAACCTGCAGATGCCCCTGGAACACATAGGCATCCTAAAAAAATACTTATTGCCATAATGAAAAAAAACCGATAGCTTCTCATTTGTTTAATCAAATTGGATTTGATTAAAATCCCTAAATAACCCATCTTATACCTCCCCAAAATTAAAATGTTGTTGCATATAAATAGGCATCTTCTAATGTGGGTTGAATGGTTGTTGCCCCTATACATGGACATTGATTTGAAATAATCCTCACCCAAATCCCATCACTTCGTTGCACCATGTTACTCACCAAAAATTTATTTTGAACTTCTTGTAATGCTTTAGACTCCACGAGCAAATACCATACTTTCCCTTCTACTTGTTCCATCAAGCGCTCTGGTGTGGTACATGATAACAAATTCCCTTTTGATAGCATGACAATATGGGGCGCAATACTTTCAATATCCGTCACAATATGCGTTGAAAAGATAATCGTGCGGCCTTCTGCTAAGGAAGAAAGCAGATTCCGAAATTGTATCCGCTCTTCTGGATCAAGACCTACTGTTGGCTCATCTACAATTAAAACCTTTGGGTCATTTAATAGGGCTTGAGCAATACCTACCCTCTGTTTCATTCCACCTGAAAATCCTCCAACCTGTCTTTTGCCTACATCTGATAAATGTAAGACCTCTAGCAGGTCATTGATTCTTTTTTTAGCCGAAGCTCTATTTATTTTTTTTAATGCCGCCATATACTCCAAAAATTCAATAGGTGTCATATTAGGATAAATCCCGAAAGATTGAGGTAAATAACCTAGTTCATTACGTATACTATTGGGATTGGAAACAATATCTACACCGTTGTAAGTAATCATACCCGTTGTTGGCGTATCTATGGTCGCTATAAGCCCTATGAGAGTAGATTTTCCTGCTCCATTTGGCCCAAGTAATCCCGTGATTCCTTTTTCAAACTGAAAGTTAACCCCATTTAAGGCCTTTTTGGAGCCGTATCTTTTCGATATATGTTTTATACTTATTGTCATTTTGTCTTCTCCTTTGCTTTTTTCTTTATCATAAAAGGTTAAAACCAAAAGAAAGTAAAATAAAAACCAAGAGAATTAAAAATTTATCATATTATTATTATTCAAAATATTTCATGCTATAATATAGCAATCATCCTAATACAAGAAAGGAGCACTTCAACATGTACCATAATGACAAAATATTAATTGTAGATGATGAAAAAGGTCTCTTAGATATGCTGAGAATTAGCTTTCAAAAAGAACATTTTTCTCATATAGATTGCGCAACTACTGCATCTGAAGCCTTACAATACGTTCAAAATAATAACTATGATATTATTCTATTAGATGTGATGCTTCCAGACTTTTCAGGATTTGATTTATGTATAGAAATAAGGAAACATACCTTTTCTCCTATTATTTTTATCACTGCTTGCGATGGAGACTTTGATAAACTTCAAGGACTAGCCATTGGCGGTGATGATTACATCACCAAGCCCTTCAATCCACTAGAAGTAGTGGCACGGGTTAATGTACTCCTTAGAAGGCAAAAGCATTATCAATCCTCGCAAATAGCCGATTCCCTTCAAACGCATTCAAGAACTAATCTCCTTTATGATTATAAGTTATTCACAGTCAATCCTACAGAAGCATCGCTAACCGTAAATGGAAAACAGGTAGAATGTACGGCAAAGGAGTATGAACTCTTGTTGTATTTCTGTCAAAATCCCAATAGAATATTCACCTTATCCCAGTTGTATGAATCGGTTTGGGGAACTATGTCCTTTGGCGATGAGAAAACGGTTACCATGCATATCTCTAAACTCAGAAAAAAGCTTGGTGATGATACCAAATCTCCTACCATGCTTGTCAATATACGTGGAATTGGATACAAATTCATTCCACCAAAAAGCAGGTGACGCCTATGAAAATTAAGATAAAATTTATTAGTTTTTTCTCCCTAGGACTCCTATTATTCCTTGTCTATATGAGCCTAGTTATGATGTTTTCTTTTGACGTAATCTTGCCAGCACTCAACCTAACAGACAACACACTAGCATTTCTTATAGTCTTCATAGCCTCCTTTTTAAGTGGAGGGATTTTCTTTAGCAATTACTTTGTACAACCTATTATTTCTATGATCTCGCTCATTGGTGAACTCTCATTAGGCAATCTCTCCCCTTGTAAAACATGGCATACATTCAGAAAATCAAATGGAAAACTTAAAAGCAAATACTGGCTCTATCAAGAATTGATTTCACATCTTGAATTGCTAGCTGACAGATTAAATCAATCGGAGCAAGAACGTCAAAAACTTGAAGAAGCGAAACAAAACTGGATAAGAGGTATTTCCCATGATCTCAAAACCCCTCTTTCCTATATCATTGGCTATTCTTCTCTCCTATTAAGTCCAGACCATGAGTGGACTAAGGAAGAACACCAACATTTTTTATCCCATATTCACGACAAGGGCACTTACATAGAAACCCTCATTCATAATCTGAATTTATCTTTCAGGCTCAATGATAGTAGTAAGCCAATACCTCTTCAATTGAGTTCTTTTGATTTAATTGATTTACTGGAAAAACTCATTGCTTATCTACTCAATCAAGACACTGAAGAGACTTACTCTATTTCTCTACACGCCCTAGATGATCATTTATTAATAGAAGCAGATGAACATTTATTATACCGAATGCTTCTTAACTTAATTTCAAATTCCATTCAGCATAATCCTCCTCAAACGGAAATTACTGTTGAAGTAAAAAGAAGTACGGATAACCATATTGGTATAGTGGTTAAAGATAATGGTCTTGGTATGTCCCAAGAAAAACTCAGTCATCTTTTTGAAAGCTACTATAGTCATAATGCTTCAGGTACTTATAAACATGACTATGTCAGTGGACTAGGCATGTCCATTGTAAAAAGTATTATCGAAGTCCATCAAGGCACATTACAAGTTGAAAGTACGCTCAATGTAGGTACTACCTTTATGATTGCTCTTCCTCTAACACAGCTCAGTACATCTTCCTCTCTTTAAACCAAATAAAGACTGCTGAAGAAACCTATTTCTATGGTTCTTCAGCAGTCTTTATCTTTGCCTTTTTATTCCCTTAAAACACACGGCAAAAAGGGTCAAGTAACTTGCGCTACTTGACCCTTTTCTACTCCAGCTCTCCTTATTCACTTTTAATCACCTGTGCGTTCTCCTTAAAGGGCATACCTGTAGCTCCTCAGCGCAGGACGCACTTCAAGGATCATCGCACAAGGTATAAAAGTTTAAAGTAAGAGTGAGGAGCTCCTTAAAAGTCTTAGCCGGTGCACCCTTTATGATAAGGAAACTAAGGCTTTAAGACTCTGGTTTTAAACTTTCTTTTGTATTACAAGGTGTAAAGCTTTCAAATAACCCCTATAACGAGCGCCTCCCTTTACCCGCTAGCATTCGAACATTTTCCTTAGATCCAGAGGTACCTGTAACGACAGATTGAGACTTGGTCGACCCGGTCAGCGCGATATGCTATGTTGTGGTGATTCTGCTACGAAAAGTTATTTGTTTTACCTTTACACTCTATATATGTGATGAAAAAGATCATTCCCTAGTAAATTTATAAATTTTTTTAAAAAAGGGCTCTACAATAAATGTTGGAGGCTTGAAAAATGACTGCATGTTAACAAAGTGGCTGAATACTTTGCGGAAAGCAAAATACATTTTCAGGGTCATAAATTGATTTAATATCCTGCAATACATATCTATTTTTTCCAAAGTACTCTTTTTCATACTGCTTAAGCTCAGCATAAGGAAAATTCACATAGGACCCTTCTGTCAGCATATAAAGCTTCGGAAAGTATTCTTCAATCAATTGCACATTTGCTTCTTTGTATAAATTGTCATTCCATACTGACTGCATATTTAAGATATACTCGGCATTTCTATAGTAAAATGCTGTATCTGTAGGCCTTTTTTCCTGAGTCAATGCGCCAAGTCCATATACCCCTATAGAAGTTACAATAGAACCTATAGGTCTTGGCGCATTGACAATATCTAATAAGCTTTCTATTTCCTCTTCATCAAAAAGTCGGTCTACAAACCTACCTGTAGACTTAAAATACTCATAAGATGGATAACCTGCTTGTATTTTTGTAATTGCTTCAAAGAAACTACCATATGTCATCCGAATCTCACCTAATTCATAAAAAGGCAGTAATAAGTTTCTCGTCTCCTCTATAGACCCATAACAAATACCTCTGCCATAAATATAAATATTTTCTTGCGGTGTATTATAAATCCCAGCCTGCATATTAATCTTTGAAGAAACCTCTCTAATCCAACTTTGCCATAATGAGAGAAATACCTTCTGCTTCTGCCTTGTTGCATCCCCTACATAGATTTCAAATAACGTTACCCCAGTTACTTTTTCAGGTAATCTAAACGTCATAGAAACGACTACTCCAAAGTTTCCTCCTCCTACTCCTTGGCATGCCCAAAATAACTTCCTATTTTGATGCGCATTAGCTAAAGCTCTCTATTTTTCACGCCGCCTCCTACCTTTACAAGTTTTCTCTCTTCGTCTATCTCCACTGTATTGATTCGGCTTACATCAATCACTAATACGCAATTTCCAGTAGAATAGCCTTCGTAGTTATGACCACCACTTCTTATTCTAATAGGTATACGACATTTCCTAGACCATCTGATGGCCTCCTGCACATCTCTTGCACACTCACAATAAGCAATAATTAAAGGATATTTATTAATCGCTCTATTCCACTCTAGCCTTGCTACTTCATAGGACTTATCGTCTTGTGTAACAATGTCTCCTTTAAAATCACAAAAACAGTATCGCATGGCTCCCCCAAGATATATGACATACTATATAGTATGTCTCAGGTATAAAACATGCTTTTGATTGACTCAATTACTTTATTTTTTATACATTCTGTTCCTATGAGGAAGCTAAGTCTTTAAGAGACAGGCTTGAAATATAAAATAATGCTAATTTAATTCGTATCATCTACAAGAACTTTAAAACCCTCGAACCTAGATTTCTCTAAGTTCGAGGGTTTAGTTCATAGAGGTAAGTCGTAGCAAGAACAACTCACGAACTCCGTATTTATTCTTTAGCCACCTCTATATCATCAAAAATTACTGGAATACTGTCTTTAAATTCATTTAGAATCATAATAGCCACTTCTCGCATTTGTGGATGGGCTGCCTTAGATGTTCTTAATTTTAAGAAATGTCTCCACTCTCTTAAGTTCATAGTCATTACAATCTCTGTCTTTAAAGAGTTAGGAAGAATTGACCTTGCTTCTTGTGGTGTTGCTCCCATATCTATTAGTTCTATATACTTATTTTCTATATATGTCATTGTATCTAGCCACACTTCCATTTTTTTTATGTCATTTTCACCTTTCCAAAAACAAGGTTCAATATATGTAAGTTCATTTCCAAATTTATTAGACGAATAATTACAATACCTTGTGCTCTCTTGACTATAACTAGCAATTCTATGTCTAACTATCTCATGTGTCACACCTCTATCACATATCACCCTAACTGTGATATTTTGATGTTCAATTACTGACTCATGTCCGCTCTTTAAAATACTTCCAACAAAGATTTCTGCTGATTCTTCAGAAATATTCTCTTCACTTTTATAACAGACACGCCCTGCCTTTTCTATGCTTCTTAAAATAACTTTACCACACACTTCATTTTCTATAGTAATACTAGGTTTAATATATTTCATTGAATACCTCCATACATAATTTCTTCAGTCAGTCATTTATTTATTTATTTTATTAAATATGCCTATTTTCACAATGAAAGATATCTTTTTCTCTAAATATGCAATTATCTTTATTACAAATCTCCACATCAAATTCTTTATTTAGCACTATCATTTTATCTTGAAATGAATCTACTATCCTATTCTCATCACATTCATAAGGTTCACGTAAGAAAACTGTAAAAATATTAATTACTTGATTTTTAGTTATGCCATAACATTTATTTAGCTGCTCTATACAAGAGTTTACAGTATGTCCTGTAATCAAGACATCTGTACACAAAATAATTTTTTCTTCAGAATTAATTATTACTTTATTCTCAAATTTGCCAACTCCATTTATATTATTTCCAGAAATAATATATGAAAATTTCAATTTATTCTTTACTGCTATACGTGACGCTAATAACATCCCTATAAAATCTATTCCTATAATATATGTTGTATCTTTTACATATTTACTAAATTCATCAACCACATTTTTCATTATTTCAGAGTCTGTTAAAACTGTTTTTGTATCTATCCAATCTCTAACAGATATCTTTTCGGTTAACTTAAAATGCCCACTTAAAAAAAGATTTTCATTCGATACTTTTTGAGTAAGTACTTTTTGTAGATCTATATTATTGACTTCTGTTTTTTTTTTATCTCCTCTTTCAAACCATCTGTTTCAATTGGGTCAACCTTATCTATTTGTGTAATCATTTGTTGCATTTCTTCATCTGCTGAACTGATATTTATCTTATCAAATGTCCAGTTACTAAATAAATCTCTTCTATTTAGAACAAACTCATTAATCATATCCAATTCTCTTTGAATTTTAAGTGCTATTTTTCTTATATTTATTGTATCATTGCCTTTTTCATTATGTACCGCAATAAAATTATCATCAACTACCAAATTGATAATTTTATTACTAGTACTATCTAAATTCACCTCAGAGAATAAGTTGCAATTCTCCCAATATTCAATCGAGTCTTCATTTATTTTATGCTCTGGTCGTCTTGTTCCCTCTATTCTTTTAGATGTAATATCCAATTCATCTGCCAATCTTAATAATGCAGCTAAAGCCGGTATTTTTAATACTTTCCCTCCACCTCCTTGTACATTCTTTCCATCTCTTAATACAATGTTAATAGTATTTTCTTCACTTTCTTTTGACTTTAAATTACTATGACCTAGGACAACTAAACCTATAGCCATCGCTTGTTGTTTAGAAATATTTCTAGCCATTACAGACTGAGGCACTGTATAAACTTGTTTAATTATATACTCTTTTGCTTCAAATGAATGTGTTTCTCTTTTTGACGGATCAAAAGCCATGTATATATCATGTAAGATTACAGCTATATTTAAAATAAATAATTCTTCTTCATTAAAGTAGTTTTTATATCCACTCAATAATATACTTAAATTATGGTATATATTTTTACAATGATGTGAAAAATCATGTGGTGTATATCCTTTATCACTAACATAAGATCCATTATCTAAGACATCTCTATATTCTTTTACTAAATTTACCCATTTATCATACAAATCCCTACTTCTATCTTTCATCTCTTGTATAGTAAAGAAACATTCAAAATCCCTTAACTCATTCTCGGTGCTCATATGTATATCCCCTCTCAATCTGTCACACATATAGAATATTTAAAATCGACAACATTCTCATCGTTAACAAGAAATATATTCTTAACTTTATCTTTAATTTCCAGATTAATAAAACTAGATACTCCTACTGCTAACTCCAACTTAGCCTCTTTTATATCTAGTATTGTCTTAGCTAATTTATATTCCGTTCCTAAACATATAAAATCAAATACTAAAACATATTTTTTCTTAGCTACTAATTTATCAATTATTGCTCTATTTTTCAAAGTAATATTGGGTCCTAAATTAATTAAATATAAACTTTCCTTATCTAATATCTGGCCTATTAAGCAGCTTAATATAGCTGAATTATTATTAACTGATACAAACGCTTTTATATCTTTTAATTCAATACTATTATTAATTTTTTCACACAATATATATATGACTAATAGATAAATTTTTACACTTGAAAATATAGCTTTAATATTTATATAAATATTACTTTTAACAGGAGTAGACTCTAGTTCTGAGTTATTGTCTTCTTTGTTGTTATATAAATAGGAAGCTACAATTCTATTTTTTAAGTTCTCTATTTCTGCCTCAATATTATTTGTGCTAAACATTGACATTATCCTATCTTTACTATTATTGAAATATGCAATATTTAATGATTCTTCTGATGTAATTCTATCCTTTAAATCGGTTAGAATAATATTTTTATAACATAATGTTCCTAAGTTAATAAATAGTATATATCTTTCCCCTTGAAATGATTTGAACTTTTCAAAAACTCTTGATTCTACACCCATAATATTATTAAAATCTAAAATAACAATTTCTTGGTCTATCTCTTCAGTTTCTATAACCTTATATATTTCATCAACTAATTCTTGTGTTAGATATGTTTCTTTAAATTTTTGATATGTCCCATTAAAAATCACATTCAGGTGAATAGGTATATATTTAAACCTATAATTTAACTCTTCATTTGTATCTTTAAGCTTCAAATCATCATTTGTATAATTATATATCATTGTTATACATACCCCTATATTATCTCTATTGGTACCTCAATTTCAATATGTACTCCCTTATATCTATTAGTATAATGCTTAACATTATACTTGCCTTCTGAGTTTCCTTCTTTAAATATGTCCTTTATTAGTTGTATCTTCTCAGAATTATTCTCTATATCATTTAAGTATTTCTCATAAAAACTCCTAGTAATAACTAATTGTGTGTCATTTGAATGTATCCTTACCGTTCCATTATTATAAATAACAGATTTAACTACATCAAATAATCCATAATTCTCATATTGCTTTCTAAAAAATATAGCCTCTAGTATACTTAAATAATTCTCATCCTTTTTTCCTATTTCAATTGTGGATTTTGTCAAAAATAGAGGATTATATTCGTTTTCCTTAATTTTATCTATAATAGACCGATTATATCCATGTCCACAATCCGCTATGGATATATAAGCTTTTTTGAATTTAACCTTATCCCCTATATTAGATTGAAACGTAGCAAAACAAGGTTTCCTACTGTGATAGCATGCATTATGACATATCTCAATGAATATATTCAATATTTGTTCAATACTTCGGTCTGCAACCATCTTATCGTTGCTCCTACATATTTCTTTAATTACTTTAACTGAATCCTGTATTTGATATGCAATATGCGCTTTATCAACATCATTAAGAAACATATAAGTTTTGTATTCGGGAGATATTTTATTAAAATCATACCCCCCTATATATCTTGAATCCATTAAAAATATATCGTATCTATTTGCTAAGTTTAAAAAATTTATATCATGCAAATACGATAATAATTTAGGCTTCCAGGGAATAAATAATCTGACAGGTGAACTAAAATAATTTTTCAATATAAAGCCTATATTTAATATATTAGGTATGACTGTAGGCGAAATATATTCCACATGAGTAAAATCAAAAACAATTTCCATCTCTTTATTCACATCGTTTTTAAAATACTGTTGCAACTGTGGTAAAATATTATTGTATAAATGATTTGATGTAATATTATCTTGGAACATAATTCCATATAATTTATTCATAATCTTTTCCTCTTTTTATTTGTCTATATAACTATAAAATATTTTAAGGCTTTTTTCAATAAATATCATTAAAATTAACATTAAATTCTAACTATTTCGTCCAATCAACTATCAATGTTGAATCAATCATTTTTTATCAATACAAAAATCCTCGAAACACTCTTTTTATCTGAGTATTTCGAGGATTTAGTTCATGGAGGTGAGGAGGATCGAACTCCTGTCCGAAAGCCCATATAGCGTGGTCTCTACCATCATATTCTTTGTTTTGACATTCCCTCCATCTAACGCCCAAAGACAGGCTCTAGATTTTAGTAGCTTCATATGTTTCTACATCAGCTCAAAGCTTTGCTGAGTAGAGGATCCGCGAGTCGAAGCCCTGATCCAGGCTGCGGAGGACCTGGGAGGACTGCGCCTTAATTAGGCAGCGATTGCTAAATTATCTTCAGCGTTTACTTTAAGTGCCAGCTTTTAACGTAGACTCCGGCGTTCTACGGATGGCTGCCCCAGTAGATGTGACCCCCGTCGAAACCAGTGCACCCCCTTATTA
>JAEZJJ010000025.1 GCA_023436395.1 Bacillota bacterium | reverse complement strand
AGAAACGTCAAAGAAGTAAAGAACATGGTTTTCGTAAAAGAATGAGAACTAAAAATGGTAGAGCGGTACTCGCTAGAAGAAGAGCAAAAGGTAGAAAAAAACTAACAGCATAAAACAAGGCCGCTTAGGTGGCCTTGTTTTGCTATAAAATTTAGGAGTACTAGGTATGAAATATGCAGAGTCGCTAAAGAAAAACTATGATTTTCGCATTGTATATAGAAAAGGAAGATCTTTAGCAAATAAATATTTAGTAGTATACAAATATAAGAATGATTTACAGTATAACAGAATAGGTATTTCAGTGAGTAAAAAAGTTGGAAATAGTGTAGTTCGTAGTAGAGTCACTAGGCTTATTAGAGAGAGCTATAGATTAAATGAAGAATTTATAGATAAAGAAGGTTGGGACTTTGTAGTGATTGCAAGATCTGCAGCTAATGGGGCATCCTATCAAGAAATATCTAGTTCATTAATAAATTTATTAAAACAACATAAAGTTTATGTATAATAATGATATATTAGTGATATATTGCTATAGGCTACAGAAAGGATTTAAGGTATGAAAAACATTCCTAAGAAAGTAGCACTTTTACTTATTAGATTTTATCAAAGAGGAATATCACCTATGCTTGGAGGACATTGTAGATTTACTCCAACATGTTCACAATATACTTACGAAGCTATCCAGATTCATGGTTTTACAAAGGGCATATTTCTTGGTGTAAAGAGGATATTAAAATGTCATCCGTTTCATCCAGTAATGTATGATCCAGTACCAGAGAAAAAGGTTAAAAATAGCAATAATAATAACTAGGAGGAATGAAATGGGATTTATTAACGATATTTTTGGTAGCATACTCAGCGTTATTTTTGATGGTGTTATGCTTATTACTCCAGTAGCAGCACTGGGGATTTCTATTATCTTATTCACATTAGTAGCACGTATACTTTTAACACCACTTCAATTATCTTCACAAAGAACCTCTAGGGGTATGAGTAAGATTCAACCAGAAATGCAAAAGATTCAAAACAAATATAAGGGAAAGAAAGATCAGCAATCTCAGTTAGCACAAAGCCAAGAGATGCAAGCTTTATATAAAAAATACAAAATTAATCCTTTTGCAGGATGTTTACCATTATTAATTCAGTTACCATTAATTATGGCTCTCTTTAATGTATTACGTGAGCCAGCTAAGTATATTACAAGATTAGGTGTAGAATATACTAATATAGCAGCAACAATAATGGATAAAGTTACTAACTATGCAAGTTTACTAGAGCCATTTAAGAAAGGTATTGAAACGACTACTAGAGTTACATTTGATTTAAGTGATAAAGTTCAATTAGGTCAATTTTTAAGTCATTTAAATACAGTACAATGGCAAGAATTTTTAAGTAAAATGGGGTCTAATGAAAGTATTGTAAGACCTGCATTAGACCTTAAATATACCATTGAGAATTTCTTAGGGTTCAATGTAGTTGATACACCAAGTATACTCATGAGTACACAATGGTGGGTAATCTTAATTCCTATTATTGCAGGTGCTTCAACATATATTTTTACTAAACTTACTATGGTTACAAATGGACAAGCTCAAACAGCAGCAGGCACAAATAGTGGTACTCCAAACTCGGCTGAGTCAATGATGAAAACAATGAATATCATCATGCCTATTATGACAGGTGTATTTGCTTACACTATGCCTATTGGTTTAGCATTATACTGGATTGCTGGTAACATCATCATGATGGGACAACAATGGATTGTTAATAGAATACTAGAGAAACAAGATGCTAAACTTGATGCACAACTTGAAAAAGAACGTGAAGAAGCTAGAAAAAATAATAAAGTTACGACTAAAAAGGTTATGAAAAAAGTTCCTGTTGAAAAGAAGACAGAAACTAAAGTGGAGAACTCAGTAGAGAATAATAATAAGCCAAAAACGTATACTAAAACAGTAATTAAAAAAGTACCTGTTCAAAAGAAATCAGACAATCAATAATAGCCCAAAATGAAGGTAAGTAAGAAAATAATAACCTAAAACGAGTTGGGGGTATGAATATGAAATCTATTGAAAAAATTGCAAAAACTGTTGATGAAGCTATAACTGAAGCGCTTATTGAACTTGGAGCCAGTACAGATGAAGTTGATATAGAAATACTATGCAAAGGTTCAAAGGGATTATTAGGAATAGGTGCAAAACAAGCAAGAGTTAAAGTAACACTTAAGGAATTTATTAAAGAAGATATAAATCTTGATGTAGATGAAGTTAAAGTTCATGTAGAGCCAGTAAAAAAGGGAAATAAATCTGTAACTAAATCAACTGAAGTGATAAAAGACTCTGAAGATGCTGTTATAGTAACAGATGAAGAAATCAATAGAGTGATAGATCGTGCAAAAGATTTCTTAGGTAAATTATTAAATGAAATGAATATTGAGAGTAATATTAATGTAGAAGTAGTTAACAATAATCGTATTAGTATTTGTTTAGAAGGTAAAAATATGGGCACAATTATAGGTAAAAGAGGCGAAACACTAGATGCCATTCAATACTTAGTTAATATTGTTGCTAATAAAGAGAGACAAGAGTATATTAAGATTATGCTTGATACAGAGAATTATAGAGCTAGAAGAGAAGAGACACTCAGAAACCTTGCCTATAAACTTAGTAAGAAAGCTCAAAAAACAAGAAAACCTATTATTCTTGAACCAATGAATCCATATGATCGCCGTATCATTCATTCAGCACTTCAGGATAGTAAAATTGTAAAAACACATAGTGAAGGTAAAGAACCATTTAGAAAAGTGGTTATTACACCAAACTATCAAAATAGATCATATAGATAAAACCAGTTTAATACTGGTTTTTTTTTTAGAAAGGATGAAACACAGTGTTATTTGAAGATACTATTGCAGCTATATCTACTCCAATTGGCGTTGGTGGAATTGGTATTATTAGAGTAAGTGGCAAAGACACTATTGA
Source organism: Bacillota bacterium (assembly GCA_023436395.1). Taxonomy (GTDB): domain Bacteria; phylum Bacillota; class Clostridia; order Lachnospirales; family Cellulosilyticaceae; genus Cellulosilyticum. The sequence continues at coordinate 4,818 of JAEZJJ010000025.1, read as the reverse complement.
AATTGTAGATAAAGTATTTAAGGCAGCAAATAAAAAATCTCTTAAAGAGATAGATTCACATACAATTACCTATGGACATATTGTAAGTGATGGTGGTAAAGTTCTAGATGAGGTACTAATTATGCTGATGAAAGGGCCTAGAACCTTTACTAGAGAAGATATTATAGAGATCAACTGCCATGGGGGCCCAGTACCATTAAATGCTGTATTAATGGAAGTCATAAAAGCTGGAGCGAGGATGGCTGATAATGGTGAGTTTACTAAAAGGGCATTCCTAAATGGACGTATAGATTTAGCCCAAGTAGAGGCTATTATGGATATTATCGAAGCTAAAACAGAGCTTTCATTATCACAGGCAGTAGGTCAACTTGAAGGAAATTTATCAAAAAGAATTAAAGATTACCAAGATACATTAATTCAAGTAATAGCCAGAATAGAAGTATCTATAGATTATCCAGAATATGATGAAGATGAACCAATTACTAATGATTTTGAAGCTGAATTAAAAGAATTACTTAATGAATTAAGAGAGCTTTTAAGAACAGCAGATACAGGTAAAATGATTAGAGAGGGTGTTAAAACAGCTATTGTAGGTAGACCTAATGTAGGTAAATCTTCTTTGTTAAATGCTTTACTTGAAGAGAATAAAGCGATTGTTACAGATATTCCAGGGACAACCAGAGATGTAGTAGAAGCTTACTTAAATATAGATGGGATACCTTTCCAATTGTTAGATACAGCAGGTATTAGAGAAACAGAAGATATCGTAGAGAAAATAGGAGTAGAAAGGTCTAAAACCTCAATAGAAGAAGCAGATTTAGTACTCATGCTAGTAGATAGTCATGCTGGATTATTAGATAAAGATAAAGAGATACTACAACAAGTAAAAGATAAACGTGTTATCTTTATTTTTAATAAAACAGATTTAGAAAATAATATTACCCAGGAAATGTTGGAGACTTATTTTAATCAAGGTGAAGTCATTCAAGTTTCGGCAAAAGAACAATATGGCTTAAATGAATTAAGACAAGCCATGAAGAACTTTGTGATTAAGGGAAATACAACTATTCAAAATAAGGCTACCATTTCTAACCAAAGACAAAAACAATCTCTTATTAATGCGATTAAGAGTTTAGAAAAAGTAATAGATGCAATTGAATTAGGACTTCCAGAAGATTGTTTAGCGATAGACCTACATGATGCATTTGGACATTTAGGAATGATTGTGGGTGAATCTTTGAAGGAAGAAATTATTAACCAGTTATTTAGTAGATTTTGTTTAGGAAAGTAGGAGAGATAAATGTATGTTGCAGATAAAGTAGATATTGTTGTAATAGGTGGTGGACATGCAGGGTGTGAAGCTGCATTAGCTACAGCTCGTATGGGTAAAAAAACTATTATGTTTACAATGTCATTAGATAGTATTGCGATGATGCCTTGTAATCCTAATGTTGGAGGAACATCAAAAGGGCATCTAGTAAGAGAGATAGATGCATTAGGTGGAGAGATGGGAAAGAATATAGATAGAACGTATATTCAATCCCGTATGCTTAATACAGCTAAAGGACCAGCTGTACACTCACTTAGGGCACAAGCTGATAAGACTAAATATAGTCATACAATGAAAAAATTATTAGAAAAAGTAGAGAATCTTACCATTAAACAACAAGAAGTTGTAGAAGTACAAGTGGAAGATGGGAAAGTAAAAGGTGTAGTAACTAATACAGGAGCAATATATGAATGTCAAGCCGTTGTACTTGCGGGTGGAACTTATGTACGTTCACGTTGCTTAACAGGAGAATGTATCGAATATACTGGACCAAATGGATTAAAAACTTCTAATAAGTTAAGTGAAACTTTAAAAGAATTAGGTATTGAATTAAGACGTTTTAAGACAGGTACCCCTGCAAGAGTTGATGCTAGAACAATTGACTTTTCTAAAATGGAACCACAGCATGGAGATGAAAGTATCGTACCATTTTCTTTCGAGCATAAAGAAGATGATATTAAAAGAGAGCAGTATCCATGTTATTTAACTTATACCAATGAAAATACACACCAAATTATTAGAGATAACTTACATCGTTCACCAATGTATTCAGGTGTTATAGAAGGAACTGGGCCAAGGTATTGTCCATCTATAGAAGATAAAGTTGTACGCTTTGCAGATAAAGAAAGACATCAAGTATTTATTGAGCCAGAAGGTGAAGATACAACAGAAATGTATGTTCAGGGTATGAGTTCATCATTACCAGAAGAAGTACAACTTGCAATGCTTAGAAGTATTAAAGGACTTGAAAATGTTGAAGTGATGAGAACGGGTTATGCTATTGAATACGATTGTATTAATCCAATGCAACTTAAACATTCACTTGAACTTAAAGCTATTGAAGGATTCTTTAGTGCAGGACAAATGAATGGAAGTTCAGGATACGAAGAAGCAGCTGCACAAGGTTTAGTAGCAGGAATTAATGCAGCATTAAAAGTAGATGGCAAGGAACCGATGGTTATTGATAGATCAGAGGGATATATAGGTGTTTTAATAGACGATTTAGTAACTAAAGGAACTAAAGAACCTTATCGTATGATGACATCTAGAGCAGAATATAGATTACTTTTAAGACAAGATAATGCAGATCTTCGTTTAACTGAAAAGGGTTATAAAGCAGGACTGATTCCAGAGGAGAGATATCAACGCTTTGTAAATAAAAGAGCGGCTATTGAGGCAGAACTTGAAAGATTAAAGCATGTATATGTAGGAACAAGTGAAAAGGTACAAGCTATCTTAGAGAAAAAGGAAAGTACACCTCTTAAATCAGGTATAGCTTTAGCTGAGATTTTAAAACGTCCAGAACTTGAGTATGAAGATTTTGCAGAAGTTGATACTGAAAGACCTGATTTACCACAAGATGTAGTACAGCAAGTTATGATTGAATTACGTTACGAAGGTTATATTACAAGACAAATGCGTCAAGTAGAGCAATTTAAGAAATTAGAGAAGAGACTTATTCCTGTAGATATTAATTATGATGATGTGTATAGTTTAAGGCTCGAAGCTAAACAAAAACTTGAACAAGTAAGACCTATTTCTATAGGACAGGCTTCACGTATTTCAGGTGTTTCACCAGCTGATATTTCAATGTTATTAGTTTATTTAGAGCAAAGAAACCGTAGTCAAAAGGATGAAAGTACTGAGAAAGAGGAAGTTTAATGAAACAATTACTATTAGATGGAGCGAAAGAATTAGGAATCAACTTAACTGAAGAACAATTAGAGCAGTTTATGATGTATAAATCATTACTTCAAGAGTGGAATGATAAAATGAACTTAACAGCCATTACAGAAGATAGGGAAGTGATGACAAAGCATTTTTTAGATTGTATGACGATTCAAAAAGCAATAGATATGAATAGTCAAAAGACAGTTATTGATATTGGGACAGGAGCAGGTTTCCCTGGATTAGTTATTAAAATAGCATTTCCTCATTTAGAAGTAACTTTAGTAGATGCCTTAAAGAAAAGATTAACATTTTTAGAAGAAGTCATTAATCAATTAGGGCTTAAAAATATTAAATGTATACATTCTAGGGCAGAAGACCTAGGAAAGAAAAAGGAATACAGAGAAGGATTTGATATCTGCGCCTCTAGAGCCGTAGCAAACCTCGCTGTACTTAGTGAGTATACATTACCATTCGTCAAAGTAGATGGCTATTTGATGGCATTGAAGGGGCAAAAAATTGAAGAAGAATTAGAACAAGGACAAAAAGCTATTCAAATATTAGGTGGTAAACTCGAAGAAGTGGTTCATACGGGTGTACCTTTTACTGATTTAGACCATAAAATCGCTAAAATTAAAAAGGTAAAACCAACAGCTACTAAATATCCAAGAAAAGCAGGAGAACCAACTAAGGCACCTCTTGGCATATAATTGAAGAAAAAATAATAGGCTATTAGATAAATACTAGTAGCCTACTATTTTATATAGTAGAAGTATGATATGAATACATAGTTAGAGTGGGGAGATTATGAAAAAGCAAAGAGTAGGGTATTTTATTGGGTTAATAGTTCTATTAGCACTAGAAAGTTTAATTGCTATTTATGTCCATGATCAATTTATTAGACCGTATATAGGGGATATATTAGTTGTCATAGTTATTTATTGTATGATAAAAGTAATAGTTACTAAAAGGCATATTTGGATTCCATTATGGATATTTATTTTTGCAGTATTTATTGAAGTATTACAATATCTAAATGTAGTAGAAATCCTTGGTTTAGGGGACAATAAATTTTTTAAAATAATTATTGGAGCTACATTCGATTGGAAGGATATTATATGTTATGGTATTGGATGCTTTTTAATAGCAACATATGAATGGTTCATAAGAAGAAAAAATAAATATAAATGCAACAAAAAAGCAAGTATCACAAAATGATACTTGCTTTTTTGTTCTCCAGACTCAAATTAAACTTTCATAACAAGGTGTAGGTTTTCTCAAGGCATAAAGCAGCTCCTCAGCATCTTTAACACATAGAAAGATACCTACTAAGGGGTATGGTGTTATGAAAGTCTAAACCAATGAGTGAGGAGCTCCTTAAAGTCTTGGCCCGGACGTCCTATCTAGGAAGCCAAGACCTTAAGACTCTGGTTTTTACTTTATTTGTTATAAAGTTTTATAAATAACCTATAAATTGAGCGCCTCCCTTTACCCGAGCAATCAGTGAACATTTTCCTTAAGTCCAGAGGTACCTGTAACGACAGATTGAGACTTGGCTGACCCGGTCAGTTCCTCAGAATCTCGAAGTGGTGATTCTGCTT
>JAEZJJ010000082.1 GCA_023436395.1 Bacillota bacterium | reverse complement strand
CAGAAGATATCTAAAAAGTAACCTTACTGTACATGAGTTAGGAGATGATACCCTTGGAGAACGGAATGCAGTAGCAAACTAGTTAATAAGAGTGATCAGCACCTAATATGCCTAATTAAAACATAGTATACAAAGTTAATGGAGGCGCTTGAGCTAGTAAAGCTAGCCGTGCTAAGTGACTAGCTTAGACATGGTCGTTTGAGTAACTTATTATTTATCATCACCATAACTGAGTTGGGAGCTACTCAAAGTGAGCAAACACGTAGAGTTACAAGGAATGAAAATAAGTGTGAAAGATTCAGGTAAATCATTAACATTGGACTTTATTTTAATATAGGCAAAAAACGAGAGCTTATAATAGGCTCTCGTTTTAATTTGTGATAAAATTTGAGGGTGAATAAAGCAGATTATTGGTGATAGAACTATCTTTTTAGGCGAAAATAGTATACTATTTATAGTAATAATAGTAATAATGTCTAAAGAAGAGGTAATTATGATAAATAGAAAAGAGCTGATGAATCAGCTTAAGAATATTGAAAAAGATCCTAGTTACATAGATAATTTTATTGAATTAATGAAAAGATATTCTCAAGAGGCCATAGTAGAAAGTATTGAGGTTATTAAAGCAGCTTTGGAGAGTAGCAATATAAGAGAAAATAAGAAGGCATCTATTGAATTATTACTGATTATGGTGAGATGTCACTTTGTTTTAGGTGAATATGGGAAGGCAATCTTTTTTTTGATAGAAGAGGAACCAAGCCTTAAGGAATTTGAGGGGGAAATAGAACAGGAATTAATATGTCAATTTTATAATACGCTTTTGGTAGGGTATACAGCCAGAGGAGAAGTTGAAGAAGCTGCAAAATATGGGCTTAATGGACTCAAATATGCAGAGCAACTAGAAAGACCAGAGACAAAAGCCCAACTATTAGTTAATATAGCTCACTTATATATGTGCATTAAGTCTTATATCAAAGCAGAAGAAATTTTAGATAGCTTAGAATCAATTAACTACATCTTAAGAGATACAATCAAAATAGATAGGGAAATTGCTTGGTTAAGGCTATATTTATATACTAATAGGTTAGAGTTAGCAACAGAACATATTAAAGTGGTCTTTAGTTTGATTAAAAAAAGTGAAAAGCAGTATTATATATGCCTTATGGATGTTTTATCCTTGAGGGCAGAGATTCATGTAAAAAGAGGATTATATACCCAGGCAGAAAAAGATTTTAATGAGATAGGACAAAGAATACAAAAAGTGCCATATAAGAATTTAGAACAAATGAATTTATTAAGATGGGCACAATATGATAAGTGCCAGGGACGTATAGAAGAAGCTATTGGCAAATTAGAAGCGATTGTCAAATATGAGGGTGAATCACCCTTTATTGTAAAAGAGAGCTATAAAGAGCTTAGTGAGATCTATGAAGAGAAGGAAGAATGGGCACTGGCTTATACCTACCTTAAGAAATATGAAGACTATGAAAAAAAATTAACATGTGAAACCACTTATAAAGAGGTATACAAATTAAGCCAAATTGATATAGGAAAAGAAGTAGAAAAGTATAAGTTGCTTTACGAGGATATGCAAGCCCTTGTGAAGATAGGGGGAGCATTAACAGAAAATTTGCAGACCTTTACCATTACTCCTAGAATACATGCTCAATTTAGTAAATTATTTAAAATGGATTTACTTAGTATTTTATTTATAGAGCAAGAAGAATCTCATTATCAATTATTAAATAGAGAAGGAAAGGCTGTTACAGAAAATAAGCTACTTATTAAAAACACCCACTATTTAGCAGACTATTGCTTACAAGAAAGAAGAAATGTTGTAGTAAGTGATGGTGATTTTACTGCTTATCATATTAAAGAAATTAATGGGGAAGAGGTACTTCAAGTAGAGTCAGCAATTTTGACACCTATTATTATCAATGATAGGGCAGTAGGGGCTATTGGTATAGGAAGTTATAAAGCAAATGTATTTAATAATAACGACCTGAATGCCTTACAGGTAATCGCTTCTTATTTAGCTATTGCTATACAAAATACAAACTTATATCACCAAGCAGAGTATCTAGGAAAACATGACTGCCTTACAGGACTTTTAAATCGAGGGGCTGTTTTACAACAAGGTGAGGCATTATTTAAAAGAAATCGCAAGCAACATAAGAGTACAACTGTTATGTTGCTTGACACAGACTTTTTCAAACAGATTAATGATCGCTATGGCCATCAGTTAGGTGATGAGGTATTAGTTAAAATAGGGAAAATTCTAAAAGAGGTAGTGAGAAAAGAAGATTATGTAGGGCGTTATGATGGAGAGGAATTTTTGTTGGTACTAGACAATCTAAAGGAAAATGATGTTATCAAGGTATGTAAAAGGATAAAGAGGGCTTTATCAGAAAGTCATTTTGAAACTAAAAAAGATACACCTATTAAAGCAACAGTGAGTGGTGGATTTTATACTTGTAATGAATATACTCTAAGCTTTAGTGATGCCATTCAATTTGCAGATCATGCGTTATATCGTGCTAAGTTACTAGGAAGAGATCGTATGATTTGTTATAGTTTAGGAGAAGATTAATCATATTAAATGGACAAGAAGGAGAGAAATGATGTCTTTTGAAAAAATGCAAGATTTTAATGAAAAAAAACCTGTTCATGAACGTAGCTGTGTCATGTTCTATTATTTTACACCTGCAGAAATGAAACAGCTTCAATTAGTAGCTAAGTTAGCAGGGATAACTGACCAAATTATTTTGAAAGAAGAACATGGCGAGTGCACGCTGCAGGCTATTTTAGATGATCAAATCACTTCTAGTGAGGTGGAAATTTTAAAACAAAAGGCCATTGTATTTAATAATATACCTAGTACAAGAGTAAGTGCTTTTTTACAAGGTTTAAAGAAAATACGTATGAATAGGCCACTAGTTGCTGCCACTACTGAAACATCTATTAATTGGCCATTAAAGGAATTACTGTTTCAGTTAAATGCGGAACGTCAAGGAATTAATAGTAACCGATTTACTGAACATGAGAAGTAAGCATTAATAATGATAGGAATAAATAAGATAGCCCTAACTCTTAGGCTCAGAGTTAGGGCTATCTTATTTAGGTTATTATGCTAATAAGTCTTTGATGAGTTCTTCAAAAGGAATAGTGTCCTTCTCAAGGGATTGAGCTTGCAATGCAGAAGAATTTAATAAATCTTCTAAACTACGATACCCACTTCCGCCATATTTGGAAATAAAGTTTTCTATAGCGGCATCAAAAAGAGGAGAGTCCTGCTTTTTGAGGGCACATATTTCTTCTAATGTTTCTCTAAACTCATTTTCAAGGGGAGTTAAGACATGTGATAAATCTAGTCGTTTTCTAGCCATAAGTGTTTCCTTTAAGATGAAATAGTTTATTCGTATTTTTTGCCAAACTTATCTTGAGCAATAAGCTTTAAGGCATCTTCTAATGTCCCATTAGTGGTTGTAAGAAGAGGGTCCTCAGCCAATTCTTTATTCTTATGGGATTTAAGTTTAATAGCAGGTGCTGTTTTAGGTGTAGCCTCAGTAGCTGTTTTCTTTTCCTTTTTACCACTATTATAGCCTTTAGGATATTTATTACGTTTTTTTGGCGTCACTATTTCTTCTTGGTTTTTAGAAGATAGCGGTTTAGGGGCCATAAGATAGTTACCACTATTCATATCTTTAATTTGTCCTTTAACCACAGTAATAGGGGTGATGGTAATATCAAAATCGCGCTCAAAGATGCGAAGGGCACCTAAATCTTTAGCAGTAGCTAAACAAATAGATTGTCCATCTTTCAAGCCTCTTGCACTACGACCTGCACGGTGTAAATATTCATGGGCAGTTAGAGGAAAATCAAAATGAATCACATGTGTGATATCCGGTACATCTAAGCCACGGGCAGATAAGTCAGAAGACACAAGAAGTTTCACCTTACCTGTTCTAAAAGCAGTAAGGGCAGCTTTACGCTCCTCTTTGGTAAGTTTACCTGAAATAGTCGCTACTGAATGGCCATGGTATTTAAGCTTTTCCACTAACGTTTTGGTATCTGTATTTTGGCTCACAAAAATTAAGGCACGCTGCGTATGGGTTGCTAATAGTAATTTACGAAGCCTATCAAATTTCTCACGTTGTTCACTAAGCATATAAAAGTGGGAAATACGTGGATTGAGCGTGATGTGTGGCGTCGTAGATACAGTTATAGGATCTGTCATAAAAGTTTTAACTGTTGCAATAGCCGATGGTGTAATACTTGCTGAACATAAGCAGATTTGACGAGTGGTAGGTAGTAAATAAAGGAGTTTCTTAACAGTATTAGCTTGATTATGGTCTAATAAATGATCTGCCTCATCTAGGATAATGGTTTGTACTGTAGTAGCAGAAATCTTTTTCTTAGACATTAAATCCAGAATACGCCCACAACTTCCTACAATAATAGCTGGCTTTTCACGAAGTTTCTTAATTTGATGTTCGATATTCACTTCTCCTATAATAGGGCATGATTGGACGCTGAATCCACTATTTTTACTGAGTAAGGTGATTTGTTCATGAATTTGCATCACTAACTCATGAGTAGGGGCAAGAATGATGGCTTGTACTTCACGTTTCATAGGATCTATCTTTTCAAGAAGAGGAAGAACAAAGGCTAAGGTTTTGCCACTACCTGTATGAGACTTAATAATCAGGTCATGACCTGCCATAAAAGCTGGTATAGTAAGTTCCTGAATAGGTGTAGGAGTAGAAATCCCCTGCTTTTTAAGACCTTCAATAATAGAAGGATTTATCTTTAATGTACTAAAAGTGTGTGACATATGAATCTCCTTTTCTTGCAGTATTTAAGTCTATAATAGTATACACCATCTGTAAATACTAGGCTAGTGAGGATATTTAAGGGCCTCAATTTCAGTATAAAGTCGGTACCAACGTTCAAGGCCATTTTCAAGGCGATAGTAATGGCGAATGTAAAAAAGTAGTGTAATAAACAAAATAAGGTCTAGTATAAAGAGAAGAAGCATAGGGGCATAAAGTGTAGCAATGGTACTACATAGAAATAAGAAGGCAAAGAAAAAGGTAATAAGTAAGTGAATAAGACGTTCATGCTGAACAAATAAAATTTGAGTTTGATGATAAGTAGAAAGCCAGTTCAAATCTAAAGTAGAGTTTTTTAAAGCCTCTTTTATAAAAGCTTCGTGATTTTTTAAATAGGCATACATAGCTAATAATACCTCCCTTAAGAATATAGATTTGATGATAATAATGAATAGAATAAGATAGAACAGTAGTTGGAATGAAGGGCTAGGATAGCGTGTCACGGGTATGGAGAAATTATTTGCAGTTGAACTCATTATAAAACTTTTAGATAAAGGAAGGAATATATTTGATATTAAAAATTTTACAAGACTATTATTTTTCGAACATAATCTTTATTTTATGCTAAAATAATAAGGAGAGATAGTATACAGCAGAGCTGAGGAGGAATAAGTAGGTGAAAGAATTAATGGACTATTTGAGAGAGATTAATACAATCTCCATTATTTTTAGATTGCTATTAGCGACTTTATTTTCTGGCATTATAGGATTTGAAAGAGGGACTAAGAAAAGGCCTGCAGGATTTAGAACCCATATACTGGTATGTATAGGGGCAACTATGGTAATGATTACGAGTCAATATATGATTGATATATTAAAAGTACAAACAGACCCTACAAGGTTAGGGGCTCAAGTCATTAGTGGCATAGGTTTCTTAGGTGCAGGAACAATTATTGTCATAGGGCGTAATCAAGTAAAAGGTCTAACAACTGCAGCTGGTTTATGGACCTGTGCTTGTATAGGGCTTGCTATAGGTGTAGGCTTTTATGAAGGCGCCATCATTTGTGGACTTTTCCTATACGGCGTATTAGTGGGGCTTCATCGTTTGGATGAATATGTAGAGGTATTTTCAACGGTAATGGAGATTTATGTAGAATTAGAAAGTATGAGTGCCTTAAGTAGGTTTATAGAGCATGTTAAAGAACAAGGGACAAAGGTTTCTGATTTAGAAATACAACGCATTAAGCAAGATGGCAATCAGACAATAGGGGCTATGATGACTTTAACCTTACGTGAAAGGTGTGATCATACCCAGTATCTTTTTGAACTCCATCATATAGAAGGAATTCGCGCCATTCAAGAAATTGGTTAAAGGTGATTGTGAATAAATTACGAAAAAAGGTGCATACTAGGCTCCAAGCAAAAGATTATTTTAATGTAGCAAAAGGAGCCTTGATATGGAGCAAAAAAGTAAAAATATCTTACTATTATTTGTGATATCCTTAATTTTAATACCTTCATTGATTTATGGTGGCACAACTAGGATGGCAAAAGAGCAAGCAGCTACTACAAAGACAGCAATCCTTAAAAGAATAGTGGTTTCTCCTAATACATTGCAAGTACCTAAGGGGACGAGTGAAGAAGAACTTAAACAAATGATACAAGTTAAAGCCTATTATAAGGATGTTGCCCAGCCCAAAATAATTAAGCAGTATGGAACAGACTATAAGGCCATTAAGTCACAAAAAGGGAGTAAAACAATTGTTATAAAATATACAGAAGGTGGTTGTACAAAGACACATAAAATCTGTGTGACCTTTTGTGAGCCAGTGCCAGAACAGACACCACAACCTTTAATAGATCAAACCACAGATAAGATCATTAACTTTCCCTATATTAGTGGCTATCCAGATAATACTTTTAGACCTGATCAAGCTGTAACAAGAGCTGAATTTGCAACGATGATTGCTAGACTATTAACTAGGAATGATATTCCCAGAGCAGAAAATCAATTCAAGGACGTACCAGCCCTTAAATTTAGTACAGATGCTATTAACTATGTTACGGGCTTAGGGATTATGAAACCTTATGAAGAGGGTAATTTTAGACCAGGAGAACCTGTGACCTTAGCTGAGGCTAGAGCAATTATACCACGACTAGCCACTTATTTAAAAACAACACCTGTAGAAGTACCAGCAGGAGAAGGTGATTTAACACGTACACAAGCGGTCGTGCTTCTCAATAGGCTATTTGATATTACATGTAATGTAGAAGATAAGTCTAGTGGTTTCTCAGATGTCACACCATCTACTCCTTATTATAAAGATATTATTTGTGCTACTAGACAAAGGGTGGCACCTAGATCATAAAAAGGAAGTTATATAAAAATAGAGAAGGTCGATGAAACATGTTAAAAATACTTGTTTCATCGACCTTTTACTATGATATATCAAGTGCTCATATAAGATAAGTATTCCGATTAATGGTGTGCTAAGAGCAGGGCAATCTCTCGAATGGCTTTACAAGCAACTGCTGTAGAAACACCACTGGCATCATAATGAGGGGCAAGTTCTACAACATCTGCGCCAATGAGATAAGCATCCTTGAGGGCAATAAAGACATCTAGAAGTTCTTTCATAGTTATACCACCTGGTTCTGGCGTACCTGTGCCAGGAAAAATAGAAGGGTCTAGAATATCCAGGTCTAAAGTGAAATAGATAGGTTTATCTTTAATAGTTTGGAGTGTCTCCTTAAAAGTAGCTGTATCAAAAGGATGTAAATAGGTATGTGTTTTAGCCCAATCAAATTCTTGCTTCATTCCTGAACGTATACCAAATTGATAAATGCGGTCATCTCCTACAATATCCCACGCCCGTCTTAAAACGGTGGCATGAGAAAGTTCCTCTCCTAAATACTCATCTCTTAAATCAGTATGGGCATCAAGATGAATAATATGTAAGTTTGGATAACGCTGAGCTAGAACTTCAATAGCAGGGAGAGTTACCAAATGTTCACCACCGATCATTAGTGGTTTTTTATTTGCCTCTACAATTGTTTCTACTGTTTTTTTAATGGCTAAAAGCGCTTTAGAAGGATTACCAAAGGGTAAATCTACATCTCCAATATCACTTATTGAAAAATCTTCTAAATCCAAATCCAAGTAGGGAGAATAGGTCTCAAGGCCATAAGAGTCAGGCCTTATAGCTGTTGGTGCAAAACGTGTACCGGGTCTATAACTAGTGGTGCCATCAAAGGGAACACCAAATAAAATGACATTTCCTTCCTCGAAAGACTTATCGCAGCCGATAAACTGTTGATTTGTATAAGTATTAAGCATTTTCTAATCCTTCCTTTACATAGGTAGGGAGCATAAAGGCCCCTTGATGTAATTGGGTATTGTAGTATTTAGTAGTAAGCCCAAAGGCATTCCATTTATCACTTTTTAAATCCCTTAGAGGATCATATTTTTTAGAAGCAAAGCCAAAAAGCCAGTGTCCAGAAGGATAAGAAGGCATATGAAATTGATAGACCTTGGCAATAGGGAAGCTAGCTTTAATCTTAGCATGAGAACGCTTCATTTCATAAGCATCCCTTTCATAATAAGGGCTTTCATGTTGATTAATAAGAATGCCTACATTGCTTAAGATGCGTTCACAATGATGATAAAAATTATAAGTAAATAAGCCTTCACCAGGTCCAATAGGATCTGTAGAATCCACTAAAATTAAATCATAGCTATTATTTTTAGCTTCTTGAACAAAGTCTAATCCATCTTTAAAGTGAAGAAATAATCTTGAATCGTGATCAAAAGGTGCAGCGGTAAAAGGTAAGTACTGCTGGCAAAGGCGTACCACACGTTCATCAATTTCTACTAGGTCTACTTTTTTGACTGTTTTATAACGTAGAATCTCTCTGGCAGTACCTCCGTCTCCACCCCCAATAATAAGAACCCTTTTAATATCAGGATTAACAGCCATTGCTACGTGAGTAATCATTTCGTGATAAATAAATTCATCTTTTTCGGTAACCATCATGAAACCATCAAGTGTAAAAAATCGGCCAAAGGTTTTGCTCTCAAAGAAATCTATTTGTTGAAAAGGTGTTTTTTCAGAATGAAGATGATGGGTGACACGTACAGAAAATTTAACATCCTCTTCATAGTTTTCACTATACCACAGGTCTTGCATATGGGCCTCCTAATCCTCTAAATTAAACATTGCTTCACGGACAACTGTACCATAGAAAATTTCATCCATTTCTTTTTTTACTTTTTTGGCAATCATTTTAGCTTCACCTTTATGGAGTTCTTCTTGGGTATAGCCAAATAAGTAGTTATCAAGATCAAATTGTTTTAAACGGCATTTAGTGTGAAAAATATTTTCCTGATAAACATTGACATCAATCATGTTATACATCATACGAATATGCTCTGGTATAAAGTTTTGAATAGAATCAATGGGATGATCGATAAAAAGCTTATTACCTGCAATATCCCTTGCAAAGCCACGTACTTTATAATCTAGGGTCATGACATCTGCATCAAAACAGTGAATAAGATAATTAAGAGCCTTCAGAGGAGAAATTTCGCCACAAGTTGCTACATCTATATCGGCCCTAAAGGTGCTAATGCCTTCATAGGGATGATACTCTGGATAGGTATGTACGGTAATATGACTTTTATCAAGATGACCAAGTATAATTTCTGGAATAGGACCAGGAGAAGCTGACTTAGCTTCATCATGACGAATCTCGGGAACAGCACCTTCTGAAATAAGGATGGTGACACTTGCTCCTTGAGGGTCATAATCTTGCTTGGCAATATTAAGTATATTAGCGCCGATCATTTCTGTAACCGTTGTTAAGATTTGTGTTAATCTTTCAGCGTTATATTGTTCATCAATATATTCAATATAAGCTTTGCGATCTTCAGCAGTTTTGGTATAACAAATATCATACATATTGAAGCTAAGCGTTTTGGTTAAATTATTAAAGCCATGTAGCTTTAATGCAGTAGATTCTGTATTATTCATCGTACTTGAAATCGGCTCCTTTACTTAATAAATAGTAAGGTAATTATAAGATAAAAAAATTATAAATTCAACAAAAAATAATGCAATACAAAATATTTAGTTTAGTAATAGTGTGTTTTCCTAATAGAAAAAGAAATAATTATCTATAATCTTGGAAAAATATAGCTAGGCACATTTTTTTATAGGCTTTTTAGTGGACTTATGTTAACATAGTAGTTAAATATAAAATGACGTAAAGGAATAGGACAATCATGGAAAATAATAAATCTTATGCGCTTGTATTTGGTATTTCTATATATGATATTTTTGGTTTTTCGTATGCTACTTACAGATCTCATGATTCTAACCCAGGAAAAGTGAAGGTATCTTGTGGTGGTGTTTGTAGAAACATTGCAGAAAACATGTCTTTAGTAGGGACAAATACACAGTTTATCTCTATCTTAGGTGATGATGAGAAAGGGAATGATATTTTAAGACGTGCTGAAAGAGTAGGGCTTGATATGAGTCATACGTTAATTGTACCTGGCGGTTCTACACCAACCTATATGGCCATCTTAGATGAAAATGGAGAAATGGTATCAGCTGTAGTAGATACAAAGCTTGCCAATGAATTTTCAAAAGAAGCTTTAGATGAACGTCGTGAAATTATTGAAAATGCAGAGTACATGTTCTTAGGGGCAGATAATCCACCTTTTGTAGAACATATTGTAAGTACTTATAATGGAAAAACAAAATTTGTATTAGACCCAGTATCAGCAGCTAAAGCAGCCAGAGTCAAACACTTACTTCATTACTTCCATACGGTAAAACCTAATAGGCATGAAGCTGAAGTACTATGTGGTTTTGAAATCAAAACCCATGAAGATGCGAGAAAAGCAGGTGCTTATTTAAGAGGTATAGGTGTAGAAAATGTATTTATCAGCCTTGATGTAGATGGTGTCTATTATAACGATGGTCAAGTAGAAGGCATTATCAAGGCAAAGGCTTTAGAAGTAGTGAATGTAACAGGTGCAGGAGATGCTTTTGTGGCAGGACTTGGGGCAGGTTATATGGCAAATAAATCTACTATAGAGACTGTTAAATATGCTATTAGTATGTCTAATATTACCATTGCCCATGAAGAAACAATTAATCCTCATATGACAGCTGATTTAGTAGAAGCATATGTGAGAGAAGCACAGTGGGAACTTATTACATTTACCTAATTTCTTTTATCTCCAATCAGATTTGTGATTGGAGATATTTTTATGTAACTTTTACTGCTATAAACCTAATGCGGGAATATGATATAATAAAAATATCTATAAAATTTTAAATAAATTGGAACTTACTGATTTTTGTTACGTCTAAATCATATAAGATAAAATAGGATGAAAGGGAGGTTATAAAATGCAAAAAAGATTTTTATTTTTAATAGTGATTGCTATGTTAGTACCACAAACCAGTTTTGCTAATGGAGAAACACAAGTTCTAGAGGAATTAATAGGCAAAGTAAAAGAGAAAATAGAAATACCAAAAGCTTTTACAGAGTTTAGTTATAATCAATTAGGTGAAGATTATAATTTAGTATGGCAAGATCAAGAAGGCAAACAAGGAAGTTTAGATGTAGGCTGTGAGAGTGATGGGGACATTACAAGCTATCATTTGAATCTGTATCATACAAGTGACAGCACCTTAGCTAAGATTGATTGGGAAACAGGAAAAGTAGAAGCAAAGGCTTTCTTAAACCAAGTAGTGCCTGAGTATGCTAAAGCTTTGGTACTAAGAGAATCTGCTGCACCAAGCAGTAATTCTTACTACACGTATGTATATGACTTATATCATGAAGGTGTTAAAGTATTCGACCAAGTAGTATCTGTTAATGTTAGCAAACAGACAGGAGAAATAAGAACTTTTTCAGGAATAGATTACAAAGAGCGTACTTATAATGCCAATACCCCTAAGCTTACTCTACAGCAAGCTGAAGTAAGCTATTTAAAACAAATAGAATTACCAGCGCTTTATAACACCTATTATGATTGGAAAACCAAAAAGAAAAGCAGCTTATTAGTTTATGAACTCAATAATAGAGAAAATAAGGGCATAGATGCCTTTACAGGTGAATTAGTAACAAAGTATAAAGATGAGGACAATGCGTATTATAAGGGAGCAGCTAATGGGGTAAGTCTATCAGTTGCTGATAAAGCAGTTGGTGGTGCTGCAGGTCTCTCACCTTCTGAAAGAAAAGCAGTGGAGGAAACGAAAGGACTTTTAGGATTAGAAGTAATACTTGAAAAGGTAGCTGACATTTTTCCTCGTGTGAAATCAGCTACCGTAACTAGAAATAATCTTTATCAGGAACAGGAAACTTATATAAGACAAATAGTTCTAAAGGATGAAGCTAACAAGGTTAATATTAATCTAAGCGTGGATGCTCAAACAGCAGAGATAGTAAGCTATTATTTTTGGAGTGATACACTGCAAGATAAGGTTAAGTATCAATGGAGTGAGAAAGATGCAGCAGCATTTTTAAGCCGAGTGGCACCACAAGAGTTTAAAGAAACTAAGCTTGTAGAGGATAACAAGCTTGTAATAGGTATCAATGAGGAAGAAGATATGACCTCAATCAACTATTATTATGGACGTTTAGCTAATGGCTTTTTAGTAGCAGGAGAAGGGTTAAATGTAACCTATGATCGATGTTTAGGTGAAGTTACAGCTTATTCTAAAAATTGGAGTGAGATAGGTTTTAAATCACCAGTGGGAATGATGAGTAAGGAAAAAGCCCTTAAAAATATAGGTTTAGAGCTAGTTTATATGGAAACAAGCCAAGGTATTTATCATTTGGTGTATACTACTAAGGAAAGAAACATGCTTTTAGATGCTTTTACAGGCAAGCAAGTAGATTATTCTGGTAAAGTAATCGAGAAAGAAGAACAAAAGTTTTATACCGACTTAAAGGGACATCCACAAGAAGCATTGATTAAGAAATTATTTGATAGTGGTATTTATTTAAAAGGAGAAAAACTAAAACCAGATCTGTCTATTTCTGAAGAAGATTTTTTAAATCTTTTATGCCAAGTGACACAAGGTTACGAGCCAGTAGAGAATGACAATATCAGTGAATGGTATGAAAAAATCACAGGAAAAGCTAATATCGAAAAGAGGCAAACTTTAACAAGAGAGAATGCTGTTTATTATATGATTAATGCCACAGCCTATAAAAAGGTAGCAGGGCTTTCTGAGTTATATGTTTATCCTTTTAACGATAAGCAATATGATTCGGCATTGAGAGGCTACATAAGTTTAGCTTATGGCCTAAAATTAATTCCAAAAGATGAAAAAGGCTTATTTAGACCAGAAGAGGCCTTGACGAGAGCAGAAGCTTTCCAGATGATGTATTATTTACTTTTGAGTAGGGAAACTGAATAATAGATGAAAGAGGAATTAGAAGGGTAAAAGGCTTCTAATTCCTTTTTCTTTTTACTCTCATATACATGATAATATGCTATAATAAAGATTAGAGGTGTATAAATATGAAAACTATTACAAAAATTACAAAACAACAAAAAGGTGAACGTTATAATCTCTACTTAGATGAAGAATTTTTTTGTGGCATAGCAGAAGATACCTTAATTCGTTTGAATTTAAAAAAGGGGATGCAAGTAGATGAAGACTATTTAAAGACCTTAGAGGAAGAAGAAAGTAAAAACAAATGTTTTTCGTATGCCCTCTATCTTTTAGGAAGACAAAATTATTTTGAAAAGGTCTTAGTGGATAAATTAAAGGCTAAAGAGTATAGTGAAGAAGAAATTACTTATACTTTAGAAAAACTTAAGTATTACAATTATTTAGATGATAGTCGCCTGGCAGAAGCTTTTGTAAGAGATAAGAAACGGTTTTCTAAAAAAGGGCCCAGATATATCAAGGAAGCACTACGAAGTAAGGGTGTCTCTTATGAAGAAATTAATCAAGCATTAGAAGAAAACTATAGTATAGAAGAAGCCTATGAGAATTGTTTAACCATAGGAAGGAAAAAATATGACTATTATGAGAAGAAAACAGAGGACTTATATCAGCTTAAAGGTAAGCTTTATGCTTTCTTAGCCCAAAGGGGTTTTACATCTGAAGTGATTAAAAGGGTAATAGATGAGCTAGTTGAAGAAAAAGCTTAGGAGGAATAAGATGAAAAGGGGTTATACGATTTATAAATCTTCTTTATTAGGGCCTATTGGGATAGTTGTTTGTGATCAAGGGGTAGAGGCCATCTTTTTAAAAGAAGAACATTTTAAAGCTTACTTAGAAGAACATAGTGATTTAAGGCCAGATGAAGCTTTATGCAAAAAAGCGAAGGAACAAGTAGAGGCGTATTTTAAAGGGGAATGCCAAGCATTTCAGTTAGAGGTATATACGGAGGGGACAGCTTTTCAAAAAAGAGTTTGGGAAGGCTTAAAACAAATCCCCTATGGAGAGACTATTAGTTATGGTGAACTTGCAAGACAAATAGGGAATCCAAAAGCTGTGCGGGCGGTAGGTGGTGCTAACCGAGCTAATCCTGTACCCCTTATTATACCTTGCCATAGGGTGATTGGAAAGAATGGTAAGTTAGTGGGATTCATGGGAGATCAGATTCAGCTAAAGGAAAAGTTACTTCTACATGAGAGGCAGTATAAATTAAATGCTGAGATAAATAAATCAAGTTCAGAGATAAGATAAGTGAGTTTCATGTGCTATAAGGATTGGAAAAGGTGTAAATTTAAAATGAGAGTGTGAGGGAAGCAGATTGTTAATGCTAATTAAAGGAATTATTAAGTTGATACGTTGTATCATAAGTATCAGTGTAACCCTAATACTTATTGCAGCAGGTATCTATATTTATGCAAGATACATAGAACCAGAACTTCTAATAGTGAAAGAAGAAAAATTAATAACTAACAGTATCAATCTATCTAAAGAGCCTCTCAAGATTGTACAATTTAGTGATGTGCATTTAGGGCCAGACTTTACCACTAATCATTTGAAAAGGGTAGTAGAGCGAATTAACACTTTAGAACCAGATATGATTATTTTTACAGGGGATTTAATAGAAGATAATAAGGTATTTAATGAGAAAGAAGAAACAATGAGGCTTTTAGGGGGACTTAAGGCTACCTACGGCAAGTTTGCCGTGTATGGGAACCATGACCATGGGGGAAATGGGACTAAAAGATATGCCCAAATATTAAAAGCAGCTGATTTTACTTTACTTGTTAATAACCATCTAATTATCACTTTAAAAAGTGGAGAACGTGTGAATTTAATAGGTATTGATGATATTCTCCTTAGTAAGGTGGATATATCAGAGGCAATGAAGGGAATACAAGCATCTGATTATAATATCTTTATTTCTCATGCCCCAGATGTGGTAGATCGGGTAAAGAAATTTCCTATAGATTTACAACTTTCAGGGCATAGCCATGGTGGGCAAGTGAGAATTCCTTTTGTAGGTGCACCGTTTACCCCACCTTATGGGAAAAAATATGTAAAAGGGAAATATACATTTGAAGATAATAAACGAATGATTTTATACGTGAATTCAGGAATAGGCACAAGTCAGATGCGCTATCGTTTTGGTAATGTCCCAGAGATCACCTGCTTCACTATAAGTAATGAGTAAGAGGGAAAACTACAAAATTGAGAGAGTCTTAGTTTTGTAGTTTTTATGATTTTGTAATAAAATATTATATTATTCAAAATGTATAAAAATACAAATTTATTAATAAAAATAGAAAAAGGTATTGAAATAAAATTAAAAGTATTTATAATTATAAACATAATAAAATCTATTCTAGGATTTATACACGGGTTATTAATAGATATGGAGGGATTAAGATGAGATTAATACAAGGAAGCATTACAGCACCAAAAGGCTTTAAAGCAAATGGAGCACATATTGGCATTAAAAATAGGAAAAAAGACTTAGCTGTTATATATAGTGAAACACCTTGTAATTATGCAGGAGCTTTTACACAAAATGTGGTAAAGGCAGCACCAGTACTTTGGGATCAGCAAATTCTTGAAGAAGGTCAAAAAGTACACGCCATTGTTGTGAATAGTGGAAATGCAAATGCTGCAACAGGTATTCAAGGTGAAAAAGATACAGAGGAAATGGCAAGCTTAGTTGCAGATGTCTTTGAAATTGATAAAAAGCAAGTTTTAGTATGTTCTACAGGAGTAATCGGCATAGAGTTACCTATGGATGTGCTAAGAAAAGGAATCGGACCAGTAGCCAAAGGAGTAAGTGCCACTTATGAAGGCGGAGAAGCTGCTTCAGATGCTATTTTAACTACAGATTTAATTAAGAAAACGATTGCTGTGGAAGAAAAGATAGAGGATATCACCATTACCATAGGTGGTATGGGAAAAGGCTCAGGTATGATTCACCCCAATATGGCAACTATGTTAGGCTTTATTACAACAGATGCCAATATTACCAAGGAAATGCTTCAAAAAGCCCTTAAAAAGGCAATTAATACGACTTTTAATATGATTACAGTTGATGGAGATACAAGTACCAATGATAGTGTACTGGTTTTAGCAAATGGTTTAGCAGGAAATAAACTTATTGATGCAGAAGGAGAAGCTTTTGAACAATTCTATGCAGCCTTATATGAAGTCTGTAAGTATATTGCTATTTCTATTGTAAAAGATGGGGAAGGGGCAACGAAATTATTAGAAGTAAGCCTTAAAGGTGTGAAAAACTTTGAAGAAGGTAAAGTCATTGCTAAAAGTATTTTGACTTCTAATCTTGTAAAGACCGCTTTCTTTGGAGCAGATGCAAACTGGGGAAGAATCTTCTGCGCTATGGGTTACTCAGGGATTAGCTTTGACCCTAGTAAAGTAGATATTAGTATTGAAAGTAATGTAGGAACGGTAGCTATGTTGAAGCAAGGCTTACCTGTTAAGTTTAGTGAAGAAAAGGCAAAACAAGTCTTAGAAGAAAATGAAATTAAAATTCTCGTGGCTATGGGTGAAGGGGAAGAAAGTGTAACAGCATGGGGCTGTGATTTAAGTTATGATTACGTAAAAATCAATGGGGATTATAGAAGCTAGTAGAAATGACAGTAAAGAAAGGCAATGACAGTGGCAGAATAGGAAAATAGATGACCTTAGGGGGATTTAAAAATGAGTGATGGATTAGAAAAAGCAAAAGTTTTAATAGATGCGCTACCTTATATCAGAGAGTTTAATGGCAATACCGTTGTCATTAAATACGGTGGTAGTGCCATGTTAGACCCAGAAATTAACAAGACAATTGTACAGGATATAGTGCTTCTTAAATTAGTAGGATTAAAGCCAGTTATTGTTCATGGTGGAGGCCCTGAAATTAATAGTATGCTTAAACGTTTAGATATTCAGTCTGAATTTATTAATGGTCTTCGTGTCACCACCAAGGAAACCATGGAAGTTGTAGAAATGGTATTGGCAGGAAAGGTGAATAAGCAAATCGTTGAAATGATTTCTGGTCAAGGGGGATGCCCTGTAGGGTTAACAGGAAAAGATGGTAAAATCCTAAGGGCTAAGAAGCTGAATAAAGACGGTGTAGACTTAGGCTTTGTAGGAGAAATAGAAAAGGTCAATACTAGGCTCATCAAATCTTTAATAGATAATGACTTTATTCCTATCATTGCACCTATAGGATCAGATGATGAAGGAAATACTTACAATATTAATGCCGATTATGCAGCTGTAGCTATTGCCGGGGCCCTTAATGCACAAAAATTAGTATTCCTAACAGATGTAGAAGGTGTCTTAAAAGATAAAGATGATCCAGAGTCTTTAATTTCTTTCTTAAGTGATATTGAAGCGAAGAAACATATTGAATCAGGGATTATTGCAGGAGGCATGATTCCAAAGGTAGAATGCTGCATGGAGGCAATTGAGGAAGGTGTATCTATGGTGCATATTCTAGATGGTAGAAAAAAGCATGCACTTATTCTAGAAATTTATACACCAAATGGTATTGGTACAATGATCTATAAAAAGGAGGCCTAGAAATGGAAGGATTAATCAATCAAGGTGAACAATATATTATGCATACCTATGGTCGTTTTCCATTAGTGCTTGATCATGGGGAAGGCGTTTATTTGTATGATGTAACAGGAAAGAAATATTTAGATATGTACTCAGGAATCGCTGTTAATGCATTAGGTTATGGCTATCCTGCACTTACTGAAGCATTAAAGATGCAAGTAGAAAAAATGATGCATGTCTCCAATTATTATTATACGGAAAATCTAATAGGAGCAGCGAAGCTCTTAGTGGAGCATTCTATTTTTGATAAAGTTTTCTTCTGCAATAGTGGAGCTGAAGCTAATGAAGGCGCTTTAAAATTAGCTAAGAAATATGGTAAGCTAAAAAGCGAGGATAAGGTGCAGCTTATTGCGATGAAGCAATCTTTTCATGGTAGAACCCATGGGGCATTAGCTGTAACAGGACAAGAAAAGTATCAAAAGAGCTTTATGCCACTTATTCCTAATGTGAGTTATGCAGACTATAATGACATTGAGAGTCTAAAGGCAGTTATAAGCCATCAGACTTGCGCCGTTATTTTAGAAGTGATTCAAGGAGAAGGAGGTATCATTCCAGCAGATGCTACCTATTTAAAGGAAGTGGAGGCACTTTGCAAAAAGTATGATGCCCTTCTCATTGTGGATGAAGTACAAACAGGTATTGGAAGAACAGGTACACTCTTTGCCTTTGAGCAATTTGGTATAGAGCCCGATGTGGTAACCATGGCAAAAGGCTTAGGAGGGGGTGTTCCAATTGGTGCTATGGCATGTACAAGTAAAGCAGATGTTTTAGTGCCAGGTGATCATGCCTCTACTTTTGGAGGAAATCCATTAGTAACAGCTGCAGCTAAAGTAGTTTTAAAGGAACTTACAGGCAACCATTTATTAGAGCATGTCAAAGAGGTGGGTGCTTACCTTAAAGCTGAACTTGTTAAACTTCAAAAGGAATTTCCATGTGTTAAAGAAATTAGAGGGATGGGCATGATGTTAGGTATGGAGCTTACTGTCCCAGCTATAGAGGTAGAAAAGAAATGTATGGCAGAAGGCATGTTAGTGGTAGGAGCAGGTGAGAAAGTTGTTCGTTTTGTACCACCACTGATTATTGAGAAAGCCCATGTAGATGAAGCTATTACTATCTTAAAAAAGGTTTTGGCAGAAGTTTAATGTTTATACAAATAGATATATTATTTTAATTAATTAAGTGGATTTAAATAAATAGTTAAAATGAATTATTTCAATGAAATACTAATAAAGTATGAAGAGCCTTGGGAGAGAGGCTCTTTTGCTATCTCAAAATAGAGAAAGAAGGAAGACAGGATGTTAGGAACAATTGTTAATACAGGAGCTATATTAATAGGGAGTATCGTTGGTTTATTCTTAAAGGGAGGAATTTCCAAGCGTTTTGATGAGGCGATTATGAAGGCGCTGGGACTCAGTGTTCTTTTTATAGGCATCTCAGGAAGTTTAAAGAGTACAGATACCTTGCTTTTGATTATTTCGTTAATTATTGGGGTGATTATTGGAGAAACAATAGACTTAGATAAGGCATTAAATCAATTAGGGGAAAAGATTGAAGCTTATTATAAAAAAGGAGGTAAAGGTGGAAGTATAGCAGAGGGATTTGTTTCAGCAAGTTTACTTTTTTGTATTGGTTCTATGGCAATAGTGGGTTCTATTCAAAGTGGGTTAGAAGGCAATCATGAGATGCTCTTTGTCAAATCTATGTTAGATGGGATTACTTCTATTATTTATACAGCCTCTATGGGTATTGGGGTGGCCTTTTCAGCTGTAGCTGTTTTCCTCTATCAAGGGGCTATTACTTTAGGGGCAGGCTTCTTAGGCAATGTCTTAACAGAAGTCCAAATCACTAATATTGGTGCCATAGGCAGTGTAGTCATTATGGCACTTGGACTCAATATGCTTCAAATAACGAAGATTAAAGTAGCTAACTTTTTACCTGCATTATTTATTCCTATGATTTATTATATTGGGCAAGGATTGTTTTAAAGTTGAATTTATATGAAATAAAGGTCTGTGAACATTGGTTCATAGACCTTTATTAGCGTGGAATCGGTTACTTAATTAGAAAATAAATCAGAGTGAGTGCCAGTACGTGCAGCTGTTAAAATGAGTTCATTATTATTAATAGTATAGATAAGAAGCCAATCGGGTTGAATATGACACTCCCTAAATCCAATATAATTACCAATAAGTACATGATCTCGATATTTTATTGGAAGGGTCTCACCTTGTAATAACATCTGCAAGACAGATTCTAGTAGATCCATATTATAGCCGCGTTTTTTTGCAAGTTTATAGTCTTTCTTAAATTGAGAGGTTACTTTGAGTGTTAGCATTCGTCATCAAGTTCCTTGAATAATTCAGTAGTGGAGTTATAGCTTTTAGATTCTAGTTGACCAGCAGCAATATGTCGTGCTTCTGCTATAGCCTGTTCAGTTTCTAAGTTATATCGAGGTTGACGAAGTTCAAAGGGCAGTCCGCCCACTAGTAAAGATTGATGTAAAAACATGTTGATTGCATCTGTTACAGTAATCCCAAAAGTAGAAAAAAGTTGTTCAGCATTGGCTTTAGTAACAGGGTCAACACGGACATTAATATTCGCAGTTTTAGCCATATAAATCATCTCCTTTTTTATTAGTATACCCATATGTATGCACAAATACAATACAATGTGAAACAATATGATTAAAGTATAGGCTAATAAATATAGTAAGACTATGTAAAGGGGGAAGAAGGCAGTAGAGAAAAGTACAAATCCACAGAGTAAAAAGCTTTAAATAGACATATAACTAAGATGAAAAAAAGACATCTAGGAGGATTATGTCTCATGAGAAAAGCAGTTTCAAAAAAATTAACCCAGTTACTATGTCTGACATTAGTAATGATCATGCTGATTACTCAGATACGGGTGGTATTTGCTAAGGAACCTTTTGTAGTTTGTATTGATCCAGGACATCAAGCAAAAGGAGATGGTAGAAGCGAGCCTATAGCACCTGGTTCCAGTAATAGAAAGGCAAGAGTCTCGTCAGGAACAAGTGGAGTAGCCACTAAGAAACCTGAATATGCCGTTAATCTAGAAGCAGGTCTGATCTTAAAAGCTTTGTTAGAGGAAAAAGGCTATAAAGTGGTTATGACAAGAGAAACCAATGAAGTCAATATTAGTAATGCAGAACGTGCCCAAGTGGCTAATGGGGCAAAAGCCAATATGACCATTCGCTTGCACTGTGATAGCATTAATAATGGTGGGAAATCAGGAGCCGTATTATTAGTGCCTTCTAAAACAGGGAAGTATACAGCAGGTATTTATCCAGCAAGTCAGGCTTATGCGCAGCTGCTTAGGAAAGCACTGCAAGAAAATGGGGTAAGAGTCAATGGAATTTTTGAGAGAAGTGATATGACAGGCTTTAATTGGTCAACTGTCCCAGTGGTTATTTTTGAAATGGGATTTATGAGTAACTGGAATGAAGACCGTATGCTAGCGGATAAGGCTTATCAAACAAAATTAATGAAGGCAGTTGTAAGTGCCATTGAAGCTTACGAACAAGGATCAAGTGCTGCTAACAGATAATAGGAAGATGTAGTCATAATAGAAAGTCTAAAGGCGCCTTTTGGCCCATATGGAATGTATAGTAAAATAACTAATAGTAAAAGATCTATCAAATGCTTTAAGTGATATGACCCCAATAAGTTAGATTTTTAGATCTAGCTTATTGAGGTCAGTTTAATCCTTCAAGTTGATAGGTCTTTTTGTATAGATAAAAGATACCTCACAAGGAGTTTAGTAGTAAACATCAATGAGATGAAAGCGAATCCCTTTGTTACTCCAGCCTAAGTCATAAGGAACTAACAATCTATCTGTATTATGACAGGTAACTAGTGGATAACCTTTAGAGTCAAGACCAGTGATGGTGGATATATGGGTGATTTTCCCCTTCTTCTCATAGGCAACAAAATCACCTGGACGAAGCTGGTAAGCTGCTTTATAGACTTCTTGATAAGTACCTTTAGCAATATAGCTACCACGTCCGCTGCTTGTAATATAATTTTTAAAAGCTTGTGCATTCACCCAGGCTTTAGTGCCTTCTCTGGCGCAATAGTTCCAAGTGCAATTTTTCTTAAAGCCACCACCCTCATATAAAATTTGAGAGGCAAAATTAGCACAATCTCCACCATCAGGATTAAAGTTTTTGTATGCCTTATTATACTTAAATAAATATTCAGGATTAGGGCCTACACCACAATATTGATGGGCATAGTTAATGGCTTTTTGAGTCCGTTCATTGGGGGTATAGTCAGGGGCCTTATGGCTTAAAATATAATTTCGAATTTCATCGGTTTTAAGTGTATTAAGATGTAAGGAATCTGCAAAAGGATCCGTATACCATTCTTTAGTGATAATATAACCATCCCCATCCTTTTTAAGATTCATATAATGAGAAGTTCCAAGGTAGAAGGTATTAGGCACCTCTGGGGTATCTAGATAACTATAAGTAAAGGCTGTAGAGTTAAAACAGAGAATGCCATAGAGATCCTTTTCTTTTTCTTTGACTTTACGGACTTTAACTACAGACTCAATTTTGTCAAATTTAACAGCCTGCTTATCACACCAATTTTTAAAATACTTAATTTTTTGTGCTTCACTTTCATAAGCCCAAAGACTGACTTTAATCTTGGGGTTATAGGAAGTCTTTAGTTTTTCTGCATCAAGATGTTGAATACATTCATTACGATTTCTTATAATATCAGTGACAATGGTTTGGAATTTAGCTTTAAGTTCATCTTCAGAAAGTGGATTAGATGCAGGTGCTTCCTCACCAATGGATTTTCCTATTTCATTGTCGATTACATATTGAGAAATGGGCTGAGACGCCATAAGGGGTGCCCCAAAACTTTGTACAATGGATAAACCAATTAGTAGGAAAAAATTTATCTTTTTCAATTTTTTCTCCCCTTTTAAATGAGATTTTGGCTATAATATAGTGTGTGCTAATTACTAAAAAATATAAATGGAAAATTTATTTTAAAAGTGGATAGGAATTTTGAAAGGAGATATGAAAATGAAAAAAATAATAGTGGGTTTATTAGCTGGAGTTATGGCTCTAACCCTAGGTGTAGGATGTCAGCAGCAATCCAAAGAAACAACAAAAGTATTAAAGGTGGCTGCTTTAAATGGACCTACTGGCATGGGAATGGTAAAGCTTCTAGAAGATCAAGACAAATATGAAATTACACTTTATCAAAGCCCAAATGAAATTGTGGGAAAAGTAGTCAGTGGAGAAGTAGATTTGGCATGTGTCCCTTCCAACATGGGCGCAGTTCTTTATAATAAAACCCAGAAGGCTATTAGCATGGTAGGCATTAATACCCAAGGGGTACTATATCTATTAGAAAATGGAAGTAGTGTAAATGGTTTAGAAGATTTAAAAGGAAAAACCATTGTAGCAAGTGGAAAAGGTGGTACACCAGAATATGTACTCACTCAGCTCTTACAATCAGATGGCTTAGAAGTAGGCCAAGATGTTCAGGTAGAATACCTAGCCAACCACAC
>JAEZJJ010000069.1 GCA_023436395.1 Bacillota bacterium | reverse complement strand
ATTATCTTAAACGCTAAAAGTGGCTGTAGGGGGAACTCTACAGCTTTTTTATAGGAGGCACAATGTGCGTATATTAGGTTTAGATTTTGGAACAAAAACGACAGGAGTAGCTATCAGTGATCCAATGGGATGGACTGCTCAAGGATTAGAGATTATAAGAAGACAAGAGGATGAACACCTTAAAGCAACGATAAAACGTATTGAGGAATTATGCCTTGCTTATAAGGTAGATAAGATTGTCCTTGGACTTCCTAAAAATATGAATAACACATTAGGGGAAAGAGGTGAAAAAACACTTTTATTTAAAGAGAAATTAGAAAACAAACTAAAAATCCCCGTAGAAACATGGGATGAACGTTTAAGTACCGTTGCGGCTGAACAAGTTTTATTAGAAGCAGACATGAGTCGAAAGAAAAGAAAAAATGTAATTGACAAGTTGGCTGCAACAATTATTTTGCAAAATTATTTAGATGCTAAGCACTAACATGTGTTTAAAGAAGGGAATTAATATGCATTCAAAAATAGACGAAGAATTATTAAATGTTGAAGAATCAATAGATGAGAAGGTAGATCAAATTACTTTTGTGGATGAGGAAACAGGTGAAGAAATCTTATTCGAAGTAATAGATGAAGTGATTATTAATAATGTTAAATATATATTAGTAGTTGACGAAGAAGATATTTCTACTATTCTAAAACAAGTTAATGAAGCAGATGAAGAATTAGAATATGCACTTGTAGAGGAAGAAGATGAATTTAAGCTAGCTGCTGTAGAATTTATGACAAATGAAGATTACGATATAGAGTTATAGCCTTTTAGCTATAAAAAGAGAGAATGAGAGGCTGATAGTAATGAACGCTGCACAATTTAAAGAAAAATTAAAAGAAAAGGGTTGTAAATTAACCTTGCAACGTAGAAGTGTATTAGACGTCTTAATAGAACATTGTAATGAACATTTATCTACAGAAGAAATTTATGATATTGTTAAGGAAAATTATCCTGAGATTGGACTTGCTACAGTTTATCGTACAGTTCAACTATTTGAAGAGATGGGGATTGTAGATAGACTAAATTTCGATGATGGATGTAGCCGTTTTGAACTTTCATCAGAAGATACTGTACATCATCATCATCACTTAATATGTGAGAAATGTAATAAAGTATTTGAAGTGGAAAACGATTTATTAGAAGAAATCGAAAAGGAAATAGAACGGATCTATAAATTCAAAATTCATGATCACAATGTTATGTTTTATGGTACATGTAAGGATTGCGAACAAAAAGAATAATTGATATATAATGGAGGTGTAGCTTTGGTACCCAAAAAAGCTAAAAGTAAATTACGCATTATTCCTTTAGGGGGGTTAGGCGAAATTGGAAAGAATATGACATTATTTGAATATGAGGATGATATATTAATAGTTGACTGTGGACTAGCATTCCCAGAGGATGAAATGTTAGGAATAGATTTAGTTATTCCAGATATTACTTATGTCTTGAAAAATATTCAAAAGGTTAAAGGTATAGTATTAACACATGGACATGAAGATCATATTGGTGCGTTACCTTATATACTTCAAGAAATTAATGTACCAATATATGGTACAAAACTAACAATAGGGTTAGTAGAGAATAAATTAAAAGAACATAATTTATTACGTAGCACTGAACGTATCAGTGTAGCTCAAGGAGAAACTATTAAATTAGGTTCTAATTTCAAAGTAGAATTCATTCGTTCAAATCATAGTATTGCAGATGCAGTAATGCTTTCTATTTGGTCTCCAGCTGGTATTGTAGTGCATACAGGTGATTTTAAGGTGGATTTTACACCTATTAGTGGTGCAACATTAGACTTACATCGTTTAGCTGAAATAGGTAGAAAAAAAGTCCTTGCTCTCATGGCAGATAGTACGAATGTAGAGAGAGTAGGCTATACTCAATCTGAAAAAATGGTAGGAGTTAAATTTGAAGATATTTTTGCTAACAATACAGATAGACGTATTATGGTGGCTACTTTTGCGTCAAATATTGATCGTGTACAACAAATAATAAATGCTGCTTATAAATATAAACGTAAAGTAGCAGTAATTGGCCGTAGTATGATTAATGTGGTAAAAACAGCTAGTGAATTAGGGTATATTACAATTCCTGACAATACACTTATTGAGATTAATGATGTTAAACGATATAGAGATGATCAAGTTGTTCTTATTATGACTGGTAGTCAAGGAGAACCTATGGCAGCCCTTTCTAGAATGGCTACATCTGATCACAAACAAATCGATATTAAGCCAGGAGATATTATTATTTTAAGCTCAACACCAATTCCAGGAAACGAAAAAACAGTTTCTAAAGTAGTAAATGAGCTCTGTAAAAAAGGTGCAAAAGTTATTCGTGAGGACACACACGTATCTGGTCACGCTGCTCAAGAAGAGCTTAAACTGATTCATACTCTAATTAAACCTAAATATTTTATTCCAGTACATGGAGAATATCGTCATTTACAAAAGCATACGGAGCTAGCAATGGAATTAGGGATGAAGCGTAATAATATTGTTATTCCTTCTATAGGAGAAGTTATTGAATTAGGACCAGATAATATTAAAGTAGTAGGAAATGTGCCTTCTGGTCAAGTTTTAGTAGATGGATTAGGTGTAGGTGATGTAGGAAATATTGTTTTACGTGATCGTAAACACCTTTCACAGGATGGTCTTCTTATTGTAGTAATGACACTAGAAAAGGAATCTGGTATGGTAGTTGCAGGCCCAGATATCATTTCACGTGGATTTGTTTATGTGAGAGAGGCAGAAAACCTTATGGATGAAGCTAAAGCAGTGGTAAGAAAAGCTTTAGATCGTTGTGAGGATAAACATATTGTAGAATGGTCTCAAATAAAGACAATTGTTAAAGACGATTTACGTGAGTTTGTATGGCAAAGAACAAAACGAAGTCCGATGATACTTCCAATTATTATGGAAGTATAGATAAAAAGAAGAGTTAGTGGTATTAAGATACTACTAACTCTTCTTTTTATACTTAATAATAATGTTAAAGTTATTGAAAAATGATACTTTAGTTAAGTATAGTGTTTTTTTGAAGTTCTCTGGATAACTTTTTTAATGCTTTTTTTTCGATTCGAGATACATATGAACGGGAGATTCCCATTTGTTCAGCTATTTCGCGTTGAGTTTTTTCTTCTTGATTATTAAGTCCATAGCGAAGCAATAAGATTTCTTTTTCTCTAGGTTTTAATAAGATTCGTATGTTTTGATAGAGTTTTCTTACTTCGATATCTAAATCTACTTGATCAAAAATAGTATCATTTTCTGTACATAAAATATCAAGTAGACTAATTTCATTACCTTCCTGATCCATACCAATAGGTGCTTGAAGTGAAGTTTCATAGCGTTGCTTCCGTCCTGCGCGAATGCTCATAAGGATTTCATTTTCTATACAACGAGCAGCATAAGTAGCCAATCTCGTACATTTACTAGGATCAAATGAACTAATCCCTTTAATAAGTCCAATAGTACCAATTGAAATTAAGTCATCAACATCATTATTTATGTTATTATATTTTTTAACAATGTGTGCCACGAGTCTTAGATTTCTTTCGATTAATATGTTTTTTGCAACTTCATCACCAGTTTGGTAACGTTCTAAATAATACTTTTCTTCTTCAGCAGATAGTGGCTGAGGAAAAGAAGTAATGCTACTGAAATAAGAAAAACAGAAGAGTGGTAGCATAATACGGCACACCTCCACAAGAAAGGGCTCATAATTAGTTTATGAAGAAAGTGAAAATATGGTGCCCGTACATTTAAATATTTTTTAGATCATAACATAGGTTGATCATACAACATACTTATAAAGTTTATGGAAAACAAGAAGAAGTCATAAATAATAGATAAAAATACTCTATTATTTATAACTTCTTATAAAATAAAACTTATATGGCTAATAAGAATTATGATTAATCTTCAAATCTTGTTTCTTCAAATTTACGTAAAATAGAAGGGACAGGAACAATTTGAGAACATTTAAAACGCACAATTTGTTTAGGATGAGGTGCTGATTCAATAGGATTTCCTTCTTCATCAAAAAGAGCATCAATCTTAACAGAAATAAATGTACCTTGTGGCACTAAAATTTCAACTTCATCACCAACACAGAATTTTCTACGCTGTTCAACGGTTACCATTTGAGTAATTGGATTATAATCTTTAATCATTCCTGAAAAATCATAATTACGTACATATGAGTTATGACTATATGTCTGGTCATTTTCAGTTGGTTTATGTTGATAGAATCCTGTAGTAAATTCACGGTGACTTGCCTTACCTACTTCACTTAAGAAGTAGTGTTTGTTGGCTTCAAATTTTGCTGGAGATTCAAGATAGGCATCAATAGCTTCACGATATGCTTTAACAACTGTAGCAACATATAGAGGTGTTTTCATACGACCTTCAATTTTAAAGCTATAAATTCCTGCTTCAATAAGCTCAGGGATATATTCAATCATACAGAGATCTCTAGAGTTATAAATATAAGTACCTCTTTCATCTTCTTCAATTGGCATATATTCTCCAGGGCGTTTTTCTTCTACCACACTATATTTCCAACGGCAAGGTTGTGCACATTCTCCGTGGTTAGCATCACGATGGGTCATATAGTTGCTTAAAAGACAACGTCCAGAGTAGGCCATACACATTGCTCCATGCACAAATGACTCTAAATCAATATCTTCAGGTAAATTATCTCGCATTGTTTTAATTTCTGCAAAAGAAAGTTCTCGAGCTGTTACAATACGTTTTGCCCCTTGTTTAGCCCAAAAAAGAGCCGCATGATGATTTGTATTATTAGCCTGTGTAGAAATATGAACTTCCATATTCGGTACAGTTTCACGTACTATACTAAAGACACCTGGGTCTGCAACAATAAGTGCATCTACTCCAATTGACTCAAGGTATAAGAAATATTGTTTCATTCCCTCAAAATCTGCTTCGTGTGCAAAGATATTACAAGTTACATAAACTTGTACACCATGTGCATGAGCAAATTCAATACCTTCTTTCATTTCTTCAGGTGTAAAGTTTTTAGCTTTTGCACGAAGCCCATATTTATTTCCGCCTATATAAATAGCATCTGCACCATATAGTACAGCAATTTTTAAATTTTCAAGACTACCTGCTGGTGCAAGTAATTCTACTTTTTTTTGATGACTCATTTTTCTGTTCCTCCTATTTTGTAGCTGAGTGCAACACCATCACCAATAGGAATAACACTTGATCTAAGTTTATCACTATGGGTGATAGTCCATAAAAATTCTCTTAATCTTGAATGTGTCGTACGTTGTCTACGATCAATTAAATAGCGTGAACGTGCTACCGTTCCCTTATGCAGTACATTATCTGTAATGAGTAATCCATTTGGTTTAAGTAAACGAATACATTCAGGTAAAAAATTAATGTACTGTCCTTTAGCGCAGTCCATAAAAATAACATCAAAGCTTTCACTAGGTAATTGTTTTAAGGTGATAGCAGCATCACCTTCAATAATTTCAATGGTATCTTCAAGACCAGCAGCCTTAATATTTTTGCGTGCTTGGCCTAACATATATTCAAAACGTTCTAAGGTAGTAATTTTACCACCTTCTTTTAAATAAGAACTCATAAATATTGAAGAATACCCAACAGCAGTTCCAATTTCCAGTATTGTACTTGGCTGTACTAATGAAAGTTGTACTTTGATAAAATCTGCAACTTCAGGTTTTATTATGGGCCAAGTTTCAGCCTCTATTGCAACTTGATGTTCAATATTGGCTAAAAGAGAAGAGTGTGGCATTTCATGAAGTGCTCTGATATATTCAACAATGTAGCTATAATTAATTTCACTCATAATAAGACCCTTTCTAAAATATTCTCTTATGCCACTATAAAGGAAAAACATCGTAAATTCAAGAGGTAAATCTAAACTAATTAAAAAAACGGATTTACTAATAGGAGAAAGTAAGAAAAAATAGAAGAAATAGATAATGGTCATTTATTAGAATGATTATTGTGTAAATTCACTTGACCATTTTGATTTATATAAATAAGAGTATATAAAGTTGATGTGACCCCAATAAGTTAGACCTAAAAATCTAACTTATTGGGGTCACATCAAGTATATACTCTTTTTTTGATACAGCGTTATTAAAAAATGAAATTCCTTTATTCTGTAAAATTAATGTCATTATTTTGTTTGTACCGATCTTTAGCAACAGCATGCTCTGAAAGCGTACTACTAAAGAAATGTGTTCCTTTTTCTTCATCATCTACTACAAAGAAATAGTAGTCATGTACTTCTGGTGAAAAAGCAGCACGTATAGAATCTTCCCCAGGCATACAAATAGGTCCAATAGGTAAACCGTTATAAAGATAGGTATTATAAGGGGTATCATAAGCTAAATCATCAGTTGTAAGATTAGCTTTGCGCTTGTTTAGTTTATACTGAACAGTAGAGCACATTTGAAGATACATCTCATCACGCAATCGATTATAGATGACACCAGATATAATAGGACGTTCTTCACTCAGTTTAGCTTCCTGCTCAATGATTGATGCTATGGTTATAATTTCATGAAGCGTATAAGATGAGTTTTTGAGATAGCCAGCATATTTTGAGGTGATATCCTCAAAACGATTAAGCATCATAATAATAATTTCTTCTGCAGTAATATTTTTAGGGACTATATATGTATCAGGAAAGAGATAACCTTCTAATTTATATTGATAGTTACTATTAGTAGGAATATCTTTTAAGAAGTTATACTCTGTATCAAAATTCTTATTAACAACAGCATCTATAAAAGCCTCTTTAGTTACAATTTTTTTATCCTCTAAAGTTTGTGCAATCTGATTAATAGTAAAGCCTTCAGGAATTGTGAATTTAATAGTTTCTTGTTCATTTTTTATGCTTGTTGTAAGCCTTTTAAGAATTTCTATACTAGACATGTTACTACTAATATCATATTTTCCAGGAATATACCCTGAAGTGGCATGATATAACTTAGCCTCCAATTTAAAGTAATTAATATCTGTAATAAAACCTTTCTCGTAAAGCGCATTTGCAATTTCAGTGAGGTTAGTCGCGGGTGTAACTTGTAATGTCATTTTAGAAACATCTTTACTAGATTCTCTAGCTACCTCTTCTTCTATAATGTTAGATGTATAATTGAAAGAAGAAACAATTGCTTTATAGCAAAAAAATATACCTATTATTAAAATAGAAAAGCTTAGAGTAGTACTTATTAAAATTCGTGTAACACCACGTTTTTTAGCCATAATAATCTCCTTAAAATAATTTTATAAAAAAATTATAACTATTCTTGTCACCTAATTCAAGACATTAGTCAAAGCTAAAGACATTTTTGGAGTTGTCTATCAATACATATATAAATTAGCTACTATAAATATGTAGAAGATAGTTATGATAAAACTTAGCCACTATTAAATAATATTTTGATTAATCTATATACAAATTAGTATAACATAATAGGTTGATTTTCGATACAAAAACAGCATATATACTCTATAAAACTCTAGACTACATATGCTGAATTAATTAGTACTCAATAAAAATGGGTTGTATTTGTTGGCCATTTAGGGCAAATTCTATTGTAGAAATTGTTCTAGAAAAATCAGCTACTAGAGAATACGGCTTTTTAACAGTATCATCTTGACCGAGTGGGACAAAGTAAATATCTTTTTTATTAATCATATATCCAATGTTTTTAAGATTTCCACCTATTCCATCATTTGTTGCAAGTGCAATAATAATTGGTTTACCATTTCTCATAAGTGATTTTGCAGCCAAGAGAACAGGTGTATCAGTAATGCCATAAGTCATTTTAGCAAGCGTATTTCCTGTACAAGGTACAACAAGGATAGCATCTAGAATGCCTTTAGGGCCAAGTGGTTCAGCATCTACTATTGTATGAATAATAGACTTGCCAGTTAAGGTTTCAATCTTATTAATAATATCTTCTGGCTTCCCAAAACGAGTACATGTGTTATAGGCATTAAATGACATAATAGGAAATACATTAAGTCCCTTATTAACAAGTTCCTCTATGAGGACAATAGTTTTAGAAAAAGTACAAAACGAGCCACAAAGTGCTACGCCTAAATTTAATCCATCTAAGTTTTTCATATATGAGCCCCCTGATTACGTAAAATGAGTAAAAGACATTGATAAAGAATATTAGCAGCAGTTTTAGGGGCTACTATACCAGGTAAACTTGGGGCAGGTACATAACATATACCTTTTTGTTGCGCATAATCAACATCTATACCTCCAGGTGTAGAAGCGAGTTCAATATAAACAACTTCTGGAGTGAATAAATCAACAAAAGATGAGGTTAACAAGCGAACGGGAATAGTATTAAAAATAAAATCAAACTCATTTAAATATGAAGTAAGATCTTCTAGTGGAACTGGTCTGTAACCATAAGTGCTAATATAAGCTAGATCCTTGGTTGAACGAGCTTCTACAGAAACTTTAGCTCCTAAAGCTTGTAATTTGTGCGCTAATATTTTACCACAACGACCAAATCCTAATACAAGGCATTGGCTATTATGCAAAGTAATCTCACTGTTTTGCATTGCATATTGGATAGCACCTTCTGCAGTAGGAATGGCATTTAAAATAGCAATTTCATCTAAATCCATAATATCACACCATCTTATATGGTGCTTATCAAAAAGGTTTCTAAGGGTAGGGTTAATAACACTACCTAAAACAAAGCTATTAGTGGCAGCTAAGAAAAATTGTTCAAGCGAAATATAGGTATTACACATCGGTGTAAAAAGACATTTGTTATCTTTTGAAAAAGGAATAGGCCCAATAATAAAAGGAATATCTTTAACCTCACTGATAGAGGTACACTGATAAATACCTTCTGGTAGATCAGGATGACATAAGCCATATACGGATACAAGAAATCCTTTTTCATACAGAATTTGAGCTAATCTAACAAATCTTAGGTCACCACCAACTATTGCAACAGAAATTCCAGTCATATTTCAATCCTCCAGCTTATATAAAATGTCTGCACTATAGCATATGTTAAAAAAAGGATGTTTGTGCTTGCCTTATAAGACTTCAAAAGTTATGTAGTAGTATAGAAAAATATTAATACAACTACAATCAAAATAGAAAATGTCCATTCTAGATATTCTAGCATGGACATTTTATTTAATCGTTTATTTGCTACTATAAGTATTACTTATTGATAATCTGCGATACATTTTTTATGACAATGGATAAAGTACCATTTGGATTATTAATAATTTCAATAAAGTCAGGATCTTTAAAAAGATGGATAGGAAACTTGATCTCAATACCAGTATCCGTTTTAAGTTTCTGAGAAGTAAACTTATTGGAAATTTTAGTATCAACAACTTCTACCTTAGCTTCTTTAATGCCATATTCCTCCATTTGCATAGAGCAACTTTCAAAAACTTCTTCATCATTTCCAAAAGTTTGTGCCATGATTTCTTGAACAGGTATAGTTTGCGTACGTGCTATACTTTCTGAAATATTATTTTTAAGTTCAGAAAGTGCATTTAATGGGTTATCATAATGTTCTTCGATAACCTTTGTTGCTACCTTTTCCATTGCTTTAATGGTTTCTTTCACTGAAAGTTTAGATTCTAAATCAAAAAGAAGAGAAAGATATTTACTTTTAGTTCCATCTAATAAAATAACACTTAAATCATCAATATTAATAATAATTCCTTCGTCAACCTGTTTACTTGCTGAAGGAAAAACGCCTTTGTGCTTAATAATACGTGCTATTACACCGACTTCGTTTTGTTCTACAAAATGAGTGAATTCTTCTTTATAATTCAATTTAAAAATACCAAGGTAGTCGTGTGCATTCATTGAAAAATGAGTTACAACAAGATCACCACTAGGAATTGTCTCATATTCAATCATATACCGATAAAAAACTTCAGCCATATCATGTGAAAGTTGCGCAAAACTTTCTCTGTCCAAAGGTGCTTCTAAAACCTGTGGCAAAGAAGCACTTTCTTTAA
This sequence comes from Bacillota bacterium, assembly GCA_023436395.1. Classification (GTDB taxonomy): domain Bacteria; phylum Bacillota; class Clostridia; order Lachnospirales; family Cellulosilyticaceae; genus Cellulosilyticum. Next base: position 18,147 of record JAEZJJ010000069.1, on the reverse strand, counting down.
AAACAGCATTACTACTGGCACTACTTTCAAATATTTTGATTAAATGTTTTGTAATAAAACTTTCAGTTTCATCACTTAAAGGTAGCAATTCAGTTGAAAAGAGTGGCATATTCATAGTTACATCTAGAACATGAATAATTGTATGTTTAAAAGTAATACTCATATTAATAATCTCCCTATATATAAATAGTTATCTCAAATATCTCATTAAAACATAAATAGTATAGAGTAAAATTAATTTGTTAGCAACTAAGGTTTTTTAAAAATTAACTCTATGCTATAATACAAGTGGTTCAATTGACATAAAGTAAGGAGTGATAATTATGCAAATCTATAAAACATCCGGGGTATGCTCATCAGAAATTCATTTTGAGATAAAAGACGGGGTTGTTGAAAATGTGGAATTCATAAGAGGTTGTCCTGGAAATGCATTGGGAGTAGTAGCGTTAGTAAAGGGATTACCTATAGAGGAAGTTATTAGTAAATTAAAAGGTATTGACTGTCGTAGTAGAGGAACATCTTGTCCTGATCAATTAGCAAAAGCATTAGAAGCTTATATGAAAGCATAGGACACTTCTAATTTTACTTACTTATTAATATATATAAATCTAGAAATGATAACACGAGAAAGGACTTGATAATATGCACATCATTGTTCAAAAATTTGGTGGTACCTCTGTAGCCACAGCAGAAAGTAGAAATAAAGTTATCGAAAAAATTAAATCAGCAAAAGAAAAAGGAGAAGAGCCTGTAGTAGTTGTATCAGCAATTGGCCGAAAAGGATTTCCTTATGCAACAGATACACTGATTGATTTTGTAACAGAAACAGCAGGAGAGATGAGCAATCATGCTTATGACTTACTTTTATCTTGTGGGGAGATTATTTCAGCTGTAACAATAGCTACACTTTTAAATGATACAGGTATAAAGGCTCGTGCTTTTACAGGTGGGCAGGCAGGTATTATTACTGATAGTTATCATAAAAAAGCAGATTTATTATATACTAAACCTGAAGGACTCTTAGCCGCATTAGAAGAAGGCATTACGCCAATTGTAGCAGGTTTTCAAGGCATGACAGCTGATGGCCAAATTACTACTATAGGTAGAGGGGGAAGTGATACAACTGCATCTATTCTGGGCATGGCTTTAAAGGCAGAACGCATAGAAATTTTTACTGATGTAGATGGGATTATGACAGCTGATCCTAATATTTGCAATAAAGCGAAGATTATCCCTGCTATTAGTTATAATGAAGTTTTCCAAATGGCTGATAGTGGGGCTAAAGTTATTCATCCAAGGGCAGTTGAATATGCGAAACGTGCTAATATACCATTAGTAATTAAAAACACTTTTTCTAATGAGGTAGGCACATATATTGTCCAGAATATTGCACCTTACGAATTGGAAACAAACGACAAGGTTATTACAAGTGTGGCACATCGTTGCAATCGTATACAATTTACCATCTATGAAAATATATTAGCTGAGCAAGATATTCTTTCTCAAATGGCAAAATTAGATATTAGTATTGATCTTATTAACATTTTCCCGCAATATAAAGTATTTACGATTGATAAACAGGAACAGAAAAAATTAGAATTACTGCTTAGTGAACACGATTATAGATATGAAATTATAGAAGATTGTGCAAAAATAACTGCTATTGGTGAGCGTATGACAGGGGTTCCAGGTGTAATGGCTCGTATTATTAAGGCTTTAACAAAAGCTCAGATAGAAGTACTTCAAACAGCTGACTCTTTAACAACGATTTCTTGTTTAATTAAAGAAGATATGGTTTCTAAAGCTATTACTGTTTTGCATGAAGAATTTATGCTTTAATGCATGAACTTGGCTTGTTCTTTACATACTAAACATAATCTGTATGGAAAGGAACAAGCCAATGAAATTTAAAAATAAAGAAACTGTACATCGTTATTTAACTGATGATGTACCTATGAATAATGATGTACCTATGAATACTACCCAAAAGTGTTCTGGTAATAATAATAAGAGTTCATCTGATGAATCTGATGTGCCAGCTGGTGAAGTTGCAGATAATATTAAAGAATTTGGACAACTACCAGTTACAAAAGATAGTACCAGTGCTATTCATTGTATTACGATTATTGGACAAGTAGAGGGGCATATGAGTTTACCACCTCAAAATAAAACGACTAAATATGAGCATATTATTCCTCAGATGGTAGGATTATGTGATGACCCCAAAGTAAAGGGGATTTTAATTATTTTAAATACTGTAGGTGGGGATGTAGAGGCAGGTCTTGCTCTAGCTGAACTTATTGCTTCTGTTAATAAGCCTACTGTGTCCCTTGTCTTAGGTGGGGCACATTCTATAGGTGTCCCTATTGCCGTAGCTAGTGATTATTCTTTTATTACACCCACAGCTACTATGACTATTCATCCTGTTCGCATGAGTGGAACTGTTATAGGTGTACAGCAAACTTTTGAATTTTTTGATCAAATGCAAGAACGTATTGTAGCTTTTGTAGCAAGAAATTCCCATATTGAGGAAGGGCGTTTTAAAGAGTTGATGCTTAGTGTAGGTAAACTTGCAAGAGATGTAGGAACTATTTTAGTGGGAGAAGAAGCGGTAGATGAAAAAATCATAGATGAATTAGGTGGATTAGCAGAAGCAATGACTAAACTTAACCAACTTATATCAGAAAAAGAGATGGTGAAACAATGATATACTCTGTGGCACCAATCTATGGTTTAGAAGAAGTAGTGGAGTATCAAGAATTAGAATATAATGGATATCGTGTTCTTGCTTGCAAGACACAAGAGGGATATATTTTGGAACGCATTTATTCAACTAATCCCCAAGACTTTCTACGTGAAGATTTACGTCCAGGTAAAATACTTGAAAATGCTCTTATCAAATAGAATTATGAATGCTATAATAATAGATGTGTGCACTATTGCATACATCTATTTTCGTTAAATAAGGAGATAGGTTAGAAAGAATAAAGGGGTATTACAAATGAATAAAAAAGGAAGAAGAGGAAGACGTCTTACCAAAAAGAAAAGCGTAGCATCACCTGCCATATCTAAAGAAATATTAGGCATTTCATTAATAGGGATTAGTATTTTAACACTAATTGGTATTTTTTCTGATAAGTCAGGTCTATTTGGCAGTTTATTAAGGAAAGTATTTATAGGTCTATTTGGAATAGGTGGATATATTATTCCAGTAATAACTATCATTATAGGTATTTTATATATTCAGGGACGCCTCGATAGAATATGTAGATTAAGTGTTTATGTAGGGTCTTTATCAATCATGCTTATGATTTTTTTTCATTTACTGTTTTATGGTGAAGACAGAGAGATTTCATTATTAAGTGTGAGTTATCTAGAGGGAGCAACATGGCAAACTGGTGGTTATTTAGGTGCAATATTAAGTTATATACTTTTAAGTTTAATAGGCTTATATGGTACATATGTTAGTTTAGCAGTGTTATTTGGGGTTTGGTTGTTGTTATTAACTCAATTTCCTATTTTTTCATGGATGAATGAGCATTTGAAGGCGTGGTTAAAAAAGATTAAAGAAAAATCTAGAGCAAAGAAAAATGTAAAAATCAAGAAAACTAAAAAAGTTATTAAAGCACAAGAAAATGCGCAATCTATGCAGGAGATATCTCAAATTGATGAAGAGACTTCAATTCTACAAGTTAGTGATCATCCAATAATGGATGAGATTCCTATATATGACTCTTGTACCTATGTTGAAAAAGAATCCAAGATAGAAGAAGTAGCAGTAGAAGAATTATCCATACAGACAAGTTCCAAACGCTGTATTAAAGAAGAGATTCATGCAGAGGAAGCAATGAATAAGATGATTATGGAAAACCAACATTTAATTCCTCCTTATCTGTTTCCGTCAGTTACATTACTCCAACAAGGACAGGTTATTCAAAATAAAGAAGCTTCCAAAAAGTCATTAAATAATGCAAGAAAGTTAGAAGAAACACTGGCAAGTTTTGGTGTAGAGGCAAAAGTAACTCAAATCCATAAAGGGCCATCTGTTACACGATATGAACTGCAACCTAAGCAAGGCGTAAAGGTAAGTAAAATTGTTAATTTAGCAGATGACATTGCGCTTAATTTAGCGGCACCAAATATTCGTATTGAGGCTCCTATTCCAGGGAAAGCTGCTGTAGGAATAGAGGTGGCTAATGCTACAAGTGAAATGGTATATTTAAGAGAGGTTATTGATTCTGACCGCTTTTTAGCTTTTCCATCTAAACTAGCTTTTGCATTGGGTAAAGATATTGCAGGTAAACCTATTATAGCTGATATAGGTAAAATGCCTCATATTTTAATTGCTGGGGCTACAGGTTCAGGAAAAAGTGTATGTATTAATACATTGATTACTAGTATTATCTATAAAGCAAAACCACATGAAGTAAAACTGATAATGATTGATCCAAAAGTGGTAGAATTAAGTGTTTATAATGGTATCCCACATTTGCTTATTCCTGTTGTAACAGATCCTAAGAAAGCAGCTGGTGCTTTATTTTGGGCTGTTAATGAAATGACAAAGCGCTACAATCTATTTGCAGAAAATAATGTTAGGGATATGAAAGGCTATAACGAAAAGCAACTAGAAGAAAGTACTAAATTACCACAGATTGTTATTATTATTGATGAGTTAGCAGATCTTATGATGACAGGAGCTAAGGAAGTAGAAGATGCTATCTGTCGTCTTGCACAAATGGCACGTGCAGCAGGCATACATCTTGTTATCGCCACACAAAGACCTTCAGTTGATGTTATTACTGGAGTAATTAAAGCCAATATTCCATCAAGGCTTGCCTTTGCAGTTTCTTCTGGAATAGATTCAAGGACCATTCTAGATATGGTTGGCGCAGAAAAACTTTTAGGAAAAGGAGATATGCTCTTTTATCCCGTAGGGCAATCGAAACCTATTCGTATTCAAGGGGCATTTATTTCTGATCAAGAAGTTGAAAATATTGTTAATTGCATTAAGACAGATCATGTTACTTATGAAGAAGAGGTTATTCAAACACTAGAAAATGCAGCTATGCCAGCTATAAGTGAAAATGAGGAAGAGGATGAGTTACTTGAAAAAGCCATTGAATTTACAAAGGACAAAGAAAAGCTATCTATTTCTATGTTACAGCGTTATTTTAGAATCGGCTTTAACCGTGCATCTAGATTAATGGAAGCATTAGAAACAAGAGGTATTGTTGGACCTGATGAAGGAAGTAAACCGAGGAAAGTTTTATAGAAATTTAAATTAATTTATAAAAGTTTAAAGGAGGAAAAACATGAAAACTGATATTCAAATTGCACAAGAAACCGTTATGACACCTATTACAGAAGTAGCAAAAAAAGCTGGGATTATGCTAGATGAACTTGAATTATATGGAAACTATAAAGCTAAGCTTTCCTACAAATTAATAGAACGTGTCAAAGATCATTCCAATGGTAAGTTGGTATTAGTAACAGCTACAAATCCAACCCCAGCAGGTGAAGGTAAAACCACTGTAACTGTTGGACTTGGGCAAGCACTATGTAAATTAGGACAAAATGCTATTATCGCTTTACGTGAACCATCTTTAGGTCCATGTATGGGAATTAAAGGTGGCGCAGCAGGCGGTGGGTATTCACAAGTTGTACCAATGGAAGATATTAACCTTCACTTTACAGGGGATATTCATGCTATGGGTGCAGCTAATAATTTACTAGCTGCTATGATTGATAATCATATTCATCAAGGAAACCAATTAAATATTGATGTACGTACCATTACATGGAAAAGATGTTTAGATATGAATGATCGTGCCTTAAGAGAAATTGTAGTAGGTTTAGGTGGACAAATGAATGGCGTACCTCGTCAAGATGGTTTCATGATTACAGTAGCTTCTGAAATTATGGCTATTTTATGCCTTGCAACAGATCTTGATGATTTGAAAAACAAAATAAGTCAGATTATCATTGGTTACAATATAAAAGGGGAGCCTGTAACTGCAGGTGATTTAAACGCTGAAGGTGCAATGACTACACTACTTAAAGATGCCATTAAGCCTAATCTTGTCCAAACTTTAGAAAATACACCTGTTATTATGCATGGTGGTCCTTTTGCTAATATTGCACATGGATGTAATAGCATTATTGCAACGAAGCTTGCACTAAAATTAGGTGATGTTGTTGTAACAGAAGCTGGTTTTGGAGCTGACTTAGGAGCAGAAAAGTTCTTTGATATCAAGTGCCGTAAGGCAGGTTTAAAACCAGATGCTGTTGTTCTCGTTACAACGATTCGTGCACTCAAATATAATGGAGGTATCCAAACAACTCATCTAAAAGAAGAAAATATAGAGGCACTTAAGTCAGGAATGAGCAATTTAGAAAAACACATTGAAAATCTTAAACTTTATGGGGTACCAGTTGTTGTGACTTTAAATGCCTTTGTAACGGATACAGAAGCTGAAATTGCTACTGTTGAGACTGTTTGTAAAGAAAAAGGCTGTCATTTTGCCTTAGCCAATGTATGGGAAAAAGGTGGTGAGGGTGGCATTGCCTTAGCTAAAGAACTTTTAACAGTACTTGATACAGAAAAAAGTGAATTTAAAACCCTTTACAATGATGAAATGAGTATTGAAGATAAAATAAGATGTGTTGCAACCTCTATTTATGGTGCTCAGGAAGTTGTATTTGAACCTAAAGCCAAAAAGGAGTTGGCTAAAATTTCTACTTTAGGGCTAAATCACTTACCTGTATGTATGGCTAAAAATCAATATTCTCTATCAGATGATGCAACATTACTTGGTAGACCCAAAGCCTTTACAACAACTATTAGAGAGATTAGAATATCTGCAGGTGCTGGATTTATTGTTGCTCTTACAGGTAATGTCATGACTATGCCAGGACTTCCTAAGAAGCCAGCTGCAGAACAAATTGACATTAATAGTCAAGGTGTTGTAACTGGTTTATTTTAAAGATAATAAGGGGGAGAAAAAATGTCAAAAATTATTGATGGTAAACTTATTTCAAATATACTTAAAGATGAGCTAAGAGAAGAGGTAGTACTCCTTAAAGAAAAGGGAGTTACGCCTGGGCTCGCTGTTATTTTAGTTGGAGATAATAGTGCTTCACAAGTTTATGTAGGCAATAAAAAGAAGGCTTGTGAATATGTAGGCATTAAATCATTTAGTTATGAATTACCTACTGAGACATCAGAGGAGGAACTTCTTGGCCTGATTGATACGCTTAACCAAGATGAAAAGGTACATGGCATTCTCGTCCAATTACCATTACCTAAACATATGAATGAACAAAAGGTAATTATGCGTATTTCTCCAAATAAGGATGTGGATGGCTTTCATCCTCAAAGTGTAGGTGCTTTAAGTATAGGGTTACCTGGTTTTGTATCATGTACGCCTGCAGGTATTATTGAATTACTCAAGCGAAGCAATGTAGAAATTTCTGGAAAGCATTGTGTTGTTGTGGGAAGAAGTAATATTGTTGGAAAGCCTATAAGCTTGCTTTTATTGCGAGAACATGGTACAGTTACTATCTGTCATTCTAAAACAAATAATTTAACTGATATACTTCAGCAAGCAGACATTGTGATTGCCGCTGTAGGCATTCCTAAGTTTATTAAAGGTGAACAACTCAAAGCAGATGCTGTGGTTATTGATGTAGGTATTAACCGAGATGAAAATGGTAAGCTTTGTGGAGATGTAGATTTTGAATCCGCAAAAGACTATGTGACTGCAATTACTCCTGTTCCAGGAGGTGTAGGTCCTATGACTATTGCTATGCTTATGAAGAATTGTGTGCTTGCTGCTAAAAGTAGATTGACTAACTAAAGTTAGTAGAAAATGAAAGGAGCAGCATTTTGAATTATTTAGTATCTTTTGTATCACTTGGATGTGATAAAAATTTAGTCGATAGCGAACATATGCTAGGATTACTCAATCAAGGAGGTTTCTCCTTAACAGGAAATGAAGAAAAGGCCGATGTTATTGTTGTTAATACTTGTTGCTTTATTGAAGATGCCAAGAAAGAAAGTATTGAAAATATTTTAGAGGTGGCTGCTTATAAAGAAACAGGAGCATGTAAAGCACTGATTGTAACAGGTTGTATGGCCCAACGTTATAAACAAGAAATATTAGATGAAATTCCTGAAGTTGATGCTGTTGTAGGAACCACATCCTATGATAAAATTGTTGAAATTGCCAATGGTATCTTAGAACAAAAAGGGCTTCGTACACAACATTTTGATTTAATTGACCGTGAGATGTTAGATGAGATGCCTCGTATTTTAACAACTGCAGGGTACTTTGCTTATGTTAAAATTTCAGAGGGTTGTGATAAACACTGTACTTATTGTATTATTCCTAAATTAAGAGGGAAATATAGAAGTCGTCAAATGGACAAAATCAAAGCTGAAGTTGAGAAATTGGCGGCAGATGGTGTTAGTGAAATTATTTTAGTAGCTCAAGATACAACTGAATATGGCCGCGACTTAGAAAATGCTTCTCTAGCCAAATTACTACGTGAGTTAGGTACTATTGAAGGGATTGAATGGATCCGTATACTTTATTGTTATCCTGAAAGTATTACAGATGAATTAATTGAAGAGATTAAGACAAATCCTAAAGTATGTAAATACTTAGATATACCTATTCAACATGCTTCTACAGCAGTGCTTAAGCGTATGGCTAGAAAAAGTTCACTCGAGCAACTTAAAGAAAGACTTGGTAAACTTAGAAGTGAAATTCCTGGAATTGCACTTCGTACTACACTTATTGTTGGATTCCCTGGAGAAACAGAAGAAGACTTCAATATTTTATATGATTTCGTAAAAGAAATGAGATTTGATCGTTTAGGTGTGTTTACTTATTCAAAAGAAGAAGGAACACCTGCAGCTTTATTTGAAGACCAAATTGAAGAGAAAATAAAAATCAAGCGTCGTGATGCAATTATGGCACTTCAACATAATATTTCTAGTGAATTAACCGCTCAAAAGGTTGGAAAAGTTATGAAGGTGTTGATTGAAGGGAAGATTACTGGTGAAGATGTTTATATTGGACGTACTTACCAAGATGCACCTGATATAGATGGTGAAGTATTTGTAGAGTATGAGGGTGAACTTATATCTGGTGATTTTGTAGATGTACGCATTACTGCTTCCAATGACTATGATTTGATTGGAGAGATTGTGGATGAATATAGCGAATAAGCTCACACTATTGCGTATTTTGTTAGTATTTGTTTTTATGGGAATTATTTGGCTTCCTTTGTCATTAGAACAAAACATTGTATTATGGGTAGCTTTAGTTATTTTTATTATTGCTAGTTTAACTGATTTTTTGGATGGCTATTTAGCACGTAGGCTCAATCTAGTAACTAATTTAGGGAAGTTTATGGATCCGTTAGCTGACAAGATGCTTGTTACTGCAGCAATGGTAGCTATAATAGATTTAGGTACTAAAGGTATACTGCCAGCAGGTACCTTACCAGCTTGGATTGTAGTATTTATTTTATTAAGAGAGTTTATGGTATCAGGTATAAGACTTATTGCAGCAGGACAAAATCATGTGATTGCTGCAAGTTATCTTGGTAAACTCAAAACAGTAGTACAAATGGCAATGATTATTGTATATTTACTTCCGCTACAATGGAGCTTTTTCCTAGCTTTGGCAACTTGTTTAGCCTATTTAGCACTTATTTTTACATTAGTATCTGGATTTGAATATCTTTGGAAGAATAAAGATGTATTTAAAGCAGAAAAACACTAAAAGTAATTAATACAAGGATGGTATAGCATGCATAATCATGTGATATCATCCTTTTTACTTAAAATAATTACTTTTCAATCTTAACCTATTTGAAGTAAGTTATAAGGCAATAGTCCATAAATATTTTATTTGATTTTTTAACAATTGTTTTAATAAGTTTAAGTCTATATTGTTTTAATCCTCACTTGTCATTAGCTATTTCTGACTTATGTGGAATTTGGAAATTATATACCTAGGACTTTAAAATACGTAACAAGTTGTAGTATAATAGCCAAGAAGTCAAATAATTGGAGGATATAAGGTATGCATTTTAATACCATTATTGTAGGTGCTGGACCAGCTGGTTTATTTGCTGCCCAATCATTAGCTAAAAAGCAAAAGCGTGTATTATTACTAGAGCGTAATAAAGGAGCAGGTAAAAAACTTCTTATATCTGGTGCAGGACAATGTAATTTTACGCATGCTGGAGATATCAATGATTTCTTTAACTGTTATGATGATAAAGCTAAATTTTTAAAAAAAGCATTATTATTTTTTGATAATAAACAAGCAATTCGTTTTTTTGAAGAAGCAGGAGTTGCTCATACAATCTTTTCTAATAATAAGGTTTTTCCGAAAAGTATGAAAAGTAATGATATTTTAAATGCTTTACTTGTACAATGTCAAAAAAATAATGTAGAAATACTTTATAATCAACTTGTAAATCATATTAGTATATATGACGAAATTTTTACTATAGAGACAGCTGAAGGAAATCGTTATTTTAGTGATCAAGTGATTATTGCTACAGGTGGAAAGTCTTATGCGCATATGGGATCAGATGGGAAAGGGTATGAATTAGCACAGGGATTAGGTCATCAAATTATTGAACCTAGGCCAGCATTAACAGATATACGTTTAAATGAAACAACTTTTAAATCCCTAGCGGGTGTATCTACAAAACAAAGTGAAATTACTATTTGGAGAGAAAATAAAAAAGTTAGAAGTTATGTGGGGGATCTACTGTTTACCCATAAAGGTTTATCTGGTCCTGCTATTATTAATAGCTCTAGATGGATGCGTGCAGGAGATTTACTACAGGTTAATTTTTTATACCCAAAAAAATATGAAAATGTTAAAACCTATTTTGCAGATGAAGTTTCTAAAAGAGGAAAAGAAGAAGTGATTACATTTCTAAAGCAATTTGATCTTCCTAAAACTCTGTGTCAGACTTTATGTAAGCGTATTTCCCTTGATGAACATACATCTTGTGCAGAGGTAACTAAAAAGCAAAGAGAAGCACTCGTTGATCAACTCACAAGATGTCCATTTAAAATTGCTCATTTAGGTGGATTTCATATAGCTATGGTAACAGCTGGGGGGGTACATCTTAAAGAAATTAATCCTACTACCATGGAAAGTCGCAAACAAAAAGGACTTTATTTTATAGGAGAAGTTTTAGATATTGATGGAGATACTGGAGGATATAATATTCAGGCTGCTTTTTCAACAGCGGCATTATGTGCTGAAAGTATTTTAAAGAAAAAATAGAAAATATTTCCTTGGAAATATTTTCTATTTTATTTATATTTCTTTATTTTTCTTATAGGGTAGACAACTTTCTATAATATGATGAACTCGCATAGGCAAAACTTCAATCTCATCTTTACTAAGTCCTTTGGTAGGAATTGCAGGATGTATTGTTAATTTAACGTTAGCTGGGGTTATTTTATTGTTGCCCATCTCCATTAGTTTATAAGAGCCATCAATTGTTACTGGTATAATTGGCACACCTGCCTTTGTTGCTAATTTAAAACTTGCACTCTTAAATTCACCCATTTGATCACCTTTACTTCTTGTTCCTTCTGGGAAAATAACTAACGAATGCCCTTGTTTTAAAACTTTAATCCCTTCTATAATGGCACCTGCTGAACCTTTTAGGGTAGACCGGTCCATAAATACACAGTGTAAAAGTTCCATCCAGTTAACGATAATAGGTATTTTTCTAGCTTCTATTTTAGAAATAAATCCTTTAGGCTGATTAATATAACCCATTAATAAAGGAATATCAAAATTTCCTTGATGGTTACTTATATATACGACAGTCTGATCAGGAAGAAGATTTTCTTCGCCGTAAACTTCTACTTTTGCGCCACTTCGCCTAATATTTCCTAGCATCCATTTCGTAGAAACATCATGTACATATGCTTCAAGTGCTTTAAATTCTCCTTTTTTTTGTAAACGATGTGCTTTTCCTAGTTTAGGCAAAGTTGCTATTAAAGTAAACACAAAGCCCAAAAACCATATAATTGTTCGCATAATTATTTCGCCTCCAAAATATTTACTATCTCTTTCTATTATAGTACAAAACTAATAAAGGTAAAATGAAAACTATTTTCTAAGAATCCAGGTAAAATATTCATTCTTGTCAGAAAACATGCTATAATATAAACATTAATCGAAAGGGGAGATATTATGGCAACCATACGCGCCTTTGGTGCACTTAGACCAACCAATGCATTAGTTACTAAAGTAGCTGCTTTACCATATGATGTAATGAATACAGCTGAAGCAAAAAAAATGGTAGAAGGAAATCCTTATTCATTTCTTCATGTAGACAAACCAGAAATACACATTAATCATCCTAATGATGATGAATTATATATTTTTGCAGGAGAAACATTACAACGTATGATACAGGAAGGTGTTTTTGTTAAAGATGAACCTAGTTTATATATTTATGGATTAAGTAATAGTATGACTACCCAATATGGACTTGTGTGTTTGGTGTCAGCTAAGGAGTATGATGAGGGAATCATTAAAAGGCATGAAAATACACGAACAGACAAAGAACTTGATCGTATTAAGCATGTTACTTATTGTAAAGCCCACACTGGTCCTATCTTTTTGGCATATAAGGGTTTGGAGTTAGTGACTGCTTGGTTATTAGAGTATACTGCTAAACATGATCCTGTTTATTATTTTATTGGAGAAGATGGTGTTAAGCATGAAGTATTTCAGGTATCTGATCCACATACTATTTACAACATTATATCTGCCTTTGAAGAGGCTAATGCTCTTTATATTGCAGATGGACATCATCGTGCAGCAGCAGCAGCAGCAGTTGCTAGAAATTTTCGTGAACAAGGTATTCAGAATGATGAAGCAGAATATTTTCTTGCAACTATTTTTCCAAAAGAACAGCTCTATATTATGGATTATAACCGAGTTTTACAAGATGAAAGTGGCTTAAGTGCAGAAGAACTTTTTGAACAATTAAAACAAAAATTTGAAATAGAACTTGTTGATACATATATTTATAAACCTACTCAGAGACATACATTTGGAATGCGTTATAATAAAAAGTGGTATAAGCTTATTATGAAGTCGGAGTGGATTGATGAAACAGATCCAGTTGCTTCACTAGATGCTTCTTTATTACAAACACATGTGCTTGAACCACTTTTTAGAATTAGCGATCCTAAAGGTGACAAACGTATTGATTTTGTAGGTGGTATTCGTGGAATAGAAGAGTTAAATAAAAGAACTGACACAGATATGGATATAGCATTTAGTATGTATCCAACCTCTATGGATGAGCTTATTCGAGTAGCAGATGCCAATAAACTCATGCCACCAAAGTCTACATGGTTTGAACCTAAATTACGTAGTGGGATTTTCATTCATGAAATAAATGATTAGAATTCTAGCTAGGTAAATACATATATTGACAAAAACATTTAGATTACATATAATCGTATAAGAATAGCATAAGATAGACTATACTAAACATATAATAATATACATGAACTACTGTGAAAAGAAGGAGTATATAAATAAGGGTTTTCAGAGAGAAAAGCATTTGGTGAAAGCTTTTTAATACCTATTTATAGAAGCAGTCTTGGAGTAAATATCTTGAACATACAAAAGTAGAGGTATTCGGGTGATTTCGTTAACAATCCTTAAGGTGATAGGTTTTTATACCTATAACTAGGGTGGTACCGCGAGAAACCTCGTCCCTATTGGGATGGAGGTTTTTTTATGTTTCCAGCAACTTTTAAAGGAGGTTTTGTATGGATTATTTATGTTTGGTAAATCATGATTATGGATTAGATAAAACTTTTATTCCAGAGCACTTAGTTAAAGACCCTACTTCTGGCATTTGGATATGTGAATGTGTATTAGATGCTTTTAATAAACTAAGCAATAGACTTTTTAACGAATACTTGGAAACATTATGCTTAGTAAGTGGTTATCGTTCTTTTGAGTATCAACATGGTCTATACAATAGAAAGGTGAACTTTTATCGTTTACAAGGTATGGATCAGTGTACTGCTCAAGTAGAGGCATCTAAAATAGTAGCAACTCCAGGACATAGTGAACATCAATTGGGATTAGCTATTGATGTCACTTCTTGGGAACTCCATACATTAGAAGATCCCCTTATTAGGAGTTTTGGTGAAACTAAGGTAGGAAAATGGCTGATGGAAAATAGTTATTTAGAAGGGTTTGTCTTACGTTATCCTGAAGATAAAACACATATTACACAAATTGCATATGAACCTTGGCATTACCGCTATGTAGGCATAGAAGTGGCAACCTTTATGAAACAAAAAGGCCTTTGCTTAGAAGAATATATAGGGTTATTTCAAGGTTAATATAAATGATATTTAATAGGAGGAACATATGAAGAACTATAGTTTGAATGAACTTAGAGAAATGTATCTTAAATTTTTTGAAAGTAAAATGCATTTACGTGCAAAAAGTTTTCCTTTAGTGCCACATAATGATAATAGTTTATTACTCATTAATGCAGGTATGGCACCCCTTAAACCCTATTTTACAGGGCAAGAAGAACCACCTAGAACAAGAATGACAACATGCCAAAAATGTATTCGTACTGGGGATATTGAGAATGTTGGAAAGACTGCACGTCATGGTACTTTCTTTGAGATGTTAGGTAACTTCTCCTTTGGAGACTACTTTAAAGAAGAAGCTATTGAATGGGCATGGGAATTTGTAACAAAACACCTTGAGATTCCAGTTGAACGTTTGTATGTTACAGTTTATCAAGATGATGAAGAAGCAGCTGACATTTGGAGAAATAAAATTGGTTTACCAAAAGAAAAAGTATTTTATATGGGTAAAGAAGATAATTTCTGGGAAGCAGGTATTGATGGACCATGTGGACCATGTTCAGAAATTTATTTCGACCGTGGTGAAGCATTTGGATGTGATAATCCAAATTGTACTGTGGGTTGTGATTGTGATCGCTATATGGAGTTTTGGAATTTAGTGTTCACTCAATTTGAACGCCATGAAGATGGAACCTATACACCTCTTGCACAGAAAAACATTGATACAGGTATGGGACTGGAAAGACTTGCAGCAATGATGCAAGGGGTAAGTTCTATCTTTGATGTAGATACAATAAAGGCTATCCGTGATCATGTTTGCAGTTTAGCAGGTGTTACTTATGGTGAAAATTATAAGAATGATGTTTCTATCCGTGTCATTACAGACCACATTCGTTCTGTAACCTTTATGGCAGCAGATGGTGTACTTCCATCTAATGAAGGACGTGGTTATGTGATGAGAAGACTTCTTAGACGTGCTGTTAGACATGCTAAATTATTAGGTATTGAGGGCTTATTCCTTCAAGAACTTGTTAAAACAGTTGTTGAAAATTCAAAACATGAGTACACTGAACTTGAAGATAAATATGAATATATTACTAAGCTCTTAACTGTAGAAGAAAAGAATTTTAATGAAACCATTGATCGTGGACTTACAATTTTAAAATCACACATTGATGAAATGAAAGCTCACGGCAAAGAAGTATTGGATGGAAAAGCATGCTTTACACTCTCTGATACTTATGGTTTTCCTATTGACTTAACTCGCGAAATTTTAGAGGAACAAGGTTTAAAAGCTGATGAGGATGGTTTCAAGTTAGAAATGGATGCCCAACGTCAAAAAGCACGTGATGCACGTGGTGATTCTAAATATATGGGTGCAGATGAAACTATATTTAATCAAATGGATGCTACTATGAAAACAACTTTTATAGGTTATGATAAGCTTGAAACAACAGGGGTATTAGAAGTAATTGCTAATGACGAAACACTTTTAGAGAATGCTGGTTGCGGAGAATCTATCTATGTGGTTGTTTCTGAAACACCATTTTATGCTGAAAGTGGTGGGCAAGCGGGAGATATAGGTATCATTACTACCCCTACAGGTAAAGGTATTGTTACAAATACAACCAAGGTTATAGGTGGAAAATTTGCTCACCATGTACAAGTTGTAGAAGGAAGTTTAGAAAAAGGTCAAATGGCAACTTTTACAGTAGAAAATGCTTCTCGTATGGATACATCTCGTAATCATAGTGCAACTCACCTTTTACAAAAGGCTTTGCGTGAAGTAGTAGGTGCACATATTGAGCAGGCAGGTTCTAATGTTACTAAAGAACGCTTACGTTTTGATTTTACTCATTTTGAACCATTAACTCCTGAACAACTACAACAAGTAGAGGCATTAGTTAACGAAAAAATCCTTGAAGGATTAACTATTACGGTTAAGGAAATGCCAATTGATGAAGCTAGAAAATTAGGTGCCATGGCACTCTTTGGAGAAAAATATGGTCAAACTGTACGTGTTGTTAATATGGATAACTATTCAGTAGAACTTTGTGGTGGTACCCATCTTCAAAATACTGCTGCTATAGGTACTTTTAAAATCATTTCTGAAACAGGTGTAGCTGCTGGTGTAAGACGTATTGAAGCTGTAACAGGTCGTGGTGCTTTGGCATACTATCAAGCGATAGAAAATGCAATGACTGAAATTAGCATGAATGTAAAAGCTAAAAAAGCTGATGTTGTTAAACGTATTGAAGCTTTATGTACTGAGCTTAAAGAAGCCCACAAAGAAAATGATAAATTAAAAACCGAAATTGCAAATAGTAAAGCTAGCTCATTAACAAACGAAGCAGAAGATGTAGCAGGTATTAAAATGCTTGTAACTCGCATGGATGGTATGGATATGAATGACCTTAAGAATATGGGAGATTCATTAAAAGATCAACTTCAAGATGGTGTGGTAGTTTTATTTAGTTATAAGGAGGATAAAGTAAGCCTTGTGGCAATGGCTACATCTAGTGCTATAGATAAAGGGGTACATTGCGGCCAAATTATTTCTAAAGCAGCAGCTACTGTTGATGGAAAAGGTGGTGGAAGACCAAATATGGCACAGGCTGGTGGTAAAGATGCTACTAAAATATCAGAAGCTATGGAAGTAGCAAAAAATGCTATTAAAAGTCAAATTCAAGGATAATTATTGATGATTGTGCAAATTAATTAATGAAACCTTACGAAATATTTCAAGAACACTTGACGTATAATAAAGATTACTTTATAATTTAACGTAGTGCTTTAATCTTTTCTCCGTACAAATGCATAAAGCACAACATAGCACCGGAGGGAGGGAAAGAAATGTCAGAGGTTACAGTTCGCGAAAACGAGTCTTTAGATAGCGCTCTTCGTAGGTTTAAAAGAAACTGTGCAAAAGCAGGTATCATGCAAGAAATCCGCAAGAGAGAACACTATGAAAAACCTAGTGTAAAACGTAAAAAGAAATCAGAAGCAGCTCGCAAAAAAAATAAACAATATTAATCATTATTGATTATTAATAGCAATGCAAAATCAATATGATAACTAAGGGATGATACAATGTCTTTAAAAGAAAAGCTTTTTTCTGATATGAAAGAAGCTATGAAAAATAAAGAAGTTCTTCGAAAAAATACCATCCAATCTGTACGTACTGCTATTCTTCAGCAAGAAAAGGATACTCAGAATGATGTTACTGAAGAACAAATCTTAGACATATTGATGTCACAAATCAAACAAAGAAAAGATGCTCTTGCAGATTTTCAAAAAGGAAATCGCCCTGATTTAGTAGCAGATGCTGAAGCTGAAATTTCTGTTTTACAGGATTACCTACCAAAACAGTTAACTGATGAAGAAATTGTTCAAATTATTGAATCAGTAATCGTAGAAATAGGCGCATCATCTATGAAAGATATGGGTAAAGTTATGGGTGCTGTTAAGCCACAAGTGCATGGCAGAGCTGATAATGGAAAAGTGAGCAGTATCGTAAAACAATGTTTAACCAAATAAGTGTGCAATGCTTAAAGGACGCTAATTTTTAATTAGCGTCCTTTTTAAGGTGAGCTTTTTTTGAATATCAAATAAATAAGTGTGAAAAATACATGGGGTTTTAGGGCGACTTTAACTAAGGGGTCATAGATCCCTTAAAAAAACATATAGAATAAGTTAGCGTCAGTTCTTTTTTACTAAATTAGAAATATCATATCCATGCT
>JAEZJJ010000053.1 GCA_023436395.1 Bacillota bacterium | reverse complement strand
ATTGGCATGTCTAACTTATGAAAGGAGCTATGATCCAAATGACAAAGACAAGTAATGATTTATATTATACATGTTCGCTTATCGAGTATATTGGAAGAAAAACTAAGAATCCAAGATACACAGTTGTGGATTTATTAGGAGAAAAGTACCTAAAGCATATCCTAAATCATGCAGATGTTTTTCACTGCGAGCAAATTGAGGAAGTTGCGGATAGATTTATAGAAGCTTGTCAGATACAAACGGGTGATTTTGATAATGTGGCAGCCTGCAAATATGATGTGCCCAGTTATTGGGATATTGGCGCAGTGTATGGAAGACTTATTGAGAGTTTAATCAAAGATGAGGTAGTAGAAAAGATAATAGAGGTCTATCATTCTTGGCTTACTCAGTATATTGATAATTACAACATAGCAGTCTATTATATGACACCTCAATACTTAGAGTTAAGTTATGAGGAAGGAAAACTATTAGATTAGTCAAGATCAAATAAGCTAAAAATTAACTTAAAGGAAAGGCAATAACCGAGTCTCAGGAACACAAGGTTATTGCCTTTTTTAGATTCAATCTTTTTTAATGAAAAAGGTGTTTATCACATGTTTATTAAGATGTAAACATAGGGTATAATATATTTAAGGAATACAATCGCAAGGAGAAACAAGTGAATAAAACAATTAAAGAGCTTAACTTAGAAGATGATTTCCTTTTTGCCAAGGTAATGACAGACCAAGAAGTATGTAAAAGGGTATTGGAGAAAATACTAGCTATAAAAATAGATAGGGTAGTAATACCTCAGGAGCAAAAAGTAATCGATTTACTTTTAGAAAGCAAAGGCATTCGTTTAGACATTTATGTTCACGACGAACAGGGAACAGTCTATAATGTAGAGATGCAAAGAGGAGATTACAAAAATTTAGCCAAAAGAAGTCGGTATTATCAAGGGAATATCGACCTCGATTTAATCTCAAAAGGGCAAGACTATAGAGAACTTAAGAAAAGCTTTGTTATCTTTATATGTACTTTTGATCCTTTTAACAAAGGAAGGCATATTTATACATTTAAGAATAGATGTATGGAGGATCCAAATATTCTACTAGAGGATGAGACGAGCAAGGTATTTCTAAATACTGAAGGAACAATGGCAGATGTAGATGAGGAAATGCTTGAATTCCTAGGCTATATTCAAAACTCAAATGATGACTATGTGGCTCATACAAAGAGCAATCTAGTAAAGACTATTCATGAAAAGGTAGTAGCAGTGAAACAAGATCAAAAAATGGAGGTGGAGTATATGACACTTTTAGAACGTGATCGCCTGAAATTTGAAGAAGGAATGGAGCAAGGAATAGAAAAAGGAATAGAACAAGGGATAGAGAAAGGAATAGAACAAGGTATAGAACAAGGAGAACGCACAAAAGCCTTAGAAGTAGCTAAAAATCTACTAGAAATAGGCATGGAAGTAGAGCAGATAGCAAAGGTCACTCAATTATCTAAAGAAGAGATATTAGCCTTAAAGTAATTAAATTGCCTTCTAATAGACAAGTGAAATAATAAAACACTTATCTATTAGAAGGCAATATTTTTTTAAATGTCAACCTTTTTATTTTTCTATAAGCTTAGAGTAATTCATAAAAAAGACTGCTACTTGTGCCCGTGTTGCGCCCTCTTTAGGAGCAAGCTTAGCATTTCCCACGCCTGAGATAATACCGTTCTCTATAGCCCATGCCATGGCTTCTTTCGCATAATCAGCGATGCGGTCTGAATCACTAAATTGTGATAAGTCACTATTTTGGGCTTTGGGTGCACCTAGGTACTTCCAAAGCATAGTAACGAGCTGTTCTCTTGTAATCTGACCCTGTGGGTTAGAACCGTCTGATACACCTTTACTCATTGCCCAAGTACGAGCGTTCTTAAATACCTCTTTGCCTGATAAATCTTCACCATCCAGGCGCCCTAATACTGTCCAGAGCATTTCACGGGTCATCACTACATTCGGAGAGAAGGTGGTTGCATCCGTACCTGCAAAGAGCTTATTCTCATTAACAAATTTAGCAGCTTCATAATACCAGCTTGTCTCTGAAACATCGGTAAAGGGGTTATCCCATTTTGTTTCTTCTGGGGGAGTAGTAGGCTTAGGTTTTTCTACAGCTGTTTTAAAGGTTACTTCTAGAGTTACTTTACTACTAGGCATCTTAAAGGAATAAGTGCCATCTTCATTTTGAGTTAAAGCAATACTATTTCCGTTCGCATCTTTAACCGCCAGTGTATCTATTTCGTAACCCTCATCTGCCTTAAGCGTAAACTTGACGATCTCACCTGCAGCAACTGTTTCTTTAAGTAAATTCACACTGCCATGTTCTATTTTAGAAAAATTAACACCATAGGTTGGGGTAGAGGTACTGCCTCCAGAACTGCCGCCACTGCTACCACTACTTGGATTTCCTCCCGAAGGTGATGGGGTTGTTTTAATTGCAGTGGTTGGACCATCTTTGGTCCACACACCATCCTCATTTACAGCTTGCACCTGGAAGGTATAGTTTGAGGATGCCATAAGACCAGTAACCTCTTGGCTATAGGCATTTCCCTGAACAGAGGCAATTTTTACTCCATTCTGGTAAAGCTCATACCCTGTAATCCCTGTACTGTCCTGGGCTGCCGTCCAGGTCAAAAGAGCAGTTGTAGAGCTAATGTTAGAGGCAGTTAAAGCACTACCTTTAGGCCAGCTAGGTGCCACTGGCACTACTGTAACAGCAACGATTTTAGCTGCACCGCTATTAAAGCTAACTGTAATATTAGTGGTTCCAGGAGCGAGGCCAGTAACAGTAATTGCACTAGGGGTAGTAACCTGTGTTGTATTAACAGAAGCAATGCTATCGTTTTCTACTAAAATAGAAGCACTGTCCACAGCAGTAGCACCTTGCCCTAAATGAATCATAAAACTTGCCGTACTTCCCTTTTTAATCGTTAACGTATTTGATGAAACCCCTGGGAGTAATGGCTCTTCCTCAGTAGTAAAACTACTTGTATAAGGCTCCTTCATTGTGTAGTTTGAAGTATCCTTAAAGTCAGAGATCTGTAGGATATATTTGGTGTTGTAACTAAGACCAGAGTAAGATACTGTATAGAACAAATGATTTGGGGACCAGCTACCTCCTGATAGGAAGTTGTTTCCCCCATCAAGGGATATCATTCCTGGTGTAGTATTCATTGGTTCACTAAAGGTGACTTCAATATCCCCACTAACTGGGACAGACCCTTTATTGCCATCAGGTGTGATGGCTATCACTGTAGGTGGTAGGGTATCCTTGCAAAAGCTATCACTCTGCCCTGCCTCAATGCTGCCTATATAGTTACCTTCTGATGTCTGGACTCTAGTAATCTTGGTTCCACTAGGTAGCCAGAGATAAAGCTTGCCTTCAGCGTCTGTGGTCATATCTTTAATACCGTATTTTTTCTCCTCTCTTCCATTTATTACTTGTAGCAATTGAATTGGTGTCATGTCATGGACATCCTCTAATTGTACTGTAGTAAGTAAAAGAGAACTTGAAGATGGATCACTGTCAGTGAATGTTGTCGTTCCCGTCATTGTGTTTGAGGCCTTCACTGACCCACCAGTAATAATACAGGTCCCCCCAGAAGCGCCATCAGCACCAGCACCAATGTCCGCTATATAAATGACTTTTCCACTCGAATTATAATTGCCGCCATTGGCATCCACCATACCACCAGAGATGTTAACCTCGCCTCCATTTCCACTATTTCCACCTCCGATACCTGCTCCATTAGTGCCTCCATTGGCACTCACCATACCACCATAGATGTTGACCTTGCCTCCATTTCCATTATATCCACCTCCGATACCTGCTCCAATATTGCCGCCATAGGCACGCACCGTACCACCATAGATGTTGACCTTGCCTCCATTTCCCATAGTTCCACCTCCGATACCTGTTCCAGAACCGCTGCCATAGGCACTCACCGTACCACCATAGATGTTGACCTCGCCTCCATTTCCATTAGGTCCACCTCCGATACCTGCTCCACTCATGCCGCCATTGGCACTCACCATACCACCATAGATGTTGACCTTGCCTCCATTTCCATCATATCCACCTCCGATACCTGCTCCACTATTGCCGCCATAGGCGTTTAGTTCCCCAGTAGCAGCCCCTTGTCCATAAATGCTCAGGATATTGCCTTCAGAAACTCTCACCCCAGCTTTAGTTATAACTGTAGTGACCTTTAGCTTTTTGTCGTCCGCAAGGATTAGCTTCACATCACCATCGACGATGATACCCTCAGTAATCGTCACCTCATCATCTTCCGTGTCCACCACATACCAACCAGTATTAAGGGTTATGGTTTTCCCATCCTTGATAGGGGTTGCATCTACTGTATATTCTTTCCCGTCTTCCCCTATATAATTCACTTCTACTGTAGTAGCCATTGCTCCTTCCTCTGCATATGTTACCACACCAAGCTGCATGGTAAAAATCATAACTATGCAAAGTAGTAGGCTTAATCTTTGTTTCTGTAATCCCTTCATCATTTATTCCTCCTTGTATATTTTGATTAGGTATTCGATCAAATCTATTTAATTTTACCATATTATTTGATATATTATTTAAAATTTTCGAGAAAAATGTAAAATATTACGTGAAAAATAAAATTTTTGGTTTATTTTGGTTTCACAAATTGATACGACACTTTTACGCAACGTAAAAGTCAATATAGATGATAAAAAAGATGGATACAAAGTATACGGATATAGGATGTTTAGATATTCCTAAGCTATGGTATACTTATAGAAAAAGATGTGGAAATGAGGGAGAATTATTACTATACATGTTCGCTTATCGAGTATATTGGAAGAAAAACTAAGAATCCAAGATACACAGTTGTTGATTTATTAGGAGAAAAGTACCTAAAGCATATCCTAAATCATGCAGATGTTTTTCACTGTGAGTAAATTGAGGAAGTGTGGGAAACGGACACTATGAGTGGGATAGATGCTTGTTTTAATCAAAAGTTTATGAGGATTAATACTTGGTGGAATAATGAGAAATAATAAGGCATAGGTTTATACTATAGTAAAAATAGCACTTACTTTGTATAAAAGAATACTTAGTAAGTGCTATTTTTGTTTGCATCAATTTAATGTTTATACCAAATCCACATGATGGAATGAATTTAGGTATACCCTAGTATTTTTTAGTTCCCCTCATAAAGGCCTTAGTATCACAAACAACCATAATATCTGGAACAACATAGTCTTTACTTTGTTCATCAAAGTACAAATCTGCATTTTCCATAAATACGCTGCATAGAGGGTGTTTAAGTTGAGCATAGAGCTCACCATAAATATTTCCATTTACAGTGGCATGCTCAAAAGGTACAGAGGGAGACATATTATAAATCACACCTTGGATACATTCTTCTTTACGATAATCATCAATAAGTCCCATCATTCATCCTCCTTGACGGCAGTTTAGTAACCAGAATATTTTAGTCTTGCCATTTATTACTTATAGTATAACATGGGAAGACTAACCTGTTCAAAGAGCATACAATAGTTATGGTGCATTCTTTTGCTAAAAAGATATAATATCAAATCATTATCTATGTCAGTTGTGGTAAATAAAAAGTCTGCAAGGTCAAAGAGAATAAAGCAAAGGAGTTACCATGTAATGAATACAAGGCAGTGAATATCCATAAAATATTACAAATATATAGAAAATTTAAATAAATATCTAACAAATATTTAAAGTTTGCGTTATAATAAGGATGGATAGTCAAAAAATATCATAAGATTAAAAGGGCAGATAGAATTACTCGGAAATGATATTATTTACAGTTATAAAGGATAATTTGTAGTTGTAAAATCATATGAAACTTGAAGGGTGTGGTAAAATATGGTAAATAAGACGTTAACAGCATTAGAAGATTATATTAATAAAGTGTATATTATGGTACATTTGATTATACCGTGCTCGTGTTTATGTGCAGGGATGCTATATACTACAGAAAAGTTATTGGGATGGTACCCGACAGTTAATTGGATAGCATTAATAGTTTTTGATGTTACTGCTGTTCTTTATTTATTAATTGGCTTTTACTTTATCAAAACTGGTTTTACTAATGGATATGTTGATTTAAAAAAACTGAAACTAAGTAAAATATACATAATAGTAATGATGCCAGTTCATTTAAACTTTATTCTATATTTGATTCCTTCTACAGAATTTTGGGCATTTGGGTTTTACTTTTTAATTTTAGTTGCCTTATTCTTAGATAATGTGATGGTTGGTATTGGATTAATAGAAATCGTGATATCCCTGATTATTTCATGGATAGTGCGTGGTGACTGTCTATTACCAGTAAAAGATGATTTATTTATAAATAATTTAATAAATAGAAGTGTATGCATTATATTGTCTTTGCCTATGATACTTATATTTTCTTTCCTTATAAAAAAATATCTTGTAAGTGCAAAAAAGGATGAATTAGAGAGAAATAACGAAAGAGTACAGAATATGCTGAATTTAGTTTCTGGGTTATCGGAAAAGCTATATCTTTCAGGGGCTGAACTTTCCAATATTTCATCAGATGAGGGAGCTTCAGCAGAAGAACTTGCAGCAACAAGTGAAATACTTATGGAAAATAGTAACGAATTAGGAAGAAAGACAGGGGATAGTATTACTAATTTGAATGAACTACAAAAATGGGAAAGTGTTGTTAGTGAAAATGTAGAAAAAGTAGAAAGTCATTCAAAGGAGTTACTAGAGAAATCTATAAATAATGAAAAAATGCTTAATTCATTACAAGCTATTAATGAACAAGTCTCTGAGTCTATGGATAATACCAATGAAGTAACTGTAAAATTAGCTGAGGCAGTAAAAGAAATAGGTGTTACGTTAAAGATTATTGATGAAATATCTACCTCTACCAATTTACTTGCATTAAATGCGTCTATAGAAGCAGCTAGAGCAGGAGAAGCCGGTAAGGGATTTTCAGTTGTAGCACAAGAGGTTGGTCATCTTGCCAATAGTACTAAGGAGTCACTGAAGCAAGTTACTGCTGTAATTGCAAAGGTTCAAAATAATGTATCTGAAATGATAAAAAATGTTGAAGATAATTCTTATAAGTTAGCAAAGCAAAATGAATATTTTAACAATGTGTTTTCAGGTGTTCGAGAAATGATAGAAATATTGCATATTTCTATAGATGATATTAATACAATGGGAGAAACACATACAAAGCAAGCAGAAGTTATTCAAAATACAGTAAAAATCAATGAAGATATTGCAGATAGAATAAAGCAAGAGAACGTTGAGTTTTCAAATATTAATGAAATGGTGGAAGGCAATGCCATTAATATTATTCAAATGACAGATCAGGTTAAAGCCATTAATAGTATGGTAGATGAAATTCAGAAGATCCTTAATCAAGAGTAGTACAGTAAAAAAGATATAAATTAATGCTTTAATCCATCTGACAATAGATGGTTTTTGGAGGTATAACGTGAAACTATCTTCGTTTGTTTACTTTGCAAAGTTTGGTATAAAAACGATCCTATTTCGCAAACAACAACCTATTCTTGGCACAGTAATTGTAACAGATAAATGCAATCTTAGTTGTAAGCACTGTTCTGTCAATAATATGACAGCGGTTGTTCATTCATACCATGAAATCAAAAATGAAATGCAACAACTTTATGATATGGGAGTTCGCATCCTATTTTTCTGTGGCGGTGAAACTTTTTTGTGGAATGATGGAGAAAAGACAATACGTAATCTTGTGGTAGAAGCAAAGCAAATGGGATTTTTGGTTGTTAATGTCGTTACAAACGGAACGTTCCCTATTGATCTACCTGAAGCAGATTTGATTCTCCTTAGCTTAGATGGTGATCGGGAGTGGCATAACGTCATTCGTGGTGATACATATGATACAATTATGACGAACATCAGAAATGCAACTGCAGATAATATTTGCTTTTATATGGCCATTAATCAGATTAACAAAGAGGCGATTCGTGATGTTTGCATTACTGCAAGGGATACAAAGAATGTTCGAGCAGTATCTTTTAATTTTCATACACCATATCCTGATACAAAGGAGTTGGCATTATCAAGAAAAGAAAAAGTTGAGTGCTGCGAAGTGATTTCCCAGATGATAGATGATCAAGTACCTGTATTCAATCTTAAGAGTGCATTTCCATATCTTGTTGATAATCGTTTTCCTACTCCATGCCACCAATGTGTTGTCATTGAAGCTGGAAAAGTCAGCACTTGTGGTCGGTGCATTGAAGTACCCGAGCTTTGTGATCAATGTGGGTATTTCTTTGTGGCGGAATACACTCTTTTATTCCAAGGAAATATCAAAATCATATTAGAAATGTTAAAAACGTATCTAAAATATATTTAGGAGGGCTATGAGCATACTTACAAATCTAACAAGAATATGGCTGACTCGTTCCACACAGCCGTTTACATTCAAAAATGAATATGATGAGCAACTTCTTTACTCTGAATGTCAAAACCTTGGTTTATATATTCATATCCCTTTTTGCAAGGATGTTTGTAGTTTTTGCCCATATTGCAAGGTAAAGTATTCAAGAGATTTATGTGACCGTTATTTGAATGCCTTACTTAGAGAAATCCATATTGTAGGGAATCAAATAACGGGGAGGAAAAAAGTTACAAGCCTATATTTCGGAGGAGGTACACCTGCACTTGTTGCGGACCGAATGAAAGAAATGATTGATGCTGTACAGGAGCACTATATAATTTCAGAAGGCATTGGTATAGAGTTGCATCCAGACAATGTAACAATTCCTACTTTACAGTTGCTGAAAAATGCAGGTGTTACAAAAATTAGTATTGGCATTCAATCGTTCCAAGATAAATATCAGAGCCTATTAGGACGAAAATCCATAGATGTTGAGGCTATGTCAGATGCGCTGTCTACAGTTTCTTTTGAAACTGTTTCTATGGATTTTATTTTCGCTCTTCCATCTCAAACCTTTGAAGATTTAAAAGCAGATATTGATACTGCATTTTCTAATGGAGCTAATCATATTGCAATTTATCCTTTTATCGATTTTACCTTCACTCATAGTACTGTTCAAGCCATGCCTAAGAAAGAAAAACGGGCATTATTAGATGCAATTACAAAGTATTGCCAGAATAGAGGCTATGAACGAAGTTCTATATGGACATTTTCAAATCAAAAGCATGCAAGGTATTCATCGATGAGTCGAGATAATTTTCTTGGTTTTGGATGTTCTGCAACCACACTACTAAAAAATCAATTCAAAATTAATACCTTTTCAGTTGATGAATACTGCAAGCGTATTGACAACGGAAGTCTTCCAACCTCATTAACAATCCGTTTTTCAGTAAGGCAGAGAATGATCTATTACCTCTTCTGGACAGCCTATAGCACAAAGGTGAATAGCAGAGATTTTGAGGAATTTTTTGATATTCCTTTAAAGAAAGTGTATGGAATGGAGTTACTAATAGCAAAACTGTTGGGATTTATTACTGAAGAGAACGGTGTATATAGCATGACGCTGAAAGGTGCGTTTTACTATCATTACTTCGAAAATTTTTATACCCTTGCTTATATTGATAAAATGTGGGGGATTATGAGGAGAGAAGCTTTTCCTACAAAAATAGAACTGTAGGTAAAATGATAAACAGGATTATTTCCTAAAATTTCTTAGGGTTTGATACCGTAGGGAGGTAAATGGAGCATGCTGAATCATAGTCTTCAAGCCTTTAATATAGGAATACCACATAGGCTACTTAATCAATATGTCCTTTTCTATAATCTAATTTTTCCAAAGAAAGATATGTTTGTAGAGCATTATACTCTTATGCCTGATGCATGTGGTACATTATCTCTCGCCTATGATGGACATAGGTGTACATGTTTCTTTTGAGGGTTTTGCTCTGCAAGAAGGATATGCAGAGTTAATTGGTATACCAGCAGATAGGGTTCAAGAAGGAGCAAATAATTTTCAAGTCTACTTTGAAGTAGAGGATTTGGACAAGGTATATAAGGAGCTCAAAGGTAGATCTGATTTAATATGGGTGCATGAGCTCAAAGAATACCCTTGGGGACAACGTGATATTCGGTTGTATGATCCAGACAAGCATATTGTGGAAATAGCAGAGGATATGGGAGTAGTTATCAAGCGTTTCATCAAAGAGGGGATGTCCTTAGAGGAAGTAGTAAGTCGCACCATGTATCCTGTTGAATTTGTAAAACACTACATGAATTGATGTATTACACCTATTTATAAAGAAGTTAAAGTGCTTAATATAAAGGGCGATAACCAAGTAGAAAGAGTACAAGGTTATTGCTTTTTTAGACTATCTAAATAAATAAGGGTTGTCTTTATAATACCAAAGTAGAGTATAAGAAAAATATGCTATACTGAGATAAAGATGAATGCATTAGAGAAGGTTTCATTTACGATAGGTTTGAAGATGATGGGTGATAATAGGAAAAGGGGTGTTTTTATGCCTATGTGGAATCCGTGGCGTGGGTGTCATAGATATAGTGAAGGTTGTAAATACTGTTATATTCATAAGGGAGATCATAAAAGGGGAGTAGAGACAAACGCTATTGTCCGTACAGATAAGTTTAACGTTCCTACTGAGAAAAACAAATCAGGAGAATACAAGATCAAATCAGGACAAACGGTTTATCTTGGCTTTTCAACAGATTTTTTGATTGAAGATGCGGATGTGTGGCGACAGGAATGTTGGGAGATGATCAAAGAGCGTTCAGACCTACACTTTATTTTTCTTACAAAAAGGATTAAGAGGCTTATGGATTGTATTCCCTCTGATTGGGAGGATGGCTATGATAATGTAACCATTGGCTGTACAGTAGAAAATCAAGACACTGCAGATGAACGCCTTTCTATTTTTTCCTCCTTGCCTATTAAGCATAAAAATATTATTTGTCAGCCTTTGATTGAAGGAGTAAATATTGAGAAGTATTTACAAGGTGTAGAATTGGTGGTAGTAGGAGGCGAATCTGATAAAGAGGCAAGACCCTTTCATTATGATTGGGCGCTTAATATTAGAGAGCAGTGTATACGAAATGGTGTTCGTTTTGAATTTAGGCAATGTGGTACACATTTTATCAAGGATGGCAAGGAGTATAAATTGTCGGTTCGGGAGTTATGCTCTCAGGCAAGAAAGGCCAATATCAACTGCTAAAAGTCTTTATAATTTCATTCAATAGAGGAATTTATGTAAGACAGGATATAGTATTTCTATGGTGTGATAGTCACAGGGAGCTACCATTAGCTGATTAGAATCAGCTAATGGTAGCTCCCTGTTTGCGTGAAATACTAATTAGGGTAAAAGAGCATTGCTTTCAAGATTTGGTCTTAAAAAGTGTAAGGCTACTACTTAAGGTGAAATTTTGTAATGGAGAAGCAGGATTATTTATACGTGTTATGATCTGTTGTGCAGCCCATTGTCCCATTCTTTCAGAAGGTTGGCTAATTAAGCCAAAAGGTTGTGCAAAACTAACATCTCTATTTCCTTCTTGATATCCAATAACATCTATAGTTGATTGAAGATGTTCTCTTTCTCGATAAAGATAATTCATGACATCGTATGACATTACATTATTGGATGTAATAATAGCAGTACAATCTTGGTTTATAAGAGATATTAGTGGTTGTAAAGCGCTAGTATACATAGAATTGCCACATTGAATCAGCGACTCTTTTATAGGAATACCGTGATGGAGAAGAGCATCATAGTATCCTTGTAATCGCTCTTTGCTAGTTGATAAGCGTGAAAGTCCAGCAATATAACCAATTTTTTCGTGGCCATGCTGAATGAGCGCTTTAACTGCATCAAATATGGATGTGTAATTAGAAATAGTAGAACTATCATGTATGCAATTGTCAGGCGTTCTATCAATAAAAACAATAGGAAAACTATTAGGCAAAATCGCATTTATTTCTGTTGCATCACCTAAGGTGCTCCCAATGATTA
Organism: Bacillota bacterium; assembly: GCA_023436395.1. Classification (GTDB taxonomy): domain Bacteria; phylum Bacillota; class Clostridia; order Lachnospirales; family Cellulosilyticaceae; genus Cellulosilyticum. The sequence goes on along the minus strand of JAEZJJ010000053.1, from coordinate 45,426 downwards.
ATCCATCTACCATGCTTGATGATAATATTTTTATGGCCTCTAATTCCTTTTCGGCAGTTTCTTTTGTATTGATTATGATTAAATGATACCCAAAGGAAGCAAGGGTAGATTCAATCTCTTCAATAATTTTTGCCCAAAAATAGTTGGAAATATCGGGAATGATGCAGCCTATCATTTTTCTTGTCCCTGTTTTTAAACCTTGAGCCACAGAATTCAAAACATATCCAAGCTCTTTGATGCTATCTTCAACTTTCTTTTTCGTTGATGGTGAAACGTTTTTTGTATTATTAATGACATGTGACACAGTAGCGATAGATACGCCAGCAACCTTTGCTACATCACGCATATTGATTTTATCATTCATCTATAAACCTCCATAATTTATATTTTAATTATATTAAAAAAAAAACTTCATGTCAAATTAACGGTTAACAAACTTTAACAAGTTTTCTGTGCAATATGTATATTAATTTAAAATATGAATTATCACTTTGTAACTATTGACTATAAAATTTAATAATGCTATACTTTCGGTATAAGATAATTTAAACGTTTAACTAAAAAATAGAAGGGAGTGAAAAATGAAAGCGAGCTACTTTTTAGGATCAGGCCATCAAAGTAAATTTAAAGTGCGTAACATAGAACTCAGAGATCTAAAGGATAATGAAGTACTAATTAAATATATGGCCTGAGGTATTTATGGAACAGATGTACATATTTTTGTTGGAGAAGTAGGATTAGCTACAGTTAATCCTCCTATTGATGCTTGGACATGAATTTTAGAGTGAGGTGAAGAAAGTAGGAGATAAGGTGAATATAGAATACAAATTGCTCCGGAGGCACAATGCTTCACAATAAATCATATGTATGGACTTGATGATTTTGATGAAGCAGTACATAGGTAAATGAGTAATGACTCAATCAATGTAGTCGTGCATCCACAAGTAAATTAGAAGGTTGAGGTGTATGAATGTATGATGTAACTGCGTTAGGAGAGATATTAATTGATTTTACCCCTTGTGGATTAGATAATGATATTCCAGTTTATGCACAGAATCCAGGTGGAGCACCTTTAAATGTTTTAGCACAAAATGCTATATTAGGAGGAAAGACTGCGTTTATTGGAAAAACAGGAAAAGATAGTTTTGGACAGGCACTAAAAAAAGTGATGGACAAAAATAACATTTGTACAGATGGATTAGCTATGTCTGACGAAATTCATACTACCCTGGCATTTGTTTCACTAGATGAAAATGGTGAAAGATCTTTTATTTTTTATAGAAATCCAGGAGCGGACATAACATTAAGTGTTCAGGATTTAAATGAAAAATTAATAAAGGAAAGCCATATTTTTCATATTGGTTCATTATCAACAACTGATGAGCCAGCAAGGAGTGCTACATATAAGGCAGTAAACGTTGCTAAAGAAGCTGGATGTATCATAAGTTATGATCCAAATTATAGAAAGCCTTTGTGGAAAAGTGAAGAGATTGCCAAAAAAGCGATGATACATTTATTGCAATATACAGATATTTTGAAGGTGTCTGAGGAAGAATTAGAATTATTAGTAGAAACACAGGATTTAATAGAAGGCAGTAAAAAACTTGCTGATTTCGGTATATCCCTTATTTGCATTTCAAGGGGAGACAAAGGAGCCTTTATCAGACGCGGGACTGATTGCCGAGAAATACAAGGATTTAAAGTAAAGGCTATCGATACAAATGGTGCTGGGGATTCGTTTTTTGGAGCAATACATTATAAAATAAAGGATATATCACTACAAGAGCTACAGAAAATGGATATAGAAGACTTAGAAAAGATTGTTCAATTTGGAAACGCTGCCGGAGCACTTACAACAACAAAAACTGGTGCAGTACCCGCAATGCCGGGCCTAAAAGAAATAGAGTCACTAATAAATCAATCATTATGGTAAAAGTGCCATTTATGATAAAAAAAGGGAGGGTATTAAAATGAAGAAAAAATTAATTACATGTTTATTAGCAGCAGTAATGTCAGTATCATTTATGGGGTGTGGAAGCTCAGATAGTAAAAAAACAACTGAACCTACACAAACAGCAGAAACTAAACAAACAACAGAAGCGAAAGAGGAGACGAAAGCAACAAGTAGTGGTGAAGAGATTACAATTAAAATGTGGACATTCCTAGACCCTACTAATACTGAAAACGGACGTTCTGTAGCATTGAAGCAAATGATTGATGAGTATGAAGCAGAAAATCCTGGTGTTAAGGTTGTTGTTGAACCACAGGATTGGGCAACTATGACAGGTAAGTTTTTGGCAGCTTCAGCCACGGGAAATGCGCCAGACATCATGTGGTGTGCAAGAGATGAGATGTATGGTGTACTTAATGCAGGCATACTTGAACCACTAGAAAATCTGTTTTTAGGAGACTGGACAGATGAAGAAATAGATGATGTAGATGATGCATTTTTCAGATTTGGTGAAAGAGATGGAAAACATTATACATTAACAGTCAATAAGAACTGTACTGGATTATTTTACCGTGAAGATTTGTTAAAAGAAGCAGGCTTGCCAGTACCTGCATCCTTTGACGAACTATATGAAGCAGCTAAAGCATTAACTGGCAAAGATGCTTCTGGAATTGACCGTTATGGTTTAGGTATGTCGTTCTCAACAGAAACAAATGATGCACAGGCTATAGTTAACTGGCTCCTCCAGGAAAATGGAGATTTATTCAATGATGATGCAACAGCTAATTGGGCTAACGATGCTGGTGTTAAGGCAATTGATTGGACAACGAACTGCATCAATACAGGTGTTACTCCTAAAGAAAGTATCAATTCAACCATTGAAGACATTTATACTGAATTTGCAGCTGGAAAATATGGTATGGCAATTGCCAGTGCAGTACGTTTAGCGACATTAAGACAAAATGCAACCTTTGATGGAAATACGATTCAGTTTACTCCTCTTCCAGGTGGAACAGTTATTGATGGATGGTTTGTAGGTGTTTGGTCTGGTTCAAAACATAAAGAAGAAGCAGGTAAGTTCGTTGAGAAGATGTATTCTCCTGAATCTGATTTGAAGTGGATTGAATTAGGCGGACAGGCTCCATTACGAAAATCTACAGTAGCAAGTTTGGAAATTACTGATGAAAATAAATATATGGAATCAATGATTCAAGCATTTAAAGAAGGGTGGTTACCATCCAATAAAGAAGCATACGTTGGATGGAAGCTTGATTTAAATTATCCTATCCAAAGTGTAGTGATAGATGGAACAGATCCAATGCAAGCATTAAAAGAAGCAGAAAAAGTATTTAATACAGACAATAACAGGTAATTTACATAGGCCCTGGTCTTATAGGCCGGGGCTTTAGTTATGATAATTAGCAGATGTACAGCTTTATATTAATACTAAGTGGAGAGTGGTACTATTGAAGAAAACTACAGATAAGAAACATTTATCAATCTTTTATGTTATTCCAGCTATGAGTGTTCTGCTGTTATTTCTGGTGGTTCCATTGATTTATACATTTTATTGTAGTCTGTATAATCTGGACTATTTAATAAAAGGCGATTTTTTGGGGCTAGGAAATTACATTTCAGTATTACAAAATAACAGAGTTATTAACTCTTTTGTATTCACGCTATTTATTACCATAGTCTCAACGGGACTATCTGTTCTGATAGGGCTTATTTTAGCGTTATGGATAGATCGTAAGTATGGTTTATTTGCGTATCTTATTCAAATGTTTGGGTTGGTCCCATGGGTTATTTCCATGGTGGTAGCAGCATTACTATGGAGATGGTTATTTAATGGAGATCTTGGATTATTTAATATGATATTAAGAAAATTAGGATTTGATGCCATTTATGTTGTCCAGAATAAAAATTCTGCAATAATAGGGCTGATCTTTGTTCTTGTATGGCGATTAGTTGGCTATGCAATGGTCATGATTCTTGCAGGATTAAAAAGTTTAGATAAAGCATTATTGGAAGCAGGCCAGGTTGATGGAGCATCTCCCTTACAACTTCTATGGTATGTAAAATTACCACTAATGAAAACAGCTGTATTGTTGTCAATAATTGTATTGACAGTAAGTAACTTTACTAATAATACAGTCCCTAAAGTTTTAACGAGTGGAGGTCCAAACGATGCTACAAATGTCATTACGTTGTATCAGTACAATTTGGGATTTAGATATTATCAGTTTGGTACTTCTGCAGCACTTTCAATTTTAATTATGCTAATTACTTCATTGATTATAGCTTTGTATATCAAAGTCAGTGATTATAAAATATAGGAGGCCGACCGATGAATAGTGCTATAAAAACAAAAAAAATCATTATTTCTATTGTAGAAGTTCTAATCTTAATTGGAATGGCTATTATTACAATAACTCCTATATATTGGGGCATCGTAACATCACTTAAAAATACAAATGAGATAGCAGCCTATCCTCCTAAGATTATAGGATTTGAAATCACATGGGCTCATTATATAAGAATTTTTTCTTCGGGATTCGTAAAGTATGTTTTTAATAGCGTACTTTATTCAGTAGCTGCAATAGTATTATGTTTGTTACTTGGATATCTTGCAGCATATGGATTTGAAAGACGAAAATTTCCATTCAAGAAAATTCTTTTTTATTTAGTCGTTATTGGCATACCGTTATCGACAGGCAGTTCGATTTTATTAATTCCAAACTATTTGGTAATGATGAAAGCTGGCTTATCAAATCATTGGTATACGATGCCAATACTTTATACTACATATAATCTGCCGCTTTGTATCTGGATGCTTATTTCTGGTATTAGAGGACTTCCTTTGGAAATAGAGGAAGCAGCAAGAATAGATGGCTGTAGTCAACGCTATATTATAGCATGTTTAGTGCCACCGATGATCAAACCATCTTTTGCAGCAGCTAGCCTGTTTATTTTTATTGGTTCTTGGAATGAATATATAACCACATCGGTTATGGTAAATGATACATCACTAAAAAATATTCAAATGGCTATTTATGATTACATTGGATTTTTTGGACAGGAATGGGGACCACTTTGTGCAGCAACAACTGTAGCCATTATTCCAATATTATTAGTATTTACTTTTTTAGGTAAGCAGTTGGTAAGCGGATTAACAGCAGGAGCGGTAAAGGGTTAATCTAAAAATAACTGGAATGGAGAATAATATGAAAAATTATATTCACACAAAGCATAAACCAGAGGAAAAGATAATTAATAATAAGAGGTATTCTGTCGTTGTTGTAGGTGGAGGTATGAGTGGCCTGTGTGCAGCAATGGCATCTGCAAGACAAGGGGTAAAAACGGCACTTATTCAAGATCGAAGTGTGTTTGGTGGAAATGCAAGTTCAGAGATGAGAATGCATATATCAGGTGCATCATGTCATTGGGGTAAAAAAGATGCAGCTGAAACAGGTATTTTAATGGAACTGCAGTTAGAAAATAAATACTTAAACGATAGCTACAATTATTCTATATGGGATGGAGTACTGTGGTCTGCTGCGAAAGAGTGTAAAAATCTTGACTTATATATGAATACGACAATGGATGAAGTAGAGTCTGATGGAACAGAAATTAAATGTATTTATTGTTATCAAATGACAACAGAAGAAAAGTATTGTTTCGTGGCTGATATTTTTATAGATGCCACAGGCAATGGAACATTAGGTTACTTTGCAGGAGCAGAATACAAGATTGGAAGAGAAGCAGCGGATGAATATGATGAAGAGTCTGCACCCGCTGTTGAAGATGGCGATACCATGGGGAACACTATTTATTTTGTGGCTGAGGATGTGGGCCATCCAGTTAAGTTTGTAAAACCAAGTTGGGCACATCATTTTACAGAAGAAGATTTTAAGTATCGTTATCATGGAGATATTGTTGTCTATCATAATGCTGATGATGTGGTAGTTTTAAAACCAGGAGAAGACTATGAAGATCATAGAGATGAATTAGTGGAAAAATATGACGTGAAATCTGGCTATTGGTGGATAGAACTGGGAGGAGATTGGGATGATATCATCAAGCAATCTGAGGATATTCGCTATGAATTATATAGAACAGTCTATGGCGTATGGGATCATATAAAAAACGGCGGTGATCATGGAGCGGATAACTATGAGCTCAAGTGGGTAGGTAACTTAGCAGCAATGCGTGAAAGTCGACGTTTGATGGGAGATTATGTATTAACTGAAAATGATATATTAGCTAACAAGATATTTGAAGACGCAGTTGCCTATGGCGGATGGCCAATGGATGAGCATGTGGCAGGTGGCTTCTGGGCAAAAGGACAGATACCTTCTAAGGTACGTTCCTTTAAAGGATTGTACACGATACCCTATGGATGCTATTGTTCAAGGACAATAAAGAACTTAATGATGGCAGGCAGAGATATATCTGCTTCAAAATTGGCGATGGGATCCACCAGAGTCATGGCAACCTGTGCAATCGGAGGTGAGGCTGTTGGTATAGCTGCAGCAGAGGCGACGAAAAAGAGAATGCTTCCTAAAGAATATGGAAGTAACTATATGAAAGAATTGCAACAATTGTTATTAAAAAATGATTTATATTTACCAGGGTTCAAAAACGAAGATCCAAAGGATAAAGCAAGAAGTGCTAAAATCGAAGTTTCTTCTGAGCAGAAGGGATTTGAGGGAGAAAATGTCATTTCTGGCGTTGCAAGAAGAGAAGGCGAGACGAGTAACATGTGGAAGTCAGAGGGAATAGATGCTAAAGGCGAAATGATTTCATTAATACTTCCATCTAATGAGTTGATCTCACAAATCAGGCTAACCTTTGACCCTGATTTAAGTGAGGAACGCTGCATTACTGTTTCCAAAGCATTTATGGAAAAAGAAATGCTAGGAGTTGCCAAGACATTGGTGAAGGATTACAGCATTAAATTGTTCATGGATGAAAAAGAGGTATATTCTGCTCATATTAAAGATAATCATCAAAGATTAAATATAATTGATTTGGATACACCAATATGTGCTAATAAAGTTGCAATTGTTGTTACTAGTACTAACGGAGCTAGAGATGCTCACATTTTTGAAATAAGAATATATTAAAAGAATGGGGAGGATAAACATGTTAAAACAAGTTATGACATCACCAGGAGTTATAGAGTTCAAGGAAGTTGATGTGCCAGCTATTAAAGAAAATGAAGTTTTAGTAAAGATGATGAGAATAGGTGTTTGTGGTTCTGATATACATGTTTTTCACGGCAAACATCCATATACATCTTATCCTGTAACCCAAGGACATGAGGTGTCAGGTGAAATTGTTAAATTAGGATTGGCTGTTAAAGATCTCGAAATAGGTCAAAAGGTAACAATTGAACCACAAGTCTATTGCGGGGAATGTTACCCATGTACCCATGGTAAGTATAATCTTTGTGATCATTTGAAAGTCATGGGATTTCAAACAACAGGAGCTGCCAGTGAGTATTTTGCTGTTGATGCTACTAAAGTTGTTGCTTTGCCAGATAATATGTCTTTTGATGAGGGGGCAATGATAGAGCCTCTTGCCGTAACAGTACATGCAGCTAAAAGATATCCTGATATCAAAGGTGCCAATGTATGTATACTGGGATGTGGACCTATCGGTATACTATTAGCTCAGTCTGTAAAGGCATTGGGAGCAGCAAAAGTAATGGCTACAGATGTCTCAGATTTCAGATTGAAGTTAGCTAAAGAGGTAGGCGTTGACTATGTTGTAAATACTAAGGAAGAGGATTTTGGTAAAGCAATGGTAGATTGCTTCGGAACGGATAAAGCCGATGTCATCTTTGATTGTGCAGGAAATAATATTACCATGAACCAGGCTATCCAGAATTGTCGAAAGGGCGGAAATATTATCTTAGTAGCCGTTTTTGATGGAGAGGCGCATGTTGATTTGGCTAAGTTAAATGATTCTGAAATTGACCTAAATACTTCTTTTATGTATAGACATGAAGATTATGTTGAAGCCATTAGACTTGTTGAAGAGGGAAAAATACAGTTAAAACCACTAATGACAAAGCATTTTGCATTTAAAGATTATTTAGAAGCCTATAAGTATATAGATAGTAATAGAGAACAAACAATGAAAGTTATAGTGGATATTCACGATTGATTTGATCAAAGTCCATATATGAGGAGGAAAAAGCATGTCCATTTATAGAAAACAAGCGTCATATGATGTGTTAGTAGTAGGGGGTGGATTAGCAGGGGTATGTGCGGCAATATCAGCAGCTAGAGAAGGTGCTAATGTTGCAATTGTTCAGAATAGATCAGTTTTTGGAGGTACAGGTAGCTCAGAAGTGCGTATGCATATTGTTGGAGCAAACTGCCATTCATCAAAACCAAATCTTAGAGAAACAGGTATTGTGGAAGAAATATTACTTGAAAATAAATGGAGAAATCCATATGCTTCCTTCCCTATTTTCGATATGATTCTTTGGGAGAAAATCCATATGGAGGAAAATATTACAGCATATCTGAATACTAATATTCATGACATTATTATGGATGGAGATAAAATCCAAGGAATTATTGGACATCAAAATACTACAGAAACGGAAATTACTTTATATGGTAAAATATTCATCGATGCTACAGGACACGGGACGATTGGTACTATGGCAAATGCAAATTCTCGTATAGGCAGTGAAGCCAGAGATGAATTTAATGAGCCCACAGCGCCTCTAGAAGCCAATACTGACACTATGGGAAATACGATTATGTTTTTGGCAACAGATAGAGGAGAGCCAGTACATTTTGTAAAGCCAGTCTGGGCAAATACATATACAGAAGAAGATCTTAAATATAGACCTCATATGGATCAAATAGGGGCACAGGCAGATGGTGGTGGAATAGTAGAACTTAGTGAAGGGAAAAACCAACTTCCAGAGTTTTCAAATGTAGATGCAGGCTATTGGTGGATTGAATTAGGCGGCGATTATGATGACATCATTGAGCAGTCAGAAGAAATCCGAGATGATTTACTAAAGTGTGTATACGGCGTCTGGGATCACCTGAAAAATCAGGGAAATCATGGCGTTGAGAACTATGATTTAGAATGGGTAGGTATGGTACCTGGTTATAGGGAGAGTCGAAGACTAGAGGGAGATTACATTCTGAATGAGAACGACGTCCGAAGTAATCGTGTTTTCGAGGATGCTGTAGCCTATGGTGGTTGGCCAATGGATATACATGTTCCAGGAGGAATTAAAGACCTAAATAGTTTTGGCTCTAAAATTTACAATTTTGAAGGCTGTTATACAATTCCTTATCGGTGTTACTATAGCAATAATGTACCAAATTTGATGATGGCAGGTCGAGACATAAGTGCCTCTAAAATGGCATTTTCATCTACAAGAGTCATGGGGACATGTGCTGTAGGTGGACAGGCAGTTGGAACTGCTGCAGCATTAGCAGTGAAAAAAGGATGCAGTCCTAGATGTATTGGGAAAGAGCATATTCATGAACTGCAACAGAAGTTGATGAAAAACGACTGTTATATTCCCGGATTTAAAAATGAAGACACAAATGATATGGCAAAAAGTGCAAAAGTTACTGCGACAAGTGAATTTGAAAACTGTTATGCTGAAAATGTAATTAATGGTGTATCAAGAACTGTAGATGATCAGCCAAATTGCTGGCGTTCTGATACATTGGAGCAACCACAAATATTAACCTTAAGGTTTGATGAAGAAAAATCTGTCAAGCAAGTGAGATTAACCTTTGATACAGATTTAAGCCACGAGATACAACCATCAATGATTAAGAATGTGCGTAATCGACAAGTGAAGGGACTCCCACATGAATTAATCAAAGATTATGAAGTAGAAATGCTGTTAGGCGAAGAGGTAGTGTATAAAAAGGATGTAAAAAATAATGTGCAACGATTAAATATCATTGATGTTGATGATGTAGTTTGCGATAAAATATGTGTAAACGTAAAATCAACCCATGGAAGTAATCAAGCATGTATCTATGAGGTTAGAGTATATTAACTAGAGAAATGGGGGGGTATTTGTGAACGTGCAAGATTATGTAACAGGAATACAACATATAGGTCTACCTGTAAGAGAAATGGATAAAACATTAAGCTTTTATAAAGAATTGGGCTTTGAAGAGGCTTATTCTACTATGAATGGCCAGAGTCGGGTTGTTTTTATTAAACAGAAGAATCTCGTAATTGAGCTTTACGAAAAAGATGATGCATGTAACGAGGTAGGCGTTATAGATCATATTGCGTTAGACGTTACAAATATTGAGAGCACTTTTGATATAGTTACATCCCTTGGATATAAAATTCTAGATGAAGCTATTCAATACTTGCCATTCTGGGAAAAAGGAGTAAGATTTTTTACGATTTTAGGCCCAAATGGAGAAAAAATTGAATTTAGTCAAATGTTATAGGGAGAGAAGCTTATGAAATATGGGATTTATTATGCATATTGGGCAAAGGAATGGGGTGGTGACTTCATTCCTTATATCCCAAAAGTTAAGTCTTTGGGCTTTGATATTCTAGAGGTTGCTTGTGGTGATTTACATAATCAGCCAGATAGTTATTTTACGGAACTAAGGAGAGTTGCAAAAGAAAATGATATTATTTTAACTGGGGGCTACGGTCCTCGTCCTGAACACAACCTTAGTTCACCTGATCTAGCAATTGTTGAAAATGCATTTACGTTTTATCAAGATATTTTTCGAAAAATGGACATTGCAGATATACGTAGCTTGGGAGGCGCACTCTATTCGTATTGGCCTATTGATTATAACAATAAGATTGATAAAGCAGGAGATCTTGAGCGAAGCATTAAAAGCATGAGAATTTTAGCAGATATGGCATCTGACTATGGCATCACCTTGTATATGGAGGTATTGAATCGCTTTGAAGGATACCTTATGAATGAATGTAGTGAAGCTGCAATATATATTGAAGCTGTAAATAGACCTAATGTAAAAATATTATTAGATACTTTTCATATGAATATTGAAGAGGATTCATTTACAGAGGCTATCAAGCTAGCTGGAAAACATCTAGGAGAATTACATGTGGGAGAGGCTAACCGAAAACCTCCGAGAAAAGGTCGGATGCCTTGGAAAGAAATAGCGGATAGTCTTAAAGAAATCGGTTTTGATGGTAACATTGTAATGGAACCATTTGTTACTATGGAGGGACAAGTTGGTAAGGATATCCGCGTATGGCGTGATATTTCAAAAGGAGCATCAATGGAAGAGCTTGATAGGGATGCCGCAGAATCAGTTGCTTTTTTACGCAATATGATGGAATAAAGGATTTTATCACCTTATCCTTAATAGAATAAATCAAGAAAGTAAAGTCTACTCAGGTTTTGTGGAGTCTGAAAAAGCTCCTTCCTGGTGAGAATGGTTAGTATACCATTCTAGCCAAGAAGGAGCTTTGAATTTTTATTTTGTATCAACTGCCCATTGCAGAGTATACCTGACATTACTTAATAGCTGTGATTTAGAACCATCTTCTTGGAGCTTGTAGACATCTTTTACATAAGGTATATGATTTACTGAGATAAGTTCATAAGTGTTCTCCCCACTATGTAAGGTGGTGACATCTAAGATTTCTTGCTGTGCGTTTTCTTTATTCATAGTTTCTTCGTGCTTCTCAGTTGTGGCTAGATCAAATGTTTGAACTAAAGCATTATCATTATCTAATGGAGTGACACAGTAGACAACACCTTCATTTAATAGACTTTGTGAGCCATAACTTTCCCACTGTATATCACTTGTAAGGAGAGTGATCTGACCATTTACAGGATCAAGCTGATATAGCCCCATTTCATAGGACACACTAGACAGTGTGGGCTCTACGGCAAAATAATAAAGTTTATCATTATAGGTACCTAAGAAGCTACTATCTTTGCATAAAACTTTCTCCTCCTTAGTAGTGGGATCAATTATAACCATATCTCCTAGGTTATTATGTAGTGATTTATTGTTAAATATTATTTTATCATGACCGATATAACAACCTCCAAAAGACATATAAGAGTCTGATAAAACTTCTACTGTCCCATCATTCAAATGATAGCGATACATATAGACCTCACTCTCGAAGTCTACAGTACCAACCTGTACTCCAAAATACAACCAATTGTCTTCTACCTTTAGTGGAGAATAGGAAATATATTCATTGGCCTGTAATTTTTCTATGGGCATGATGGGTTTATCTTTCCCAGCAATGAGTTGTGCATTGCTTCCATCTAGATTAGCAACATAAAGAGAGGCAATAAAGGAGTTAGGGGAATCTCCATTGGGTTTTTCCCAATCTATTGCCGTTGCATAGAAAAGCTTATCTTCAAATACATAAAAGTCATCAGCATTTTTGAGGATTTCTTTTTTTTCACCTGTCTCTAGGTTCAATTGCATTAAAATAGTATCATCTTTTTGCGTATAATAAATCCATTTGAATGAGGCATTCGCTTCTTGTGATACATTTTCATTTGTTGAAGTTGTACTTAGTGGAGTGGCAGTGGGTGGAGTGCTTTCAGATGCTACCAGTGCATCTGCTACTACCGGTGTAGTAATCTCACTTTTATCTATACTATTGGATTGTTGGCAACTTGTTAAACTAGCTACTAATAGCAATCCTACTAATAAACTTAATTTGCGTTTCATCATTTAACCTCCATTAATTTTTGAACGTTTTTAGTATACAGGAAATTGAGAGAGAAGTAAAATTATAATTTAGAATATTTAGAAGATTTTCTTGGGTAGTAGGTATAGTAGAAAGTGGTATTTTTAATAACAAGCAATAAAAGCGAGGATTTTGCGATCAAACCAGAAAAATGAGGTGCCTTTCGTCATGATTGATGAAAGCCGCCTCATTTTGTATAGTATGAAGACTTCTGGAAGAGGTTATTTATTATTTTGTGTTTTAGCTGCACTTATAGCTGCACTTACAGTAGCGTTAAGATCAGTAACGTATTGTGGGGTGTAAATACTATCAATACGGGTAAGATCTTCAGAAAGAGTAAACTGGTAGGTCTTGTCAGATACAGTTGTTACATTAAATTTATGACCGCGAGTTACACCTATTATTTTTTCTTTTCCAGCTGGTCCTTCATAAAGATAAAGTCCTGTACTTCCATCAAATTTAACAGCTTTTATTTTTTCAGGGAGATAACCTGATGCGGCTATAAGGTCCTCTGCTTTTTTACAATTAGCATCAAGATTACTTAAAATGGGTCGTTTAAGATCTTCAATAGTTTCGGATGTCTCAGAGGTTGCCGGTTGTGCGAGTTGCCTATCAATGAAGGAAATTTCACCCGTTACACTATCAATAGATAGACGAATAGTATAAAGAGAATCCATTTTGAGAGTACCATGCCAAGATGGTCTAGAAGTAATTCTATTAACACCATGGGAAAGCTCTATAGTTTTCTCCGTAATATCTACTTTAAAGTATCTGTAGATTTCCTGTGACATGATTTCAGCAGCATCGGCAGCAGAGAGTTCATTAGTGGTTGTTTTGGTGGAATTTTTAGAAATTATATACTTGTAAGCTGGTTTGACATAGTCAGCAGGTGCTTGACGGTATAGGGTGCTGGTTAATTCGGAAATATTGTAATTAGCTGGTGTAATCGTGGAGGCGTAAAGATAATTATGCGCAAATCCAACGGTGATCAATAATGCGCTAAGACCTGCAAGTCCACTTATTTTAAGCCCCTTTAATGAATTTTTGAAAATTTGTTTGGATAATATCATATTAATTCTCCCTCTATGTGATTTTTATTATTTACAAGTTTAATTATAAGAAAGGATATCACATTTCTATCGCTAAGATGTTTCAAAGTTGTAAAATAATCAGAAAATAGAGTAATGTCTATCTTTTTATGAGATAATAGTATTGAAAATGAAATAAACGGGGTGAGAAAATGGCTAATATTTTAGTCGTTGAAGATGAAGAGTCTATTAATGAATTAGTAAAAAGAAACTTAAGTTTAGTTGGACATTCCTGCTTTGGGGCTATAGATGGGGAGGAAGCATTAGTGAGGATACAAGAACAGAAGTTTGACTTAGTGATCCTAGATATTATGCTTCCTAAGTTGGATGGATTTGAGGTTTTGAAACAAATAAAAGGCATCCCCACGATTTTCCTGACAGCTAAGGATAGTGTAGATGACCGTGTGAAAGGACTTATGATGGGGGCAGATGATTATATGGTCAAACCCTTTGAAATACTTGAATTAATAGCGAGGGTTGAAGCTGTTTTAAGGCGTACGATGACAGAAGAAGATAGCTTTCATATCGATGACGTCAAAGTAGAGTTTAGGAGCAGAAAAGTATATTTAGGCGAGGAGCTTATTGATTGTACGATCAAAGAGTTTGAGCTTCTAGAAATATTGATCAAAAATAGAAATGTGGCACTATCAAGGGAAAAACTCCTTGAACTTGTTTGGGGTTATGATTACGAAGGTGAAACGCGAACCATCGATGTCCATATTCAAAGAATTAGAAAGAAGTTTCACCTCGAAGAACGAATAGCGACTGTTTATAAACTGGGCTATAGGTTAGAGGTGTAAGATGAAAAATAAAACATATAGATGGGTTTTGGGTTTGTTTTTATTGCTTTTCTTTGGCGTTATCACTATTTTTTGTATCTTTAATTTCAAGGACAATTTATCTAGGGTCAAGGAAAGTTATTTTAGGGAATATAGGTTTTTAGCCAATAGCATCACGAAGGATCTTATTGTTCTAGAGGGCCGAGGCTATAATATTGATCAAGCTGTGGAGGTTTGCTACAAGGATTATGGTAACCGTTATGTTCAGCAAAATATTTACTTACAGGTTTATGACAAGGAGAAGTGCGTCTATTCGTCGTTATCTAATCAGCAGGCGATAGAAGTTGATCAAATTGTGAAAGCTAAAGATACTATTGTGACACAAGTGGTGGACATACAGGGGCAAAAGTACATCAGAATAGGGGGGTATCTGCCGGATAAATATAGTGACTATGCCTTAGTATATTATACAGATATCACACAGATTACGGATAACTGGATACATAATATTATTTCTTTATTAATAGGTGCAACTATCTTTTCAGCTATTTTAAGTATTTGCCTATTAATCCTCATTGAGCATTTATTTAGGCCATTAGAGAAGATATCAACCGTCTCAAGAGAGATTGCGGATGGGAATTATGAAGAGAAACTGGATATAAAAGGAGAAGGAGAAATTGAAGAAGTTGTATTAAGTTTTAATTCAATGGCAGATACAATCAAAACCCAGATTAAGAAGCTGGGAGACAATGCTGAGGAAAAACAAATGCTCATTGATAACTTGGCCCATGAACTAAGAACACCTCTTACAGCAATCTATGGTTATGCAGAATATATCCAAAAAACAAAGCTAACAGAACAAGATAAATATGTGGGTACACAGTTTATTTTGCATGAGAGCAAAAGATTAAAGACAATATCTGAAATGCTACTTAATCTAGCTGTTTTAAGAGAAGAAACTGCGGTGGATAAGAAAATGATCAAGCTGAATGAACTATTAAAAAGGCTACATCAGCTGGAAAATATTAAGCTGCGGGAAAAAGGCATTGGGTTTAGTGCACATAGTGAAATGGAGGAACTTTATGGAAACGAAGAATTGATAGAAGGCATGCTCATTAATCTGATAGATAATGCAATCAAAGCATGTAACAAAGCAGAAAGCAAGATTACAGTCAAGGTCTATGAAAAGGAAGGACATCAAGTTATTGAGGTGGAGGATAATGGTAAGGGAATGACTAAAGAGCAAGTCAGTCATGTAACAGAAGCATTTTATAGAGTAGATAAAGCAAGAAGTCAGAATGAGGGTGGTAATGGTTTGGGACTTACATTATGCCAAGTAATAGCCAAAAAGCATGATGCAGAGCTAATCATCGAATCAGAACCAGCAAAAGGAACAAAAGTAAGCGTAGTCTTCTAAAGATATTTAGTATACGACCTATTGAAAATGGTTAGGGCAATTCTCATCTAACTATAAGGAAAGATGTATTTAAGGGCAAAGATGAGAATGGTACAACTACAAATTATACAAGGAAAATAGCAATTACTTTGTATTTAGAATACTTAGTGATTGCTATTTTTTTGATCGTATTTTGTTACTATAGCATATTCAAGGGGAGTTAAGTGAAACGTATGATCTATTTTATGATGGACATCTGTGAAAAATAGTTGGATAATATTAGCATATTTGTAAACAATTTGGACAATATTTTATAATTAAATTATTAAAAAATGTTTTATGATACTTATGCAGTAAATATTTAAATATGAATGGGAGTGAAAAGAAAAAGGAAAATAAAAAGGAAGGAGAGGGGTATGGCAAATATTTATGGTCTATATTTAGAAGAAAAAACAAATTCTGTTCAGATTGAGCATATTTTAGATTTGATAGGCCCCACAGAAAGGGAGAAAATTCATAAGCTACGTTTTGAGGAAGATATAAAAAGGAGTACCTATGCTGAATTAATGGTAAGATACTTGGCATGTACCAAGTTAGGTATTAATAATCAGGAGGTACATATTAACTATAATCAATATGGAAAACCATATCTTAGTAATAATAGCAAGGTGTATTTTAATCTTTCTCATTCTGGCAAATGGATTATATGTGGTTGGAGTACACATGAAATAGGCGTTGATATTGAACAAGTTATAGAATTTGATATAGCAGATATGGAGCAATGTTTAGCTAGATCTGAAAAGTTAATGTTAGAAAGTATCCCAGTTAGTAATCGAGGGGAAATGGCAATAGAATTATGGACACTAAAAGAAAGCTATGCGAAATATAAGGGGCTAGGTTTATATTTACCTTTAAATACATTTTCTTTTGAACTCACACACCCTATTCAGTATAAAGGTGTGGTGGAAGATAATCTTTATTTTTACCAAATGTATGTAGCAGATGATTATAAACTAGCTATTTGTTGTGAAGATAGGAATGTAACAGGTGTAGAGTTGCTTTCACTAGAACAAATTTACAATACATTAAAGGAAAATACCATAGATTAAAGATATAAAGTAGAGACGGAGGCGTGTAAAAATGAGTAAAGTAAAGAGTGTAATTTCATTATTTGAAGAACAAGTATTAAGTTTAGGAGAGAAGATTGCCACGCGTTGTAATGGGGAAGAATATAGTTATCAAGAGTTAAATAGCAAAAGTAATCAACTAGCCCATTTTCTAAGAGGAAAAGGGATTAAAGAAGGTACACTGATAGGTGTTTATGTACATCGTAATGTACAACTTATGGTGACACTATTAGGAATTTTAAAATCAGGGGCGGTTTATGTACCATTAGATTGGACACATCCAGCCTCAAGAAATAACTATATTATAAGTCAATCAGGGATGAAAGTAATTCTAACCGAAAGGAAATTAGCAGAAGGACTAGGACAAGAAGGTATTGAGATTATTTGTATAGATGAGGAATATAATGCAATTCAAAGTGAGCCTAAAGACAATGTAGAACTGGATATAAGTGGGGAACAATTAGCTTATGTTATCTATACATCAGGTTCTACTGGAAAGCCTAAAGGGGTCGCCATTAAACATAGTGGGTTAGTAAGTTATTTAGAGAGTATAAGAAAAGAACTTGATTTATCAGGTGATGAGAAGGCACTTGCTACCATTACTATTACATTTGATGTCTCTATCACAGAATTATTCACACCACTTATTGCAGGGTGCACGGTTGTAATTGCAGATGAAAAGACTGCTAAAGATGGAGGAAAACTAAGGAATTTAATAGAAGAGGAAAAAATCACACTCATCCAAACAACATCTTCTAATATTTATATGTTAAAAGATGCAGGATGGAAGGGAAATAGTGATTTAATTATTGCAATAGGTGGTGAGGCTTGGAGTATTCAATTAGCCAAGGAATTGCTCCATGGAAGCTGTAAAGATTTATGGAACTTTTATGGACCCACAGAAACAACAATATTTTCCACAATTGCTAAAATAACTACCGATGATACCTATATTCCATTAGGATATCCTATTAATCAAACAATGCTTTATGTATTAGATGAAAACCATAATTTAGTAGATGTAGGTGAAGAAGGAGAACTTTATATCGGAGGGATTGGTGTAGCAGCAGGCTATCTACATAATGAGCAGTTAACTGAAGAACGTTTTATTTCTAATCCATTTCACCCTGATAGTGGAAAGATGTATGGTACGGGAGATATAGTTAAAAGAATAGATGAGCATAACTTAATGTATGTTGGCAGAAAAGATTTTCAAGTAAAAGTACAAGGCTACCGTATTGAATTAGGAGAAATTGAAAAGGCCATTATGGCATTAAATACAGTAGAACAAGCAGTAGTAGTATCGAAAGAAAAAGATGGAGTAGTGAGCCTAGGTGCATATATTAGAGCTGAGAAAAAGATAAATGTATTCGAAATGAGATACCAATTAGAGCAGCTTTTGCCTAGCTACATGATTCCCAATTTCTTTATTCAAGTAGATGAATATCCTATGACGCCTAATGGTAAAGTGGATAGAAAGGTATTAATGGCAATGGAGCATACAAATGAAGAAGCATATGTTGCACCAAATACAGAGATTGAAGAAGGCATAGTAGCTTTATGGCAAGAGTTATTAGGAATAGAACGAGTGGGTATTAAAGACAACTTCCTTCAACTAGGGGGGCATTCCCTTATGGCAAATAGGTTGGTTATTCGTATAAATAAGTTGTTCGGTACAACACTTACATTATTAGATATTCTGAGCACCTCACTGACAGTTGAAGATATGGCTAGAGCAGCCGAAGAAAATCTTCTAGAAAATTTGTCTGAAGAGGAGTTAATGATGTTACTAAATGAAGTAGAAGGAGAGTAATAGCTATGGCAAATATAGTTTTAGTAACACATTGGACAGGCGGGGATGTGCTACCCTTTATTAAATTAGGAGAAGAATTAAAAAGGGTAGGACATCATGTTACTATATGCACACATTGTTATTATGAATCTAAGGTAGTGGACAAGGCGCTAAATTTTGTAGCATTAGATGATATGGAAACATATAAGGCTATGAATAGAGACTTATATCAACTTGCAGATCCCATTAATCACAGGGAAGAGTGCATTCGTTTTCAACTTAAGTATCATGGAAAAGCAAGATTAATAGAAGAGTATGAAAAGATATTACCTTATTGCCAAGCACCAGACACCATCATACTTGCAAGGCATCGCTCTAGCATATCAGGTTTGCTAGTAGCAGAGAAACTAGGGTTAAGATATGCCTCTGTAGTATTAGCGCCTAATTATTTTTCTCATATGGATTTGCATGAACAAATATTTGGAGAGGAATTAAAGGAAGAAATTAATCAAGTACGCCGCAAAGTGGGGCTAGTAGATATTAGTAGCTGGAAAGAATGGCTCTATAGCCCTAAAAATATAGGGTGTATTTGGCCTGAATGGTTTGCTGATATAGAGGAAGAATGGCCAAGTGGGACAAGTTGTATTGGTTTTTTGCCTTTAAAAGAAGAAGGAAGTGTCGTATTTGATAGTGAGATTGAGACAATATTAGAGGGAGATAAGCCCATCATATTAATCTCCGGAGGAAGTAGTCATATGGTAAGCCCTAAGTTCTATGAAATGGGAGTTAGGGCATGTGAGGTAGGAGGGTATAAGGGAATTGTCATTACACGCTATGAAGATTTATTGCCACAACCTATGCCAGCATGTGTGACATGGAGAAAAGAGATTAATTTAGCTGCACTTATGAAGCGAGTAGATTTAATTATTCATCATGGAGGAATGGGCACGCTGAATGAGGCAATAGATGCAGGAATACCACAGATTATATTAC
Organism: Bacillota bacterium; assembly: GCA_023436395.1. Taxonomy (GTDB): domain Bacteria; phylum Bacillota; class Clostridia; order Lachnospirales; family Cellulosilyticaceae; genus Cellulosilyticum. The sequence goes on along the minus strand of JAEZJJ010000053.1, from coordinate 25,581 downwards.
CACATTTAACAGATGGCCCAGATAATGCAAGCAGATTAATGAAGATTGGTATAGCTAAAAGTTTTCCAATAGCATTTTGGCAAGTGGAAAGAATTGCAGAAGGGATACAAGCACTCATTGAAGAAAAGACATATAAGGAAAAATGTAATAGAATCAGTGAATTAAATAGAAGTATAACTAGTGAGCAACGATGGCAAGAATTTATTAATGAAATTTCAGTTTATGAAACATCATTAAATGATGTGGGGAAGGATAAAGGCAGCATCAATGCTGAGAGGCAAACTGATATGAATATTCCTAAAGAAGCCAGTTTATCTAGAAATCAACTATTAGCAATAATAAAGCGAAACAAGAAATTGGGGTGATGTTATGGGAAACGTAGTATTAGTGACACATTGGTTAGATGGGGATGTTATCCCATTTGTTAGGGTGGGAAAGGAATTAAAGGAGCGTGGGCATCATGTCACATTAATTACCCATTGTCACTTTGAGAAGATGGCAAGGGAAGCAGGTATAGCATTTGAACCATTAGATACGCCAAAGGAGTATCAAGAATTGGTAGATAGTATGAATGGAGATATGGTAGAGCGTGAATCAGAATTAGATGAAGTAGCCAAAGAGAAAAAGAAAGAATTTGATAGAAAACATGAGAGTTTTGAAGTAAGAATGAAGGAGTATAATAAGATACTAAAATGTTGCGATGCAAAAGATACGGTTGTTTTATGTAAAAATAGATCAAGTATTGCTGCTTATATGGTAGCTGAGAAGCTACATTTACCATTAGCACAAGTCATGATGAATCCTACAGAAATCTTAAGTAGTTTGGCTTATGATAAGTTGTATCCCACAAAGGAGGTTCCTTTGTGTAATCGTTTGAGACAAGAAGTAGGACTACCACCTATTACAACTTGGCTCCAATGGGAAAGCAGCTCAAAGATGACACTTGCCTTCTGGCCAGAATGGTACGAGAAGCCTAATGAGAATTGGCCAAGACCTGTAGAGGCAGTGGGATTCCCTATTGAAGAAGGAAAAGAACATGTTAAAAGAGAAATCCCAGAAGAAGTCAAGAAATGGCTAGCAGAGAATGAAAAGCCATTATTGATTTCGGGAGGCACTACAAAACTCATTAATCCTTTATTTTATCCACTGAGTCTAGAAGCATGTGAAATACTTCAAAGACCAACCATTGTTTTGACTAAGTATCCAGAACTACTACCTGATAAGTTACCAAAGAATGCGATATGGTGCGATTTTTTACCTTTAGATGAGATAATGCCTTATTTAGGAGCTATTATCCATCATGGAGGTATGGGTACTCTATCAGGTGCATTAAGAGCAGGGGTACCTCAGATGATCTTACCTTGTTATGTAGATAGACCCTATAATGCTGCTTTGATCAAGGAACTGGGAGTGGGCGATTTTCTACATGCGATTAAGTGGGATGCTCCAAGTATTGCTAAGGCCACTGAAAGCTTATTGAATTCAAGTGTTAGGGAAAAGTGCAAGAACTATTCCCAAAAGATGAGAGAGAATAGAGGTATATCAAATACAGCAGATAAAGTAGAAGAAATGATGAATAGTACGGCGTATATTTATGAATTACAAACATTAGAACAAGGTGAAATAAAGGAGAATACTGCAGTTCAAAAAATAGAAAGATTATCAGAGCAAAGGAAAAAGGAACTGCTTAGTTATCTTGTTAAAAGGAGGGGGGAAAATAATGGGGGAAACTAAGGAGAAAAAAGCATTATCTATAGAGCAACGCAAGAAGTTATTAGAATTAAGTAAGCAAAAGCCAACAAGTACAATTCAAAAAATAACCCGCAAACTAGGAGAAAATATATTTCCTACATCTTTTTCACAAAGACGAATATGGTTTATTCAACAGATGCAAAAAGACACCATTGAATATAATGTACCAGTGGCCTATATTATTTACGGTGAATTTGAATATGTAGATTGTAAGCAAGCTTTAGATAGATTGGTACAAAGGCATGAAGTTTTAAGAACTACATTTAGAGAAGTAGAGGGTGAACCTGTACAAGTAGTACATGATATAAGTGAAGCATGCCTAAGTTATTTTGACCTTTCCCCTATACCAGATAGTGAAGAAAAGAAACAAGAGATAGACGATAAAGTTAAAAATGTAATGAATGCACAATTTGACTTAGCTATGGGGCCACTTATTAGATTTGTTCTAGTGAAGGAAACAGAAGAAAAACATATTTTAGGAATAGTAGCACACCATACCATCATAGATTCATGGTCTATAGATATCTTAAAAAGAGAATTTGATAAATTATATTATGCTGTAGTCCATAAGCAAGAAACAGACTTATTACCACTTGCCATACAATATGGAGATTATGCCAAGTGGCAACAAGAAAAGATCAATCAGGAAAAGATAGAGGAGCAAATAACCTATTGGGTGGATAAGTTAAAGGATAAGATAGACAATATTGATTTGCCCACTGACTTTAAAAGGCCACCTATTAGAACGGGTAAAGGTGCTGCATTTAGTTTTGATTTTTCACCTGAACTTACCAATAAAATCAAACAGTTTGCAAGAGAAAACGAATGCACTGTTTTCATGGTCCTACTAGCTGTTTTTCAGGTGTTATTATATCGTTACACCCATAAGGAACGTATAGTCGTAGGGTCAACAGTAGCCTCTAGACCCACAGAGGATACTGAAGAGTTAATAGGATTCTTTATTAACAATTTAACTTTTAATACATATATAGGGGATGAACCAGATCTTAAAGAATATCTTCAGCGCGTTAAAAAGGAAACTTTAGAAAACTATAAGTATCAAGAAGTACCCTTTGAAAAGGTAGTAGAAAAGTTAAACTTAAAACGTGATTTAAGCCGTACTGCCATTTTTCAGGTGATGTTTAACTATCTAAGCGCATCTGGTGAAACGATGAAAATTGGAGAGTTAGATAGTCAAATGTATATTTTAGGAGGGAATAAGGCATCTACAGATCTCAATTTATTTGCATGGGAAGAATCAGGCTTTATTCATCTTAATATAGAATATAGTACGGATCTGTTTTGTGAAGCAACGATTCAGCGTTTTAGCCAGCACTATGAGAATATGACGAAGCAGATTGTGGCAGTAGAGAATGCACTTATGAGTCAGTTGGAGTTTTTGACTGATGAGGAGAATAGTCATATTTTACAATCAGAAAAGATGCTTATAGGAAGTGATGAAACTGTTACTATGCCTGAACTTTTTGAATTACAAGTGAGCAAAACACCAGAGGCTAAGGCGGCATACTGTGAAGGCAAGGAAGTTACTTATCAAGAGTTAAATGAAAAAGCAAATCAAATTGCTCATTATTTAATAAATAGGGGCATCAAGCAAGGAGATAAAATAGGCCTATATATGGATAGGACAATAGAAATGCTAGCAGGGATGCTAGGTGTTATGAAAGCAGGATGCGCCTATGTGCCACTGGATATTACCTATCCAAAAGAAAGAATAAAAAGTATGTTAGACATTGTGGAGGTAGCCTATATATTGACCCAACGTAGTCACCTAGGTGGGCTTCCAAATGTCAATGAAGGACAGGTAGTATGTGTAGATACCCTTGCTCAAAAGCATGATTTGCCAAAAGAAAATATCACAGCCAAAGTTGATCATAAACAAGCCATGTATATATTATTTACTTCAGGTTCTACAGGTCAACCTAAAGGTGTGGTGATTAGTCACTATAACTATGTGAGTTATATTAAGAGTTTTATAGAACGCTTAGAGATTAAGGAGCCAATGGCTTTTGGTATCGTAACAACTTTTGCAGCTGATTTAGGAACAAGTAATATATGTGCCCCCTTATTAACAGGTGGATGCATTCATATTATTTCTTATGAAAGATCTACAGATGCCAACCAATTAGCTGCTTATTTTAAAGAACATCCTATAGATATGATGAAGATGGTACCTAGCCATTTTGAAGCATTACAAGTGGCAGAACATCCAGAGTGGCTAGTACCTAAAAAGGTAATCATTTTTGCTGGAGAGGCACTGACGCACAGGGTAGTAGATAAAGTATGGATATATAATCCAGAATGTAGAATTTTTAATAATTATGGCCCAACGGAAACAACCGTATCCGTACTTGCATATGAAGTGACCAAAGAAAAAGATGTCGATATTATCCCATTAGGGAAACCTCTAGGCAATAGTTATGTCTATGTATTAGATCAGAATAGACAGCCTGTACCTATTGGGGTAGAAGGTGAACTTTATATAGGCGGAATAGGTGTATCAGAAGGCTATTTAGGAAGAGAAGATTTGACAGGGGAGCGTTTCATACTAGACCCACTTAGCTCAAAAGATGCTAAAAATGAGACGAGAAGATTATATAGAAGTGGGGATAAGGTACGTCTATTAGCCAGTGGCGATATCCAGTTCCTTGGACGATTAGACAGACAAGTAAAGATTAGAGGATATAGAGTAGAATTAGGTGCCATAGAAACTGCATTATTATCCCATGAAAAGATTAAAGAAGCAGCAGTCATTGCAGTGAAAAATGGGGAGAACAATAATCAGCTAGTGGCCTATGTGACCTTAAGACAAATAGATGACCTAGTGAGTACAAGTGACTTAAGAAAGTACATCAAGAAGAAATTAGCAGACTATATGGTGCCTACAGTTATCATGACCATGGCACAAATGCCAATAACAGTCAATGGAAAGATAGATTATAGAGCATTGGAGAAACGAGAAGTTCAGATAGAAGCTGGTGAAGAATATGTAGCACCACGCAGTGAACTAGAGCAGGAACTAGCTCGGCTATGGAGTGAAATATTAAATGTTAATAAGGTAGGAATAGATGATAACTTTTTTGATTTAGGAGGTGAGTCATTTAAGGCCATTAAGTTAACAAGAAAGATTGGCAGGGAACTAAGTGTTATTGATTTATTTAAGTACCCTACTATTAGGGAACTATGTGAGAGAATTTCAGGAAGTATAGGGCAAGAAGAAGGGCGTTTAGTAAGATTAACCCCTAATAACAATAAAAAGATGAAAATGAACTACATATGTTTTCCTTTTGCAGGAGGAAGTGCCATAACATTTCAGCCACTAGCTAATGAGATGCCTAAAGAGTGCGCAGTCTATAGTGTAAGGTTACCTGGGCATGATTATGCTAGACCAGAAGATGTGGGAGGTACTATAGAAGATATCATTAATGAATGTGTAGCGGAAATTAAAGAAAAGGTAAGTGGCCCTATAAGTATTTACGCACAGTGTGTATCAGGGGCATTAGGAGTTGCCTTAGCCTATGCACTTCGAAAAGAAGGGATTGAAGTCGTCACTTTATTTGAAGTTGCCAACTTTCCTACACCTAGGTTACCAGGCAAACTCAGTGAATGGTGGGGGAAAATATTTCCAGAAGATAGATGGATGTCCAATAAGGTATACCGAGAAACCTTACGTAGCTTAGGAAATTCAGATGATATCATAGATGAAAAAGAGCAAGATTTCATTATTGCAGGCATCAGACATGAGGCGAGAATGGCAACCGATTATTTTTCCAAAACCTATTATGCCCGGGATTTAGAGAAATTGGATATCCCCATATGTTGCATTATAGGGGAGCGGGATAGAGGAACAGAGTACTATGAGGAACGTTATCATGAATGGGAACGCTATAGTGAGGAAGTAACACTAGAAGTCATTGAAAAGGCAGGACACTTCTTCCATAAGCATCAACCACAAGAACTCTACGGTATTATGGCAGAGAAGACCCTAGAACGCGGAAGGGAGAATAAACACTCTATCGCAAAAGGGGAAGAATCTAATTTAAAGGTCATTCAAGGTGGCAAAAAAGAGCAGAAGAGTACAATGAGTATGAAGATATTTGCCTTTATTATGCTAGGCCAAATTATCTCTCTTTTAGGCTCTAATATATCTGCTTATGCAGTAGGAATATGGCTCTATGAAAAGACAGGGTCTATTGGAGATTTTAGCCTGGTTGCAGTTTGTACATTGGTACCCAATATATTATTATCCCCAATAGCAGGGGTAGTAGCAGATAGATATGATAAGCGAAAAATAATGATACTAGGGGATTTGTGTGCGGTATTAGGAACTTGTTTTGTATTCATTATGTTTAGTTTAGGGAAGTTGGAGGTATGGCAATTATGTATAGCAATCGTTGTATCCTCCATAGGTAGTACATTCCAAAGTCCAGCCTTCCTATCGGCTATTCCAATATTGGTCCCTAAGTGTTATCTGGGACAAGCTAATGGAATCGTTCAATTTGTTTGGTCAAGTGGCAGTATGTTAGGGCCTATATTAGGAGCAGGAGCATTATTCTTACTAGAAATGAAAGGTGTGTTATTACTAGATTTTGTTACCTGTTTTGCATCAGTAACGACACTTTTATATGTGAGATTTCCAAAACGAAGTTTTAAGAAAAGAGAAGAAACATTTACGAAAGAACTTGTTGGTGGATGGCGTTATATTATGAAAAGACGTAGTTTGGTAGTTATGGTTGTATTCTTCATTGTAGCCAATACATTAATGAGTTTAATTACAGTGGTCTTTACCCCATTAGCCATTGCAGTGTCTAATGAAAGTCAGCTAGGATTAGTATTAGCAGCCAATGCCACAGGTTTAGTAGTGGGGTCCCTTATTATAAGTCTATGGGGAGGCACGAAAAGAAGGGCAGATGGTATGGTCGGTTTTCTCATTTTAACAGCTGTGTCTATGGTCATTATGGGAATGAGACCATCTCCTATATTTGTAGGAATAGGCTTATTTATGTTTGGCTTATCTATTGCATTTGTAGATACCCATTGGCAGATTATGATTCAATCAAAAGTAGGTTTAGAATTACAAGGAAGAGTATTTTCCATTAATCAAATGCTGGTATCTATTTTTAGGCCCTTAGCAATGTTGATGGCAGCACCAATATGTGACCATCTTTTAACGCCATTTATGGAAGGTGACTCTAAGGTAAGTCAAGTGTTTAGAACAATGCTAGGGAATGATTCAACGAGAGGAATGGGGTTATTACTTATCATAACAGGCGGCATCTTATTCATATGGAGTATCCTAGGAATGGGATATAAACCACTTAGGAGAATGGAAGATTATTTACCAGATGCTATTCCAGGAGCTGTGATTTACGAAGATAAAGATAAGATGCAAGAATTAATGGATAAGGCAATTAGTTAAAAATAATAGGTCATAGAAAGGAGGAAAAGAGAATGAAAAGAGCCTATCTTACAATAGACGATGGACCATCACAGTATAGAAGAGAACGCGTTAATATCTTGAAGAAATATGGTATACAAGCAATTTGGTTTAGCACAGGAGAAGCTTTAAGAGAAAGAAAAGATGATGCACTTTATACCATTGAGCAAGGAGGGATTATAGGTAATCATTCCTTTAGCCACCCTAACTTTTCTCAAATCTCTTTAGAGCAATGCTATAATGAAATCAAAATGACAGATGAGATCATCGAAGAAATATATGAGATGGCAGGTGTAATAAGGCCCACTAAAGTTTTTCGCTTTCCTTATGGTGATAAAGGGGTGGAGAAAGGTTTTTATGATTTTAATTACAGTCCTAAAGAAAAAGAAAGAATTGATGAGATACAAGGGTATTTAAAGAGTTTGAATTATGAACGCTCACCTGAAGATACAATTCATTATGGGTATTTTGAAAAGCTTAAAGAAATGAAGCATTTAGATTGGTACTGGACCTATGATGTAATGGAATGGTGTACTTTTCAAAAACAACCTCCCTATGGCGTTAGAACTTTAGAAGATATATTAGAATTAATGGAACTGGATTTACCTGAACAGTGGATGGGGCTCAACAATCAGATGTCAGATGAGATTATAGTGATTCATGATCATCCGGAAACTATTGAATTTTTTGAACCAAGTATTAAGGGATTATTAGAAAAAGGAATTCAATTTCATACTTATCATAGTTAATGAAGAGACAATCAAAAAAGGCATTCACCAAGTATACGAATACAAGGTTATTGCCTTTTTTAGGTTCATTAATAATAAATCTAAGAGCAGTTGAAAAAAATAGCTTAGTATAATAATCAGAAAAAATGCTATACTTAAGACAAAGAAATCAATGAGTGAAAAGTATAGGAGGCTGCATGAAATCCATTAGAGCACTTCAAAAGAAGAAAGTGACATTAGATGAAATAAGCAATTTCTATAAAATAGAGGAATATAGGTTGCTTTATGAAAAGGTTAAACAGGATATAGAAGAGGGAATCATGATACCAATCAAAAGTAGCAAACTTAATGGGAAAAAGCCTGCCCTTTATCATGCTTACAAAGTCATTCCTTTAGAAGAAGATTATAGTATGTATGAGCATGAAATGATGTACAGCTTCAATCCTTTAATAGATTTAAGCTACTATAGGAAAAACATGGCCCAGTATGTAAAAGATAGAGGATATATCAAACAGCTAAGCTACTTTTTAGACCACACAGAAGGAGCCTTAGAGGAACCTATTTCTATGAATGAGAGAAGCTTTGAGATCTGGGGAAGAGAGAAATATTTAAAGCAGGAAGGTGGCAAGCGGCTACTTAAAAATTTGGGGATTGGTATAGACAGGCTTCATATCTATAAAACAGCAGAGCCCCTAGCTTATTATGCCCATCATAAACAAGTACCACAGCATGTTTTAATACTAGAAAATATGGATACATTTTATAGTATGAGACGCTATTTATTAGCAGGACATAGTCATATTCTAGGCGTACCTATAGGTACACTGATTTATGGTGGAGGTAAAGGGATTTGTAAGAGCTTTAAAGATTTTTCCTGGGGAGTAGAGCCCTACTTAGCTAAGGAAGAGAACACCCTCCTTTACTTTGGAGACTTAGACTATGAAGGTATAGGCATTTTTGAAAGCTTGCAGGAGGCTTTTAGTGAGGCACACCAAATCATACCTTTTAAAGAAGCCTACATGCAAATGATAAAAAAGGCAATAAGTCAAAAATTTAATTTGCCTCCAACCAAAGAAGGGCAAAACAAGCATTTAAAGGGCACTTTCTTTACCTTTTTTGATGAATTTACCAAAAAGCAGATGATGGAAATCTTAGAAGTAGAGCGCTACATCCCCCAAGAGATTTTAAACAGTAAAGATTTTAATAGAAGAGATTTAATATCAGAGATTTAAGGTCAATGATTTGATATTAACCATTTTTAAAGATCAAAGATTTGAGGAGAAGGAAAATAAAAGGCTAAGGAGAAGTCATGGAATTTGAATTTCTAAATCATTTTGAGCAAAGGATGAAAAGTGTAGGGGCATATGCCCTTCTCTATAAAAATAGTATGCAAAAAGGGACATGGAAGCAATATGGCGTAGAGGCCTTTCACGAGCAGACCAATCTGATTTTTGCAGTGCTCCTTTATATTATGGAGCAGTCTCTAAAGGATGAGTATTGCACCATGGATGATATAGGTGGTTTTATTGACACCATTAATACTCGCTATTTCAAGAAACCTCTTTCTTATGAAGCCTGCAAATCCCTAGGAGAATTTATTGTTAACGTTATTTTATGTGACGAAGGAAAGGCGATGTACTTTGCAGGATTTGACTTTAATGAGGGGGTTTATAAGGACATGCACATTAGCTTTATTGCCAATGAAGTCGTGTATATTGACAATGAAGTGAGAAGGACTTCCTACTCTCTAACGGAGTCTGGCTACTCTATGATCCTTGCTACCCTAGAAATTGAAAGTAATATGAAGCTTACTATACAAGAAATGATTTTTAAACTACACCTAGAGAAGGCTACATATGATAAGGCAGTTGATGATATTAAAAACATCTTTAAATCCCTAAGGATTCAAATTAAGAAGATGGAGGATGCCATGCGCCGTATAAGGCAAAATGCCCTGAGCTATTCGGTGCAAGATTATAAAAACCTTTTAGAAGAAAATCTCAGTGCCCTAACCCATACCAAGTATAAGTTTGAGAGACACAAACAGGTGGTGTCAGAGCGGATTAAAGAATTAGAAGAGCAAGATATCAATATTAAAAAACTAGAGAAAGCAGACAGGGAGAATCTATCTCATTTAAAAATCATAGAAAGCTATTTAGCACGCACCTTAGATGAACATCAAAGGATACTACTAAGTCATTTTGATTTAAAAAGCTTGTATACTAAAGAACTTGAAGATATTTCTCAGATGTCCCTCATTAAGCGTTTTAATATTAGAACAGAACTCTATGATAAAATTTTAGGTGAGGTTGGCTACTTGAAGCAAGCAGAGCGGTTTCTAGGGCCATTATTTAATAGACCTTTAGAAAAGAGCTATAACTTAAATAAAGTCCTTCAGTTTCAAAAACCCATAAGGGCAAAACAAGTGGAGGATGAGGGCGAAATCCTTTCCTTTGATGAAGAAGCTTGGCAAGAAGAACAAGCTCAAAGGCTTAGAGAAAAGCTACTAAAATATAAAAATTGCTTAAAGGTAATCTTGAGCCTAGCCTTTGAAGAGGGAGGCATTTCACTCAGACAGCTAAAAGAAATAGTAGAGCAAAGAGAACTGATCCTAGAGTTAGTACCCACCATAGAGATTTTTAGAGAAGTGGTCATTGAACTTTTAAAGGCAAGAAGCATAGATGTAGAAGTGCTTAAGGAGGAAAAGGAGGCCTATCTCACAGATGAACTCCTAAGTTTTCAGCTTAATGAATGTGTACTAGAACTAGTAAGAGAAGAACAACGCTTTAATAAGATTAAAGAAGTAAAAGCCTATAAGCTAGAAGAGGAAGAAGTTGTTATCTTTGAAAATCTCACAAGTGAAACAGGCAGTATAAGGCGAGTAGTATGTACTAATGTTTATTTTGAAATCATAGAAGCACGATAATTTAAAGGACCATTAAAATCAGGAAGAAAGGCGGCAAGACTCATGGCATATGAAATAGCAGATATCAAGCTGAGTCAAAAGATATTCTATTATTTATTAAATCATAGAGAGTTAGGTGAAGAAGAGGAGAGAGAACTTTATCGTGCCTATACAGAGAGGGAAGAGGTCATGTACCTAGTAAAAAGCCAAGCAGAGGCGGCAGGTAGCCAGGTGGAACGCTATAGCAATGTCATCTATCTTATTCCCCAAGAAGATAATCACCTTCTAGGCTTTTCCAAAGCAGAGTTAAAAAGTAGCCTCTGCAAGTCTGGGGCAACAGATAAGGACTACTACCTATCTCAATTTGTCATTCTCACCCTGTTAGTAGAGTTCTATGACTCCCAAGGAAGAAGTAGCAAATCTAGAGAATATATGAAAACAGGAGAATTTCTTAACTGCATAGCAGAGCGTTTACGCCAAGGGGCCATGCAGTCACAAGAGGAAGAAAAAGAAGGCTTAGCTTTTTCAAATATGCTAGAAGCTTTTGAGGCGCTTCGTAGTGACGATAGAGGCTCTAGAGCCAAAACGACTAAAGAAGGCTTTATCTATACGATCTTAATATTTCTGCAAAACCAAGGGCTTATTGATTATATAGAACAAGACGATATGATTAAAACGACCAAGAAATTAGATCACTTTATGGATTGGAATCTACTCAATAAAAATAACTATAGCCGTGTGCTAAAAGTATTAGGAGAGGTGGCAGATGAGTAAAATCAATACCCTACGGATCATTAATTTAAATTACAACAATAATGCCATTCGCATAGATGATGAAAGCTTTCATCTGGCTACAGAAAGCACCCTCCTTTCCTTACGTAATGGAGGAGGAAAGTCTGTTCTTGTTCAAATGATGACAGCCCCCTTTGTGCAAAAAAGATATAGAGATACTAAAGACAGACCTTTTAAAAGTTATTTCACTACCTCTAAGCCTACTCATATTTTAGTAGAGTGGCAGCTAGATGGGGGAGCAGGCTATGTGCTAACAGGGATGATGGTGAGAAAGAAACAGGATCAAGGAGATGAACAGGGTCAGGAAGATCTAGAAATCCTCACTTATATTCACGAGTATACCCATAGAAGTCCTTATGATATCCATCGCATGCCATTAGTAGAACAGCAAAATGAGCAAAAAAAGTTAAAAGGCTTTCTAGAAGTCAAGAAGCTCTTAGAAGAGCTTAAAAAGGATAAAACCTATGCCTTTAATTATTACGACCTAAACCAACCTACCCAAGCACGTCGCTACTTTGAGCACCTTAAAGAATACAAAATTGACCATAAAGAATGGGAAAGCATTATTAAAAAAATCAACTTTGAAGAGTCAGGACTTTCCAAGTTATTTGCCGATGCCAAAGATGAAAAAGGTTTAGTAGAAAAATGGTTTCTGCCTACCATAGAAGACAAGCTTACCAAAGAAGAAGGGAAAATCAAGAAATTCACAGAGCTTGTAGTCAAATACATCCATCAATATAAAGCCAATCAGTCTAAGATTCAGCGTAAGGCGACTATTGATGCCTTTAAAGAAGAAGCTCAAGTGCTTATAGAAAGTGGCACGCAGCTTCAAGGAGAGCTCCAACAAGTGAGGGTTATAGAAAAGAGCATTGCTCAGCTTATACAGTATTTAATAGCAGCCGCTAAGGAGAGTGACAAGGAGCAAAAGGCACTAGAGCTTCATATGGAAGAAATAGAGGAGATGATTCGCCAAATAGACTATGAGGCCTTGTCTTATGAGATTTATAACTTAGAGGATGATAAAACCAAGGAATATGAGACGGTCACCGCCCTTGAAGATGAGATAAACCATCAAGAAGTTACGAAAGCGGCTTTAACGAAACGCAAAAATAGCCAAGAATGTGCCAAACTCTATAAAGCTTACACAGAAGCTTCCAAAGAAGTTCAAGAGTGGGAAAATGCTCTAGAAATGATGAAGCAAAAGGATAAGGACCTAACCCCAGAGCGAGATCAGATAGGGTATAGCTTAAAGTGCTACTATGAAGAAACCCTAAAACACAAAAATGAGGCACTTCATCATTTAGAAGAGCAGATTCAAGAAGGGAAAAAAGAACGTACTCGTCTGGCACAGCAGATCACCAATTTAAATGAGCTAAAAAATAAGAGCAGCCTAAAGAAGGGGCAGCTTCTAGAACAAATTAAACAGTTTGGGCGTTTAGAAGAAACCTTTAATAGTACTTATCAGGAGAATTTTAGTAGAAATATTATGGGTGAGTATGAAGAAGGTTTCCTAGAAGATAAGCTGGAGGACAGAAACCGCCAGGAAGAAAAGCTAGAAAAAACCATAGCACGGCTGAAAAACACCAGAGAAGAGCAAGAAGAAAAACTAAAGGTAGGCTCTAGAGATGTACAAGATTTAGAAAAGGCACTATGGCAGGAAGAAGAAAGTAAAAGGCAAGTACAAAAACAGAAAGCAATCTACGATCAAGAACTTGAAGAACGTGGTGCGGCCATTAAATATATTGATTTAGCCAAAGACCTGGTTTTTGAAGAAGAAAAGATCATGGAAGCCTTTGACCATAAGTTAGAACAACTAAGCACAGAACGAAGAGAACTAGAAAGTGAGCTAGAGAAAAAGGAAGAGGACTATCAAAAGCTTAAAACAGGCAAAATACTAGAAATTCCTAAAGCCTTAGAAGACAAGCTGAAAAGCCAAGATATCCATTATGTCTATGGGATGGATTGGCTCAAGCATAACTATAAGTCTTTAGAGGAAAATGAGAAATTAGTAGCAAGTAATCCTTTTATTCCTTATGCCCTCATTATGCCACAAAAGGATTTGGTTAAGCTGCAAGGTGAGACCCTTGACCTTTATACCTCTTTTCCAATTCCTATTATTAAGAAAGAAGACCTAGAGCAGCAGGAAAAAAGAGAAGGTAATAAGGTCTATACCTTAGAAAAAGTAAGTTTCATCATTGCCTTTAATCAGAAACTCCTAGATGAAAAAGGCCTAGAGGAGTTACTAGAAGCCAAAGCAGCACAGCTTAGTCAGCTTAAAGAAAAACTTGTAAGGAAAAAGGAAGACCTCTCTTTCTATGAAGGAAAGAAGAATCTTATTCTTTATCAAAAGGTAAATAAGGACAACTATCAGGAAGCTGGGAAGAAGTTAGAAGCCCATACTCAAGAAATCGAGAGGAAAAAAGAACAGCTTAACACCTTAAGAAAAGCTAATGCCCTACTCGAAGGTGCCCAAAAAGACCTAGAAGAAAAACTAAAAGATGCAGAAAACACCTTAAGAGCCATTCAAAGGCAGCTTCATGACCTTCAGCAGCTCCTAAAGGCCTATCTCCACTACTACAAGCAAAAAAAGGAACTTGAAAAGCTAGAAAAAGAGTTAAAAGAGCAAGCTGCCCAGATTTGCCAAGCTGAACTTACCAAGACCCAGCTAGAAGAAGATTATCAAAAGGCAGAAGAAGAGAGAGCTAACTATAATAGAGACGTTGATGAGCTCAAGGACAAGCTTACTAAGTTTGAAGGCTATACACAGGGGGAACGGCTTTTAAAAGATATAGAAGACCTAGAAGCTAGATACAATAGCATTACTGAGAAGATTCAAGGCGATCAGCTTCTACTAGAAAAAAACTTAGAAAAAGCCCAAGGCCGCTTTAAACAAGCAGAGAATGAGCTTATGGATAAACAAGAGGAGTATCGGCTTACGGAGGAAGACTATCGCACCCTCTTCTATGACCGTTTCCTAGAAGCTGAAATCAAAAAAGAGCTAGTAGTTGTAGAAGAAAAAATGAAGGATTTAGCTAGCAAACAAAGTGAAAGTAAGATTCAAATAGCTAAACTAGAAACAAAGATTGAAAATCAAATAAAAGCCCTAGAAGAAAAAGTAAGAGAAACAGCACCTAAGCCAAGGGCCCTTATTAAAGCTATGGATTTTAGGGCAGCTAAAAGACAAAAAGGCCAAGAACTATCAAGACAAAAGGAGCTATTTAAGGAACTTCTTAATAAGCAAAAGGAGTACAAGGATAATTTAGGCTACTTAAAAGAATATGAATATCTTTTAGCATCAGAGGAAGAGAGCGTACCTATCTTGCCTCAGATAAAGGTAGAGGAGCTTAGCACCCTAAGAGGTAAACTCCTTAGAGATTACAAGGTAGGCAAAGAAGAGGCTCATAAAAAGCAGCGACAAGTAGAACAAAACTTAGAACGCATCATGAGGAAGGAATGCTTTAAGGATGACTTCTTTAGCATTCCACTAGAGAATTTAGAAATACTGACAGAAACACCAAACATTTTCTTAGAGCAGTTAGAGATGACACTCACTTCCTACAATGACCTTATTGCTAAACTAGAGGTAGACATTGCCATGATAGGAGAAGAAAAGGAGAAGGTACTAGAAATACTTCTTCAATATATTGAGGAGGTTCATCAGCATATGGGTAAAATAGATAAGAATTCTACCATTACCATTCGAAATAGAACCATTAAAATGCTAAAGCTCCTACTGCCTAAATGGGAAGAACAAGAAAACCTTTATAAGCAAAGGCTAAGAGATTTCCTAGACTTACTCACAGATAGAGGCATTCAAAACCTAGAAAAGAACGAACAAATAGAGGAACTTGTAGGTAGCCAGATTACCACTAAAAACCTCTATAATGATGTGGTAGGCATAGGGAATATAGAAATCAAACTTTATAAGATAGAAGAGGAAAGGGAATATCCTATTAGCTGGGCAGATGTTTCTAAAAACTCAGGAGGAGAAGGTTTCCTATCTGCCTTTGTCATTCTCTCAAGCCTGCTCTCCTTTATGCGAAGAGACGACACAGACATATTTGCAGAATATGAAGATGGCAAGGTACTGGTCATGGACAACCCCTTTGCCCAAACCAATGCAGAGCATCTCCTCAAACCCCTTATGGACATTGCTAAGAAGAGTAATACCCAGCTCATTTGCTTATCAGGATTAGGCGGAGAATCTATTTATAACCGTTTTGACAACATCTATGTGCTCAATCTCATTTCCTCACGTCTTAAAAATGGGACTCAGTATTTAAGAAGTGAGCACAAAAAGGGAGAAGACCTAGAAGATTTAGTAGCCACACATATGAAGATAGAAGACGTAGAGCAAATACAACTTTTCTAATGAAAAAGGTAGAGGGATAGAGAAACTAAATTTCATAAATACGAAGCTTATGGGACAAAGGAATATTGGATAGTAGACCCTCTTAATAGGTGATACTAGTATTAAGCATACATTTTGATATAATGTTTGTAAGATATTCTAATAAAAGTATTAAGGGTGAAAAAAATGAAGCTATATGAAGCACTTAATCAATACGATAAAAAGACGCTTTTAAATTTGGGGAAGATTTATGAATTAAGAGGTGGTTACAAACTAAAAAAAGCAGAACTCACTCAGGCATTGGCTCAAATAATGTGTCACAATATTCATAAAGGATTGGAAATGTTGTCTGCAGAGGACTATCAATGTTTTATGAGGCTGACTCAGGTTAAGGAGGAGTCCGTTCAAATAGAGACATTTGGTGCTTGTAGAACCTTGTTATCATTAGGATTAATTTATATAGATGAAACAAATGTGATACAGGTATTACCAGAGCTTAAGCAAGCATTTAGTGATATGAAAAACGATTTAAATAGGGTAAGGGCATTAAAAGAAAGACACCTATTAGCTGATAAAGTAAGAGCTTATAGAAAGGCAGCTACGCAGTTATATGGTATGATGCCAGTCTGTGATTTTTTAATGATGTATATACAGTATGAGGGTCTTGATGAGGCGCAAACTTCAGAGATAGAGCAAGTTCTAGAAATACTATGGGGAGACTGTGGGATCTATTGTCATGCATATATAGAAGATGACTATTTGCTAGATGATAGCTTTGGTTATGTAGCCCCAGAGGAAATGGATTACTTCAAAGAGCAGATAAAGGGTAAACCATACTACAGGCCAAATCGAGACACCTTCTTACTTTATAGTGATGAAGAGTATTATGAGCAAACATTAGAATTACAGGCTGTAAAAAAGTTTTTAAATGATAAATTTCCTTTACAGCATGAGAAGATAGACGCCATTTTATCGGATTGGTATTTAGATACAAGCATAGAAATACTCCCCAGTACAGATTTTTTAAGCCCTATTCTCAATAAACTTGCATGCTCCAATCTAGAATTAAAGGAATTTAAAGACATTGAGCAGTTAGCAGGACTTCTTATGAAGGCTAATAATAACGTGAGGATGTGGATAAACCGAGGCTATTCTCCACAAGAGATAAGGAGTTTAATGGTTAAACAGAGAAACGAAGTAAAATTGGGGAGAAATGATCCTTGCCCATGTGGTAGTGGTAAAAAGTATAAGAAATGCTGTGGTAAGTAGAGGGAAATACAAATAGAAAAGGCGGTTACCAAGTAGTAAAACACATGGAAACCGCCTTTTGTTAGCTGTTATCAACTTATTTTTTTCGCATAGAGCATCTCTCTTTAATTCTTTTTCCAAAGGTCTGGAGTAAGTAGCAAGAGAATAGGGTAAATTTCCAGACGTCCTATAATCATCAAGATAGAGAAAACGATTTTACTGACATCACTAAAGGCAGAGAAATTACCCGTAGGGCCTACAAGGCCAAGACCAGGTCCGATATTATTAAGTGTAGTAATGACTGAAGTAAGGGTGGTAGTAAAGTCAAACCCATCTAAAGAAATAATGATGATCCCTATTGTAAAGATAATCATGTAGAGGAAGAAATAGTTAAGGACACTAACTACCGTTTTGTCCTCTACCTTTTTGCCATCCATACGTACAGAATAATAGCCATTAGGATGGATGATTTGTTTTAAGGAATGCCTGATGCTTTTAAAGCAAATCATAGTACGAGCTACTTTAAGACCACCTGCTGTAGAGCCAGCACATCCACCTACGAACATTAAAAGGAGGAGAATCATCTTACTAAACATAGACCATTCATTAAAGTCTGTTGTAGCATAACCTGTGGTGGTCATAACAGAAGCTGCCTGGAAAGAAGAAAATCTAAGGGCTTCACCAAAGGAGCCATAAGTATGACGTGCCAGTAAATCAACGGTAATAAGTAAGATAGCTCCTAGTAAAATGCAAAGATAAACCCTTAGCTCATTATTCTTAAAGAAAGTCTTCATATTCCCCTTAAAAATTAAATAATAAAGGGAGAAGTTCACACCACATATGATCATAAAGATAGTGATAATCCAGTCAATCAGTGCGCTGTTATAATAGCCTACACTGGCATTCATATTAGAAAAACCACCTGTACCTACTGTTCCTAGGGCGTGAATGAAAGCATCAAACACATTCATACCAGCTAGGCACAGAAGAAGAACCTGTACGAGGGTAATCCCTAGATAAATACTATAGAGAATTTTAGCTGTCTGCCCCAGTTTAGGCACAATGCGGCCAACAATAGGTCCAGGGCTTTCAGCTTTCATAATTTGCATAGAACCTGTTCCTAGGGAAGGTAAAATAGCAATAGTAAGGACTAAGATCCCCATGCCTCCTATCCAGTGAGTAAAGCTTCGCCAAAAGAGAATACCATGTGGTAGTCCTTCAACAGCGGTTAAAACAGAGGAGCCTGTGGTTGTAAGACCTGAGCTTGATTCAAAGAAACTATCTATAAAAGATGGAAAAGCACCGCTTATGTAAAAAGGGAAAGCTCCAAAAAAAGAAATAAGGAGCCACCCTATAGCTACAATAGCAAACCCATCTCTAGCATAAATATTTTTAGAAGTTGGTTTAATGAAAGACAGCGCAGCCCCTACTGCTAGAACAATACCTATTGTGATGAGGAAAGCAGATAGGTCCCCATCTTGATATAAGAAAGCCACTAGTGTAGGTGGTAGTAAAGCAATAGCCTCACAGATTAATAATATCCCCAAGCTTCTTAATACTATTTTTAAGTTCACCTGTGATTCCTCCTGATGTAGTATTCATAATATCTTTTAATTGAGAGATATTTTTATTTGTAATAACAAGTACCCTATCTCCTGGATGAATGATTGTTTGACCGTTTGGTACAACAATCTCATTTTTCTTCACAACAGTGGCAATGAGTACATCAGGAATAAGACGGAGTTTATAAAGAGGTATATTAATGAGAGGATCATCGGCTGATGCAATAAATTCAATAATCTCACCTTTGCCACCTACAATGAGGTGGAGTGCCTCTACAGCTTGCCCACGTACATATTTAAGGATACGATTGGTGATAATGTCATGAGGTGTAATAATCGTATCTAATCCTAATCCTGCTATAACAGGATTACTATAATGACGGCTTATTTTAGTAACAACACGAGGAACCTCACTTTGCTTAGCAATTAAAGAAGCGATGATATTTTCTTCATCACGTCCTGTAAGAGCAATGAAGCTATCTGCAGCCTCAATGTGTTCCTGGGCTAAAAGCTCGCTATCTGTGCCGTCCCCATAAATAATCAGGGTATTAGGTAATTCTTCAGAAAGCCTTTCACAAACGGCATCATCATTTTCTATAATTTTAACCTTGATATGCATTTCATTAAGAAGACGTGCTAAGTAATAGGCGATTTTCCCCCCACCTACAATCATGATATTTTTAACCTTTGAAGGCTTATCATGAATACTTTTGCAAAACGTATAAATAGCAGCAGATCTTCCAATGGCATAAATGGTGTCATTTGCTTCTAGTACTGTATCACCTGTAGGGATAATCAGCTCATCCGCCCTGATAATAGCACCAATTAAAACGGAAACCCCAAATTTCTCACCAAAGTGCTTCATCTTAGTTCCAATGAGAGGAGAATCTTCTTTAAGAAGAACCTCTACCATACGTACACGACCTTTTGCAAAATTTTCAA
The DNA here is from genome assembly GCA_023436395.1 of Bacillota bacterium. Classification (GTDB taxonomy): domain Bacteria; phylum Bacillota; class Clostridia; order Lachnospirales; family Cellulosilyticaceae; genus Cellulosilyticum. The sequence continues at coordinate 5,846 of JAEZJJ010000053.1, read as the reverse complement.
GGCGGATTGCACCAGGAACAGTAAGTCCTCTAGCGATTTCATCAGCAGCAGCTTCTTCAGGATTAATAACCATATCTAGACCTAGATCTTCTTTAATAAGAATGAGTTCTTTGGCATATTGCGGATCGCGGATACGTGCAATAGTACGGTGTGCACCTAATTTTTTAGCTGTTAAACAACAGAGCATATTGACTTCATCGCTTCCTGTTACAGCAATGATGAGATCGATATTTCGGCATCCATTCTCAAGTAAGGTACTTGTGCTTATCCCTGTTCCTTTAACAGGAAGGACGTCTAAGTTATTCTCAACTTTTTCCAGTGCTTTAGGATTGTTGTCGATAATTGTAATGTCATTTCCCTGGGCGGATAGGTGAGTCGCTAATGCGTAGCCAACTTTACCTGCCCCAATAATAATGATTTTCATAGTAACTCCTCATAAGTATAAATATAATTTTAGTATAAGCATATTATACAACGTATTATACAACTTATTGTAAAATACAGCTACTAGATTAATAATATTTAGCATTTGCAATAAAAAGTGAAAAGAATTTTTACTTATGGAGGAAAAGAGCGTTTGGGAAGGGAAATGAGAGGTGCTACCTGTCCTACAGGGTTCCGCTCCGTATTTTTTGAGACACTAAGGCTCACTTTTTTAATGAACGCCTGAAAACTTCCGTTGGTCAAACACTCAGGCTAAAATCCATTAAAAAAGTTCGCCAAGTGCCTCTAAAAAATACTACGAAGTCACCCTTCCGGACAGGCACCACCGCTCATTTCCACAAACGTTTTTTGCAGAAATAAGGATAAATAATATAATAAGTTCTTAGTAAGGAATACAATCATAAGAGGAGAAGCACCCAAAAGAAATAGTGTGTCTTCTTTTTTATTAACTCAAAAATAAACAGAAAATTCAATATAAAACAACAAAAATTAAAGACTTTAAGGTATAATAAATTCAAATAAAGGGGAATATAATGAAGCTTAATAAAGAATAACTAAAGTTAGCAGAGAACAGGGCTATGAGTCATGCTATTACTAGGGGACTATCAAGAAGCAGAGCGTATTAGTAGAACTATGAGTAATATAGAAGGGCAAAATAAACTGATACTTTACAAGATAATAGTAGCTTAGATTATTTATTAGGTCATATGAATAAATACTTTAAGGGAATAGGGGAGGGAATAAGGATGATAGAAGCAAGGGGTTGGTTTATTAGAAAGGGAAATAATATATTTAGAACACAGGCATACTTACAATGGGGGAATTCGACAACAACATTAGGGACAGTATTAATGCTTAATCCTGGTAATGCTAAACTACATAGTTATGAATTAATTGAAAATGAGTATACAGAAGGAATTATAGATTTAGATCCCACGATGAAGAGATTGATAGAATTGATACAACAAATGTATCAAGATAAAGCTCTTGAAGGGAGAGTGTATATTTATAATCTATTTACATTAAGAAATCCCAAATCTAAGGAAGCACTAGCAGAATTTAATTATATTTATCAAATAGATAAAGAATTATTATGTGGATTTCCAAAAGAAAGGGAAGAATTTATAAAGGAAATTAAGCAGACACCATGGTTTTTAATAGGTTGGGGATGTGGGGAGGACACAGAGCGTTTAAGAGAAGAAAAAGAGAAATGGTTACAATTAATTAAAGAGGCAAATGTACCGATACTAGGTAAAAAGGGGATAAGTAAATATGCATGGTATCACCCTAGGCCACAATTAGTAGCTGATCAAATTATGTATAGGGAATACATTATAAAGCAATATCAACAACTTATAGAAAGACAACCCATTTTAGATCAATCGTAGATGTGACATAGACGTTATAGATTATTAGTGCTCGATCCACAAATTAGAGGAGAACTTTATTTTATATCTAATAAATCATAAAGTATTATGGAACTAAATGCTACTTTGATAAAGGGACAAGAGCTACTATGTAATCAAGAAGTTGAGCTTTATATGAAAGGGTCTAATACTGAAGGAATAGTATTTGAAAAAGTCTTTTTCATTTCTAAAATTATATAGAGGCCTCTATACATTGTGTATGGAGGTTTTTGACTATAAATAAAAAGAACGAATCAATTTAACGAGATGAGATTAAAAATATAAATAAATCTAAAATGGGGGATAAGATGACACTACAAGAGATTATAGAAGGATACATTAATCAATGTAAGAAAAACAATAGAGAGCTAGAGGCTATTGAAAAGCTACTATTACATAGGGTTAAAGCAGCTATGAAAGGAACGAAATATAATCCTAAAAATATACAATTAATGCTGAAATCAGAAGGAGAAGGAACTAGCACATCACAGGCACAACAAGTAATTGAAGGTATCGTAGTTGATATTATTCAAAGTGAGACGAGGGATAAGGCCAAAACAGCTGCACGATTCAAGGAATTCCTTACGTATCTCAATAAGTACTATCAGGTTGATATTCATATAGATGAAGTATTACCACAAGTTTTTTCTTATGAGGCAGAAAGACAGTTAGATCTTGTCAAAATGCTCCATGAGCCACTAACAAAGGGAGAATTAGTAGAAAGATATGCTGTAAGTGAGAAGACATTGGCCAAAGATTTAAATGCTTTAGGATGCGGTAAATTCTTTTTGGGACAAGAAATTAGATTAGAGGAAGCCGAAGAAGGTGAAATGAAATATGTAAGTAGTGCACATCCAGTCTTTATGGCGATGAATTTATCAGAGATATTTACCCTTACCATAGGACTTATACAATTAGGGAAAAAGACAGCTATGGAATCTACATATAATCATATTGCTCATGTTGTTTATAATCAATTATCTCCTTATGCAAAAAATCTAATTAGACAAAGAGGAGAAGAGTTAGGTATTTATTTTAGAGAAAATCAAGGGTATAGGAGATATCGCCAAGAAAAAGAATGTAAGGAAGGAAGCATGGAAAATGCTTTATTATATGCAGTTAAATCAGGTAAAAGGTGCAAGATAAGTTATATAGCATCAGAAAAAATAATAGAAAAAAGTGGTCATATAAGATGGATAGATTTTTCTACATATAAATTATTAGAACAACCAGGAGACCAAGAAGGGGTATTACTAGATCAAGCCAATATCCTTAACATCGAGATAGCCTATGAATAAATAGTTAAAAAAGAAGCTGAGCTTCCTTCGGAGCTCCTTGCTAAGATGTATGATTAATTTATCAAATAAAACAAGGAGTGATTCTAATGAAAAAATTTATAAGACCAGTGGCATCAGAAAATATTGCTGAGGAATGTGAGCTTTATAAAGTAGAAATGTATAACTATTTGGTAAGCATCTATAAAGGGGAAATAAGTGAAGAAGAACAAATACTATACATTAATTCACTTATTGAAGAACAAGATGAGATGGGGTTTTGGGGATTTGTGGAGCCACGTGAAGTTGGGGCAGATATTAGAGTACTTTATTTTTATGAACCAACTTATATAGCAGTGGCTATTATGATGCATTATTGGAATACACATAAAGGGGAAGTAGTAGGACTAATAGGTTTTGAGGAAGCTTTTAAAAAGGGGCTAGAGGCAGCTATAGGTAGACAATTTAAAGGGAGTGGGTATGATGAACTTAAAGGGATTGCCCAGGCATTAAAATATCTAGTTTATGGTAATGTAGTTGGTTTTACTTGTGATTATCCAAAGGTATGCAGCAGGTTTACTAAGCAATTTGAAGGAGCTTGGAGCTATTTAAGCTTCTTATTTAATCAAGAAGAAACTACTAATGAGTGGGGAGAAGACTTTGGACCAATCATTGAAGAAACCCTTACATTATTAGAAGAAGTAAGAGACTCCTTTAAAGAAAAGGCACAGTCACAATTAAATCTATTTGTCTATGGCACACTCAAGAAAGGGGAATGTAACCATCATAAGTATCTCTCAGGAGCCTCTTTTGAGGGGAATTATTACTTAGATCAATATGTGCTTTATGAACTAGGTAGTTTTCCAGGAATGGTACCAGATGAAGAAGGATGTGTGATAGGAGAAGTCTATTGTATTAGTCCAGAGCAGCTTAAGGCAATTGATGAATTAGAAGGTGAGGGAAGGTTGTATAAAAGGCAAATTGTTGAAGTGAAAAGCATAAAGGAGGATACGCCTTATAAAGAGGTATATACCTATGTATATTTAGGGGATGTACAAGGCAAGGTGAAACGAGATGGGCAGTGGAAGAGTAAAAAAGGGGATAAGGGAGGTCAAAAGTAAATGAATGAAAAGGAGCAATTAATAAGTGTACTATTAAGTTTGAAGGAAGAGGAAATGTTAATTTTAGCGTATCTTAAAGCACAGCCACATCGTAGGACAATCGCACAAATGTCAGAAGACTTGAATAGAGAAATAGCTACTTTGCTACCCTATATAGAGAATTTAAAAGAAAAGAGATATATTAGGCAAGATAGTACAGATATAAGACAATATATTAATTGGGATGATGAAGGGGCTAGGTATTACACAGAACCAGGGGATGTAAGAGATCAAATAGAAAATTTATTTGAGTTTGATGAACTAACTAAAAGTATTAAAGTAAAAGGTAACTATATATGGTATGTAGCCTATGGATCTAATATGCTTTATGAGAGATTTATGCATTATATTAATGGCGGTGTATGTCGATTTAATCAACATCAATATGATGGGTGTAGAGATAAAACACCACCATTAGCTATACGTAAAAAGATTATTCCCTATGAAATGTATATAGCTAGGCAAAGTGAATCATGGCATCAATCAGGTGTTGCCTTTATAGATTCACATAGAGAAGGGAAAACTTGGGGGAAGATGTATCTTATCAGTGGAGAACAATTTAAAGATGTACAAAAGCAAGAAGGGGTTTCTTGGTATGACACACAATTAGAGTTAGGGGAGTATTTAGGCATTCCCATTAAAACACTAACAAATGCTAAAAGACAAAAAGAAAATAATCCCTCTTTAGGGTATCAAGTAGTTGTTGAAGCAGGGATTAGAGAAACTTATACAGAGGTACCAGAAGAGGAAATTTTACAGTATTTGAAAGAAATATTTAAAGAACAAATTCATCAAGAACAAAGTGTTCAAGCATTTATAGATAATGAAGTTAAATACGCCCATAGTTTATCCCTAGAACAAAGAAATAAATTACTGGAAAGTGCGCCACAAGTGCCACAGTACATAAATGTAAATACGAAGAGCTTTCTTAGAAATCAAGTAGTAGTAGTAGAGAGATTAGCAAGATCTAGAGGATATTGTGAAAAATGTGGAGCACCATTTATTAGAAAATCTGATGGAACACCTTATTTAGAAGTACATCATATTATCCCCTTATCAGAAGGAGGAATGGATCATATAGATAATACCATCGCACTATGTCCAAATTGTCATAGAGAAATGCATTTGGGGTGATGAGCTACTCAATCTAATGAGCTTAGTGTAAACATGCTAAAAAAGGCATCCACCAAGTATATAATACAAGGTGAATGCCTTCTCTTTTGCCCAGACTCTAGTTAAACTCCATAGCTGCCCAAGTAAACTTTACTCTAAGGCATGACAATAGCTCCTCAGCACCTGCATACGAATAGAATGGTGCCTACGAAGACAGCTATGAAAGTTTAATCCATGAGTGAGGAGCTCCTTAAAGTCTCGGCCCGGACGGTCCTTTCTAGGAAGCCGTGACCTTAAGACTCTGGATTTAAACTTTATTTGGTGTAAAAACGTATTTCAATAACCTATAAATTGAGCGCCTCCCTTTACACTGGCAATCAGTGAACATTTTCCTTAAGTCCAGAGGTACCTGTAACGACAGATTGAGACTTGGCTGACCCGGTCAGTTC
>JAEZJJ010000100.1 GCA_023436395.1 Bacillota bacterium | reverse complement strand
TCAGTTTCCTACACGAAATCTTATTGTCAGAAAGTGCGACGAGCTATGCCTGCTATTAGAAGTATTACCATTTAGATACCAGATTTTCATTATAGCTTGTGAAAGCTGATTTCATGTATGTTTCCTACACTATAAATAAAGGAGCATATAATTCTATGCTCCTTTATTTATCGCCTCAAAATACTTAATTATTCCTAAATAAATACTCCAGGCAATTTTATCTTGATACGCTTCACTATTTAATAGTTTTTCTTCCTCTGGGTTCGTTAAAAATCCACATTCTACAATAACAGCTGGTATTTCTGTAGCTCTTAAAACATAGTAATTGGTATTACTCTTTGCAGCTCTCTTATTTTGGGGATCTGCATACTCCTTTATACTTTTTTGAATTGACTCAGCTAAGGCCTTCCCTTTTTCTGATTGACTATTATAAAAGATTTGTGCTCCCTTTACACTCTGCTGGGTAAAGGAATTTTGATGGATACTTACTAGTATATCCCCATCTGCTGCTAACTTCTTGCGTTCTACCATATCCTTACTTTTATGTTTCATACCATCTACACCATCTACATCATCATCCGTGGTTCTTGTCATGATAACTATGGCACCAGCTTGTTCAAGATAGTCTCTTAGTTTGAGAGAAATTTTTAGATTTAAGTCCTTTTCATCTTCTCCTGCTATGCCAGGCTTTCCCGGATCAAATCCACCATGACCTGGATCAACAATAATAACCTTGGAGGTTATCGCAAATCCTGATGTTTCTATAGTCGTCTCTGCAAATTTAAAATAAGACGCACAAATAATCATAATCACTAAAGTACCTACAAATAGTGGTAATTTTACTTTTATCTTTATCATTATCACACCCCTAATAATCTTTTTTCTTATAGATGCAGACAACTCTCTATTAGCATATGCAGTTATCTACTTGTCAATTCATTTTTATCATGAAACCTCTCACTGTATCTTATTCATTTTTCTGTATGAATTCTTTAATTTCTCGTTCTAGCTTATTAATATCCGTATGATGATAACAAAAGTGTCCTGATTCATTCAATATCATTATTTTTGCTTCATCAAGTTCTTGTTTAATAAAATCAATCATCTGTATAGGTATAAATTCATCTTTTTTTGACTGAATGACTAAGACTGGCTTTTTTATTTTTATGAGTTGTTTCCGCATGTGGATTATTAAAAGAATGAGTTCTAAATATCTCGGAACCCATCTTAAATAGGTCAGTAATCTTGTATTTCCCACACCAATTGCTTTATATTCTGCCTCTACATAAGGTTCCTCTGTACTGATTTTCCCTCTCACTATTTTAATGGCACCTTTGATAACTCTAAACCTAATATGAATCCCTACTGGAAGTGCTAATAATATAAGTTTTTCTATTTTTTCTGGAAAATAGGCAGCATATTCTCCTGCCAATAAACTTCCCATAGAATGTCCTACTAGAATAATATGCTTATATTCTTTTTCCATTTTTCTGATGTGATTATTAACATAATCTACCCATCCCCCCAAATTTGCTTTTGCAAATTCTTCTCCTGTTTTTCCATGGCCTGGAAGCAGTAATATTAAAATAGAATAGCCTTCCTTATAGGCTAAGTTGCCTAAACTCCTAAATTGCTTACTTCCCTCTAAAATGCCATGGATAAAAATAATAATGGTATCTGTAAATGGATGTTTCTTATAATATTCTTTTTGTTTTTTCTTTATAAGTGCTGTATTACTATTTTTCATACTTCTCCCTTTTTATATTTTAAGAAATAAAAAAGCAAAGACTTTTTATTAAGCCTTTGCTTTTTCTAACCTTATTATTCTGCTATTATTTTACTGTTCCTAGTACTTCCCATACATCCGAACTTTCCAAGCCTAATTTCCATGCTCCATAACCAGCAAGCTTATATTTGTCCATAATAGCTATACGTTTACTTATAGAACTATAATCTTCGATCCACAGCTTATAAGTCTCATTATCCTTTTGTACTTCAGCATAGTTTTGACCACTTGCTGTATCTAGTTGTGGTGTCACTCCCCACTTATCAATGAGCTGTTTAGCAGATGTCATTCCATATGGTACTGATGAAAGCCCTTCGCTTGTCTGTGTCCATAGCCTTGTATAGAAAGGTATGCCTAATACCAATTTTTCTTTCGGTACCTCTTGTAAAGTCCTCTTAATTCCTTCGTCAACCCAACTAATCTCAGATACAGAACCTGGTTCTTCTGAGCCTGACCAATGTTGATCATAGGCCATAACAATAAAATAATCACTTACTGCTGCCACCTTTTCTCTCTCATAATGTCCAGACCAATTAGACGGCATATAGACATCTACACTTACAATGATTCCTTCTGCTTTAAGCTTGGGATAGAGTTCTCTCATAAATTGTACCCATACAGCACTTGTCTCATTCTGTATATTTTCAATATCTACATTAATTCCATCAAATCCATATGTTTTAGCCTTATCAATAATTTGCTCTATAACATACTGGCGTTTTTTAGTGCTAGAAAGTATTTCTTTAGTTAGACCTGTATTGGTAAAATTGTGGCTTATAATAGGCCATACTTGAAGCCCTCTATCATGAGCCGATTTAACATATTCTCTTGTACCTCTATCTACTAAGGTCCCTTCTTCATCACCAAATTCAAACCATGTAGGTGATATGACATTCAGTTTATCAACATAGGCATATTTAGAAGATGACCAGTTACCTGCCTGAGCAGTTGTCATTTGATCCCATGCCAATTTTACCTTTTCGTTTAAAGGATTAATTAGCCAAGGCTCTTGACTTGGTACTTCTAATGCTTCTATAGTTGTTTTATCTTTTATATGAGATGCAGGTACATAACCAATAATGCCATTTTCACTCCTAACTCTTACGAAACCATTATCTTCTCCATAAATGGTAACCAGAGTCCCTTTACTCAAATTTTCTACTACTGTAGACTTTTTTCTTGCATGAGTTCGCAAACTTGTCCTTCTAGAGATTTTAGCTTGAACTTGTTCTTCTCTATCATCATAGGCTATAAATAAACGTCCATCTTTACCAGGTTCTATTCTTACTTTAAAAAAGTCTTCTATTAACTTCACTGATACATAGAGATGTCCATCTTTTTCCTTTAAAGGATATCTACCTTCTATTCCCAGAAAAGTAATCTCATTTTCACTATTTGGATAAAGCTTTACTACTTCTTTTGCATTTGTGAGGGTCATGACTTTCTCTGTTGTATCATAAAAAATAGTATCACTTACATAACTATTAGCAAATCTATACGTCACATAAAGATTACCATCTATCACAGCAACTGGCTCTTCTAAATCTATTCTTTCGTCCTTATAAACTAAGTTATTTGTATTATTCTTAAATTCATCAAAATATGTTAAAGGATCTACTAGTTCACCTACTACTTCTACTTTGTTTACCCAAATATAAGCTATTCCTACTAAAACTATTGCTATTAAACCAAATATAACTTTTTTTAGCATACTTTATCCTCCTCTAATTTCTATAGTATATCATATATTTTGTCTTTCTACGTATTTATGAATAAATTGTAATAAACATTATTTTTATATTACTTTGTATAAGCCTCTATATCTATTTTCATAATTTGACTATTCTTTATTAATCTATTATGCTAAATTTAATACATAATTGTATAGAGGAGCTGAAATATTTGAAATATATTAAATATATATTATCCTTTTTTTTTATATTACTGCTATCGCTCATTATTTTTATAAGGTCCATCCCTTCCCCTGTATCTCCCGAATTAATGGCTCTCAACTTTTATGAACTTATTGTTAAACAATATAGTGTCCCCTTAATAGAAGCAGGGGTTTCTGAAGAAGTTGTCCAAAAGACTTCATCTCATATTATCAGTACATTAGAACAAAACATTAAGACTAGTCTTACGTTTAATGAAAATATCTTAATTAATAGTGTACAACTTCAAAATCTTACTACTGCCTACTTATCAGCCCTGAATCAACTTTCTGCTACCACTTGCATTGTTTCTCATGAGACCTCAAAACAATGTAGCATAAAGCTTTCAACCAACTATCTTGATTACAAATCAATTGATGATGGTGCAGTAAAAAAGGCGCTAAAAACTATTGATATTAGTGACTATAAAGATGAAAACCTCTACTTCCAAGACTTAACTTCCCTATACATAGAAGAATTAATAAAAGGATATCAGTCTGCCAAGCCTTCCAGTAAAGTTAACTCCCGAGTATTTACCTTTAAACTACAAAATCAATTATGGCTTCCTATAGATTATTCCCATTTTCTCTCTTCTATTTGCACCATGATTTCCTCCTCACAGGCCTATTAATCCCATTTTTCTTCATAAAAAAAGAATTATAACTATCAGACTCTTCCCGTTAGTTATAATTCTTATACTTTTCATCATTATACTTGTACTATTAATCCCTGCTTCCAAAAATTCTTACTAAGCTAATAAAGATATTAATAAAATCAAGATAGAGTGTTAATGCACCTAAAATACTTGCATTAGCTAATGAACCATTTGAATCTGCTTGTGCATAAGCATATTGTTTGATTTTCTGAGTATCCCAACCAATTAAACCAATAAAAACGAATACGGTCACATACATTAATGCCATTGTATAATCTGGTGAATTAATGAAAATCCCTACAAATGTAGCAATAACAAGTCCAAATAGTGCCATTACAAATAGGCTTCCAATTTTAGAAAGATCTGTTTTTGTCACATAACCATAGATTGTCATAACTGCAAATACACCTGCTGTTACTAAAAATGCATACCCAACAGTTCCAATCTCATAAATAACCAATATAGAAGATAAGGTAATACCATTAAGTACTGAATATATAACAAACCATATTTTAGCACTAAGGCTACTCATCTTATGTGCTCTTGCACTTAATGCAATAACTACAATCACTTCTGCAATTGCAAATAGCCAATAATTTTTAACAACTGCATATAACATTTCTATGTTACTTGCTACATATAATCCTGTAACTGCCGTAATAAGTAACGCTATTGTCATCCAACTATAAACACCTAACATTGTTTTCTTTACAACAGCTTCTCTGTGGCTCACATCATAATACGTGGTAAAGTCTCTGTCCATTCCTTCTGGATTCATTTTTTCTCCTCCTTATAATATTGTTTTATATTTTATTATAACTTACTCATTTAGTATTTCAAATATATTCTTATATATTTTTAGAAAATTTAATTATTAACTAAAATTCATATCTTATTTTACCCAATATATATGAGGATAAAATGAAGTTTCTTTAAGTCTCGCTTGTAAAATAAATACAAAAGAGGATGGTTTTATATCTTTTCCATCCTCCTCATTTTTATTCATTAACAATGATATTTTGGTCTCTATTAGGTCCCACACCTACCATTGTTATTTTACAGCCAATGAGTTCTTCAATACGTGCTAGATATTTTTTTACACTATCAGGTAGTTCTTTATATGATCTAATGTGGGAAATCTCTCCCCAACCTTCCATTTCTTCATATACTGGTTTGCAGCATTCTAAATCTTCAAGACTTGCTGGGAAATGCTTAATGATTTGTCCATTAAACTCATATCCTACACAGATTTTAACTACCTCTAAATCTTTAAGCACATCAATTTTATTAAGTGCAATTTCTGTTAAGCCACTTGTTCTTACTGCATATTCGCCAATAACCGAATCAAACCAACCACAACGTCTTGGACGACCTGTTACTGTTCCAAATTCATGACCTTCTTCTCTAATACGGTCACCTATTTCATTGTGTAATTCTGTTGGAAATGGTCCTTTACCTACACGTGTAATATATCCTTTCATAACCCCTATACAGCTATCTATCATAGTAGGTCCAATACCTGCCCCAATACAAGCTCCCCCTGTAATAGGATGAGAAGAGGTTACATAAGGATAAGTTCCTAAATCAAGGTCAAGTAATGTTCCTTGTGCTCCCTCAAATAACACTTCTTTTCCTTCTTTAATGGCTTCATATACACTTACAGTTGTATCTTCAACAAAAGGTTTCAATCTTTCAGCATAGGCCATATAAGCCCCAATAATCTCTTCTGCATCAAATTGCTCTTCTTGATGATATACATATTTTAACATATCATTCTTAATGGCTACATTCGTTCTTACTTCTTCAGCGAAAACTTCTTTATGATAAAGGTCACATACGCGTATGCCTGAACGTTCTGCTTTATCCATATAACATGGACCAATTCCCTTCATAGTTGTTCCTATATCCTTACCATCCTTTGCCTGGATAGATTCTTTTGCACGGTCTAATGCTTTATGATATGGCATAACAAGATGTGCTCTAGAGCTTATTCTTAAATTGCTCACATCGATTCCTTTTGCTACTAAACCATCAATCTCTCCTAGAATACCTTCTGGGTCAATCACAACGCCGTTGGCTACAATACATTTCTTCCCTGTATATAATATTCCAGAAGGAATTAATTGAAATTTATAGACTTCCCCATCTACTGCTACTGTATGTCCTGCATTATTACCTCCTTGACAACGTACAACAACGTCTGCCTTTTCAGATAAAATATCTATAATTTTTGCTTTTCCTTCATCGCCCCATTGTGCACCAATAATAATTTTTGTTGGCATTGTTTATACATCCTTTCCGTATTCTAACCTATTTAACATTTGAAACATGTTTATCATACCAAATTTCCCATTAAAAAGCAATATATCTCCGAACATTTATATATACATTTACAAAAATGTTCGATTACACTTTCTTCCTTATTATTCTATATAACTTATATAGTTGACATTCTTTTACTATGTTGTTATCTTTAAGTTGTCGAAACGTATAAATACATGTTATTATATATTTTCCAATAAAAATTTGTAATAATTTTATCTTTTGTTATTCACACTACGAATATACACTTTTACTACGTTGCATCAATACTTATTCTGAATAAAGGAGAATTTATGGATAAAAAAATATATATATTCGGCCATAAGAATCCTGATACAGATTCTATCTGTGCTTGTCTTTCTTATGCCCATCTTAAACGTGCTCTAGGTAATGACAATGTTGAAGCAGTATGCCTAGGGAAAATAAGTAAGGAAACACAATTTGCATTAGATTATTTTGGTGTGAAAGCGCCTCGCTTGCTCCAAAATATTAAACCTCAGGTAAGTGATATGAACTTCTACAATGTCCCTGCTGTCTATGTAGTCGATTCAGTAAAAAAGGCTTGGGATGTTATGACAGAAAATGGACGACAAATGATTCCTATTTTATATCATGATCATAAACTAGCTGGAGTAATCTCAATATCTGATATTGCCAAAACTTATATTGGTTTAACGGATGGTTCAGTTCTTAAAGAACACAAAACTCCATTTATCAATATCCCATCTGTTTTAGATGGCAAAGTTATTTCAGGTTCTTATCCACATGCCTATGTATTAGGAGATGTATATACTACAGCTTCTATTTCAGATCATACTAAGCTTAGTGATGCAGATATTATTATTACTGGGCCAAGTAATGATCGTATTGAAAAGGCCTTAAGTACAGGTGCTGGTGCAGTTATTATTACTGATCAAAATATGGATAATATTCATTTAAACCTTCCAGCCAATTTAAAATCAGCAGTTATTTGCACACCTTATTCTTTCTTTAAAGCCATTAAAATGATTTCTCAAAGTATTTCAGTTAAAAACATTTTAAAAAAAGAAGATATTACTTACTTTGAAACAGATGATTATTTAGATGAGGTAAAGCAAATCATGCTTAATACCCCTTATCGTCATTTCCCTATCTTAGATCAAGAGGGTATTGTAAAAGGTCTTATATCTAAACGTCACCTTTTAGACATCCAAAAGAAAAAAGTCATTTTAGTAGATCATAACGAAAGAAGTCAAAGTGCTGATGGTATTGAACAAGCAGAAATTCTAGAAATTATCGATCATCATCGTGTTGCAAATATTGATACTGGTAATCCTGTTTTTCTTCGTGCTGAACCTGTAGGTTGTACGAATACCATTATTGGGAAAATGTTTGAAGAAAATAATATAATGCCTCCAAGAGAAATTGCTGGTATTATGCTGAGTGCTATTTTATCAGATACACTTATCTTCAAGTCTCCAACTTGTACGCCTGATGATATACGTGTAGCAAAAAAATTAGCCGAAATTGCTGAAGTTGACTTATATGAATATGGTAGCGAACTTCTTGCTGCTGGTACTTCCTTAGAAGGCTCATCTCCAAAAGATTTATTAAATATTGATAGAAAAGCTTTTACTGTTGGGAAATACAATGTTAGTGTGGCGCAAATCAATACTGGTGACTTTAAGAGCTTATATAATATTAAAAAAGAAATTCTTGAAGAAATGCGTCGTTTAGAAGAACAAGAAAACCTTGATTTAATTTTGCTCATGGTAACTGATATTGTTGTAGGTGGTACTGAACTTATGGTTTCTGGGCGTGAAAGACGCTTAGCTGAAACTTTATTTGATTTAGATCCTACTGATGATAGCATCTTCCTTAATAATGTGTTCTCACGAAAAAAACAAATCGTACCAAAACTTATGAGTCTTTGTTAATTTTTATAATAAACATTGAAAAGAAACCACATACTTCTTATAATATAAGAAGTATGCAGGATTTGTATTACTATAGCGTTTTAAAATATATATGTTTACACAAGAAAGGAGTTTTATTATGGCAAAACAAATTACAAAAGATATGATTATTGGTGAAATTTTACAAGTAAATCAAGGTGTTATTCCTATTCTAATGAATTCTGGTATGCACTGCCTTGGCTGTCCATCTTCTCAAATGGAATCTCTTGCTGATGCATGTATGGTTCATGGTATTAATGCTGATGATTTAGTTGCTGAACTTAATGCATATCTTGCAACTGTAGAATAATTAGCTCTTAGATTAAACGATAAAAACCTGTTTTAATAAGGTCTTTTTAGACTTCTATGAAACAGGTTTTTATATTTTATCTTTAAAGCTTATATTTACTTTATTTCTATATCTATATAAATATTTTTCCTAGAATTACATACTCTAACAATATCTTTTGGTATTTTACTATATTTCTAGGAGGTTGCTCTAATCATGAAAAAAAATCCCAGTATAGGTTGTAGCGTTACTACTTGTCAATACCATTCACTTGAAGAAAATTACTGTACTTTACAACAAATCATGGTCGGCTCTCACGAACAATACCCCACTCAAATTGAAGGTACAGATTGTGAATCATTCGAATCTAAAGTTTAATAAAAAAACTACTCTAGGTACTAATCTAGAGTAGTTTTCTATTTACAAATATTTAGTAAGCACATCAACTGCATGAAGATGAATCATCATTTTTCCGTGTTCCTTAAGGAAGTTCTCATTTAAATCTGTTGACGGACATTTGCTACCAAATTCCTCAAGTAAACTTGATAAAGCTTCACTTTTCACATTAGCTTTTTTATTTTTCCCAAAAACTAAAAAGTATTTATCATTATATTTATAGAGAGAATTATCACCAGCAAACATTGGTTGTACACGATGTGCTGCCATACAAGCACTATCAAATTCATTAAATAAAAATGTTAATTGCCTACTATTACTTATTGGTCTCTCCACTTCAGATTGCTTTTCATCTCTTCCCATTAGTGCTAAATCTGTTAATCTATCTTCCTCTGGTTCCTTAAACGTCCTATGGGTAGGTCTTTCACCAATAGCCTCTAATTTTTGTTCTATTTGAGATGGGTCCTCCACTTTAGTAACAACAATCATAATACTATCAGTAGATAAGGGTACTGCTTCAATCATCAAAGGTACATTATCTGTCTCAAACCCAAAATCTTCATATGCTCTTGCCATCATATCTTTAAATAAGGCTTGAGCTTTTTTAGAACCATAGGCTAATTCACTAAGTTTCAGATTTCTATCTATAAGATCTGAGTGATTTAAAGTGACCTGAATTTGAGTATCGCTTATCTTTTCAATTTTCATTCAAATCACATCCTTTCTAAATGAATAACTATTAGTCATATCAATATTATCTTATTCCCTAAGTATAATGTAGATGATAATAACTGTAAAGAGTTATCTCCTCTTCTCTTCCTACTTTAATTATAGTATAAATTTTTCAAAAAAACTATACCTATCTATTCTTCTTATTGTAAACATTTTATTTTTACCTATTTTATATACAAACATTTTTACCTTCTCCATCTAATCTTTGTACTTTTTTTAACAATACAGCTCTTGACGTGTATACAGTATACATCTTATAATATATTCATATTAATAAATATTTTTATATTAAAAGTATTTTTTCTGACTACATAGTGTAATTATAAGTTTCTAAAATTAACCTTAAGGAGATGATGATTAATGTTTGAACAATGGAATGGTTTCGAATTAGGTATTTGGTCTAAAGAAGTTGATGTAAGAGATTTCATTCAAAAAAACTATACCCCCTATGAAGGTAATAGTTCTTTCTTAGTAGGCCCTACTGAAGCTACAATATTACTTTGGCAACAAGTACTTGAACTTATGGAAGAAGAAAGAAAAAAAGGTATCTTAGATGTAGAAACTAAAGTTCCATCAACACTTACTTCACATGGAGCCGGTTATTTAAATAGAGATCTTGAAAAAATTGTAGGCCTTCAATCTGATAAACCTCTTAAGAGGAATATTATGCCTAATGGTGGTGTTCGTACAGTTAAAAATGCCCTTAAATCATATGGTTATGAATTAGATCCTCAAACAGAAGAAATTTTTTCTAAGTATCGTAAAACACATAATGATGCTGTATTCTCTGCCTATACACCAGACATGAGAGCAGCACGTCATAGCCATATTATTACTGGTCTTCCAGATGCATATGGTCGTGGTCGTATTATAGGTGACTACCGACGTGTTGCTTTATACGGTACAGATTTCTTAATTAAAGAAAAGCAAGAACAAATGAATCAACTTGCAGTAACACCTATGACAGAAACTGTTGTTCGTGATAGAGAGGAAACTGCAGAACAAATTATTGCGCTTAAAGATCTTGCAAAAATGGCTACAAACTATGGTTTTGATATTTCTAAACCAGCTCAAGATACCAAAGAAGCTATTCAATGGTTATACTTTGGCTACCTGGGTGCTATTAAACAACAAGATGGCGCTGCAATGTCCATTGGGCGTGTATCTACATTCCTTGATATTTATGCTGAAAGAGATTTAAAAAAGGGCATCTATTCAGAAGAAGAAATCCAAGAATTCTTTGACCACTTTGTAATGAAGCTTCGTATGGTGCGTTTTCTTCGTATTCCTGAATATAATGAACTCTTCTCTGGTGACCCTGCTTGGGTAACAGAATCTCTTGGTGGAATGGGTATAGATGGGCGTACACTTGTAACCAAATCTACTTTCCGTGTACTTCATACCTTAGTAAACCTTGGCGCATCGCCAGAACCAAATTTAACTGTTCTCTGGTCAACTCACCTTCCAGAAGCCTTCAAACAATTCTGCGTGGATGTATCTGTTAAAACAAGTTCTGTGCAATATGAAAATGATGATATGATGAGAGCTTATTGGGGCGATGATTATGGTATTGCTTGTTGTGTATCTGCTATGAGAATTGGTAAACAAATGCAATTCTTTGGTGCACGTGCTAACCTTGCTAAGACATTGCTTTATGCCATCAATGGTGGGCGTGATGAAATGACTGGCGAACAAATTGCACCTAAATACCAACCTATTACATCTGAATACCTTGATTTTGATGAAGTTATGGAAAAATTTGATGTTATGATGGACTGGATTGCTAGAGTTTATGTAGATACATTAAATGTTATTCACTATATGCATGATAAATATTGCTATGAATCTTTAGAAATGGCCCTTCATGATAAAGATATCGTTCGCACATTTGCTACAGGTATTGCTGGCCTTTCAGTAGTAGCCGACTCATTATCTGCTATTAAATATGCTAAAGTTAAAGTTATTAGAGATGAAACAGGCCTTGCTATTGACTATGAAATCGAAGGTGAGTACCCTGCATATGGCAATAACGATGATCGTGCTGATGACCTTGCCGTTATGGTAGTTTCTACATTTATGAATAAGATTAGAAAACTTTATACTTATAGAAATTCAATGCCTACAACTTCTGTTCTTACTATTACTTCAAACGTTGTATATGGTAAGAAAACTGGTAATACACCAGATGGACGTAAAAAAGGTCAGCCTTTAGCTCCTGGTGCTAACCCAATGCATGGTAGAGACGTTAAAGGTGCCTTAGCTTCTCTTGCTTCAGTTTCTAAGCTCCCTTATAGAGATTCATTAGATGGCATTTCTAATACATTCTCCATCGTTCCAAGTGCTTTAGGAAAAACTTCTAAGGAACAAATTTCAAACCTTAGTGGACTCCTTGATGGATACTTCTCACAAAATCCACATCACGTAAATGTTAATGTCCTTCAACGTGAAACATTGCTTGATGCTATGGATCATCCAGAGAACTATCCTCAACTTACAGTACGTGTTTCTGGATATGCTGTACGTTTCGTACGCTTAACTAGAGAACAACAACTAGATATTATTAACCGAACATTCCACGAACGTTTCTAAATATTAATATCATTTATACATGAAGAGGGTGTTTACATCCTCTTTATGTATACTTTATAATAAGACAGTAACGTTAACCCAAAATATAAAATTTGTCAGGAGGAAATCAGTCATGAAAGGTAGAATTCACTCAATAGAAACTTGTGGAGCTGTAGATGGACCAGGTCTTCGCTATATCGTGTTTACACAAGGATGTCCTCTTAGATGTAAATATTGTCATAATCCAGACACTTGGAAATTACAAGATGGCACTGAGACTGATACAGATGAATTAATTACAGATATACTAAAATATAAAAGCTTTATGAAAGCCTCTAATGGTGGTGTTACTGTAAGTGGTGGTGAACCCTTCTTACAAGCAGACTTCGTAAAAGATCTTTTTATTAAATGTAAGGAAAATGGTTTGCATACAACCATTGATACTTCTGGTTATGTAGATATTGAAAAAGCTAATCCTGTTTTAGACTATACTGATCTAGTTCTTCTAGATATAAAAAGTTACAATAAAAATATTTTTAAGGAACTAACAGGTGTTCCTATTGATCGAACTATCGCTTTGGCCAAGCATTTAGAAAAACGTGGTATTCCTATTTGGATTCGTTATGTACTTGTTCCTGACCTTACTGATAACGAAGAAGATATTGAATCACTTGCTCACTTCCTTACTACATTAACAAATGTAGAACGTATTGATATTCTTCCATTCCATAAAATGGGTGAATATAAGTGGGAACAACTTGGTTATGAATATGAACTTACAGATACAATAGAACCTAATATTGAAGCCACTAATAAAGCTGCAGACATATTTAGAAGGTATAACTTACCTATTATTTAATAAGCTATAAATAGGCCCAATAATAATGGATGGATAGATACCTACCATCATTATTGGGTCTATTATTTTTATAACTCCGTTGCTTGATTTTTTTCCTTGAATAATCTATTCCAAAATGATGCCTTTACTTTCTTTGGGTCTTCCTTCTGTTCACTGAGCTCTCTTCTCATTTTCTGTACTTCTCTCATTGCTTCATCTAATTTTCGATAATATGCTTCACTTTTTGTACTTTCTAATTCCTTAAGCTCTGCTATTTTTTCCTCTACTGCCACATCTACTTCTTTTTTTATGGTTTCTTTTATTTCCCATTTGGATTGATCACTATACTCCACTAATGCTTGCATAAACATATCTTTCATCATTAGTGAAAATTGTTTTACTTTATCATCTTCCATATCTGTAATATCTACATCTACGTTCTCTTGTCGCTTTAATGCTGTTATAGGCGTTAACTGAATCCCACTTAGCTGTTCATAAGTTTCTATTGCTTCATCATTAGAAGCATGTACAATCCCCTCTATGGCCTTTAATTGTAACCCTTGTTCCCGCATATCTTGAATCTTTTTAAACATTTCCACATCTTCTATACTGTATACTCTATGGCCCTTATTGTTTCTTTTAATTGACAAATTAAGTTCCTTTTCATAAAATCTTAAAACATAAGGTTCTGTCCCTAACATCTCTGCTACATCTTTAACCGTTAATAAATCTCTTTCGTGTAACATATTCTCACCCCATCATTTGTAGCCTTTTGAAGATATTATACCATATTTTTACAGTAATTCAATTAGAAAAATACATAATTGTTAAAATTTAGTATTTTAATTCAATTGCTTTATGATATGCTATTAAGTCTAACCACTCATCGAATCCATTTTTTGCTTCTTTATTATGCGTACGTCCAATCCATGTTACTAATTATCATTTCTACTTTTGTTAAACTAATATAATAAAAAGCACTTTATAAATAGCTTTCAAAGCTTATTATAAAGTGCCTATATATTATTAATGTTGCATATTTGCAAATTTAGTATAT
>JAEZJJ010000066.1 GCA_023436395.1 Bacillota bacterium | reverse complement strand
GAGCATGGATATGATATTTCTAATTTAGTAAAAAAGAACTGACGCTAACTTATTCTATATGTTTTTTTAAGGGATCTATGACCCCTTAGTTAAAGTCGCCCTAAAACCCCATGTATTTTTCACACTTGATCATACCCACTTTATTATGCAGAATATTTTAACATTTATGCATATTAGTGTAAACTATTATTCTTTGTTGCTAAAAATATGCTCTCCATATATATATCTTCCTTAATTTCCACATAATAAAAGATAGTCTTAACTCCAATAGCAGACTATCTTTTATACAACATCTTATTTAACAATAATAATAAATACACCGTATCAATGGGTTCCTTTTCATTATCTAATCCTCTATAAAACCTTCTTCTTTAATTCTTCCCATTTCATATCTCGTTCTTCTATAATCCTTGCTATATCCTCTTCATCTAAATGCTTAAATCTACTTTGCCTTTTAAGATAAGCTTCCACACTAGAAAAGCTTTTAAGTGATTTATTCAGCTTATACTCCCCATTCTCATACTCAGCCAAATACCATAAGCCACATTCAACGGCTTCTCTTGCAATAGCTATGGTATCGCTACTTTCTATCCCCCATCCAGTAGGACATGGTGCTGCTACGTGAATATAGGAGGTGCCTTGTACTTTACTGGCTTTCTCTACCTTTTTAATATAGTCTGGAATGTTTCCTATACTAGCTGTTGCAGCGTATTTAATGCGGTGAGCTGCTACAATATCAAACATATCTTTTTTTATATTTTTACTTCCATGAATATGATCACCTGCTGGTGTTGTTGTAGTTTTAGCCCCATAAGGCGTAAGAGAACTTTGTTGAACTCCTGTGTTCATATAAGCCTCATTGTCATAGCAAATATAAATGATTTTATCATCCCTATCTATAGCTCCTGATAGTGCTTGAAGACCTATATCAGCTGTTCCTCCGTCACCTGCAAAGCCGACTATATGAACATCTTCTAATCCTTTGGCTTTAGCTGCCACAGAAATTCCTGATAACATAGCTGCTGTGCTTGCAAAGGGAGAAATCAAGGCATTGACACCAAAGCAAAGCTGTGGATACACAAAGCCTACTGCTGACATACAGCCTGCTGGTAAGACTACAAAGGTATTAGGACCCAAAACTTTTAGAGCTAGTCTTACTGCTAAAGAACCTCCACAGCCTCCGCAGCCTTTATGGCCATAAAAGTATTCTTCTTGGTCTAGTTTAATTGCCATATGCTTCCCCCTTCAATCCAACAAAAATCACTTGATTTTCATCTGATTTTTGTCTCTTTGTCTCTAAGTTAACCAGTTTATGAGCTTCATCTTCTTCTACTAGGCTTACACTGGCACTACGATAAGTTCCCGTCGTATCTGCATGCTCGGCAATAATTTGAGCTGTCTTTTTATGTTCAAAAAGCTTCTCATAAAGTTGAGTATAAATATCTCTTATTTCATCTTCTTTAATATCCTTTCCTCCAAGGCCAGCAATATAGTTGTAAAGCTTTGTCTTACCTTCATATAGAGCTGCTGCTACATTCGTAAACACTGTTCCTTGATAGCCAAAAGATATGTCTTTTTCTAACACAGCAATAACTTTAGCAGAAGCTGTATCTCTAATTATTTCTTCTTCTGGAAAAGGTCTCATATATCTTATTTTAAGAACACCCACTTTTTGTCCCTCTTCACGTAGTTCATCTACTACATTTCTGACAAGCCCTGTCACACTACCTAAGGTAATCATAATCACTTCAGCATCTTGACATTTATAGGCTTCTACTAATCCGCCATAAGATCTTCCTGTAATTTTGCTATACTTCTCATCTATGCTCTTAATAATCGTTTTTGACCTTAGCATTGCTTCATGTTGTTGGTATTTGAACGCTATATTATGAGCTGGAGATGAGGTAAAAAATAGATTTTTAGGCGCATTCAAGTCCATTTGTCCTTCTAACTTAAAGGGTGGTAAAAATGCCTTAACTTGCTTCTCACTTGGCACTTCTACTTTTTCATAGGTATGGGTAAGAATAAATCCATCTAAATTAACCATCACAGGTGTAAGTACCTCTGGATGTTCTGCTAAAGCATAAGCTTGCAGTATCATATCTAGACTTTCTTGAGCATTTTCCACATAAACTTGAATCCAACCACTATCTAGTAAAGATAAAGAATCCCTTTGATCCCCAAATATGCTCCAAGGCAAGGCAACACTCCTATTAGCATTCATCATGACTATTGGCACTCTGCCCCCACTTGCATAATGTAAAACCTCAGCCATATATAATAAGCCTTGAGAGGAAGTTGCCGTAAAGGTTCTCACTCCCATCACACTAGCTCCCATAACAGCTGCAAGGGCAGAGTGCTCAGATTCTACATACATATATTCTGTTTCTAATTCACCTGTTTCTACCATCTCTGCAAGGCGTTCTACTACAATGGTCTGGGGGGTAATAGGATAAGCAGCTATAACATCTGGTTTTGCTAGCTTGACGCCGATAGCTATTGCTTCATCTCCTGATATAAATTGTTCCTGTATCTCTTTTTCTTTTATATTAGTTGCTGTCATCATTTGCTCCCCCCTCCTCTTCCATGATAATGCACTGCTTCTTACATTCTTTTTGACAAATACCGCAGCCTTTGCAAAAACGATAATCAATCTGTATTTTCCCATCTTCTTCATAAATAACACCTTCAGGGCAAACCATATAACACCAATTACAATGGATACACTTATCATGCTCAATAACTGGATGCTGACTTCTCCACCCCTCCATGGTCTCAGTGAGTAGCATAGCTGACCCATAAGTGCCACAAGGTAAACCTTGTAATCCATTTATTTGAAAATCTTTATTTACTATTGGCCTAGCCATGCATCTCACCTCCTTTTAGATGATTTCTTATCTCATAAACTATTTCAAAGTTATTTAAATCGTCTATTAACCTGTTATTCTGTCCTAGAATACTTTTTTCTTCAGTTACTTGTGCTAGCTTCGTATTTTTTCCAAACACCATACCTTCCCCAATCACTTCAATAAGCTTTTTATTTTTCTCAGCTAATTTGGGTGGCAAATCATATTGAATAGCCTTCTCTAAACTCTCTATACTTACTAGATTACTTTGAATCGTTAAAGCAGCTAACATAGCTGTATTCACTATTGGTCTTCCTAAGTACTCATTTGCTAACCTTGTAGCTTCAAAAGGAATAATCCGATCCTCTACATACTTTTCAGGATGACTCGTATTTATAATAAGTTTTCCACCTTCTTTTAATTTGCTTAAAAGCGTCTCATTATACAAACTTTCGTTTAGTATAACAAAGTAATCACAAGTGTTACTTTGGCTTCTATCTCTAATAGGTTCATTACTTATCTTGGTGTAAGCAAAAACAGGTGCACCCCTTCGCTCTGGTCCAAAGCTAGGAAAACTTAAGGCATAATCATTCTCATACAAGCTAGCTGCTATACCTAGTATTCTAGAGGAGGTAAAGGCACCCTCTCCTCCTCTTCCTAAAAAAATAACTTCTGCCACTTCACTACCTCCCCTACGTTTTGTCTTAGATTACTGTTTCATTTCTATTCTCTAGCTAGTTGATAATGACCATATTCTGAAGGACTAATTCTTAACTCCATTTTATTATGCTTATTGATGGACTATACTTCTTTTCTTAAATCCACTAATCTCTTTGCTTTATGCGTAGCTCTTGGCAAAGTCCCTTCTTCTAAAATAATGACTTCTTTTGGCTTCACACCTAGTTGCGTTTTAATTTCATATGCAACTTTCTCTTTTAGCTCTTCTGCATCTGTTTCATCATTTAAGCGCTTCTCTACTTCTACGGTGAATTTAGTCATATGGTGTTCTTCAATCACATTCACTCTATATTCACCTGTAAGGCTCTCAAACTTCCTAGTAATATGTTCAATATCGCTAGGGAAAACATTGACACCACCTGCAATGAACATATCATCAATTCTTCCTACCACATTAATACGTTTTAGTGTTCTGCCACAGCTACATTTCTCGTTAGTATAAGTGACAATATCCCCTGTTCTAAAGCGAATCATTGGACGTACTTCTTTTCTTAGAGTTGTTAAAAGCATTTCTCCTCTTTCACCCTCTTTAACTGGTAAACCAGTTTTCTCATCCACTACTTCTACTAAAATATGGTCTTCTGCCATATGCAAACCATCATGAGCTTCACAAGCTGCTGCACATGCTCCAAATATATCTGAGATACCATAGAAATCGAAGACTTCTGCATTCCAAAGTTCTTCTATAGCTTCTCTTGTAGCTGGAATAGAGCCTCCTGGTTCTCCTGCTACAATGATTTTATTGATAGTTAAATCAGTAGCTGGATTAATACCCTTTTGCTTAGCTGTTTCTCCTAAGTACCAAGCATAAGATGGGGTAGTCCAAATCACAGTTGGCTCATATTGCTGAATGATGAATAGTAGTCTATCCGTTGGCAGAGTTCCTGCCCATATACATAAGGCACCTAAATTTTGAGCACCTATTACATCAGGACCTCCTACAAAAAGTGAGAAATTAAGCGCATGAATATACCTATCAGTAGGTCTCATACCAGCTTGCCAAAACAATCTACTTTCTACATCTTGAAATTCATCAAAATCCCTTTTGCTAAAGGGGCTAGCCGTAGGTACTCCAGTGGAACCACTAGAAGAAGAAATGAATACCACGGCTTCTTCTCCCGTTATGCATAAATCTCCTATAATAGGTGCAGCGTCTTGTCTTTCCCTTACATCATGCTTTGTTAAAATAGGAAATTTAATTAAATCCTCTAAGCTTTGAAGGTCATCTGGTTTTACTCCTGCTTTATCAAAGCTTTGTTTATAGTAAGGTGACTTCGTATAGGACTCTGTAATTTGCTGCTTTAATTGCTTTAGCTGATAGACTTCTAATTCTTCTCTTGAAATGGTTTCTATCTCTTCATTCCAATATTCTCTCCTCATAATAAATCCCTCCAATTTTTATAGTCGGTACTTGCCTTACTTCTGTGAAACTGTAATACCTTTTAGCCCTGCTTTTTCAAAGGCCTGAGCTAAATCGCCAATAATATCTTCTATATCTTCAATACCCACACTTAATCTATAGAACCCATTATGAAAAGCTTCAGGATACAAATACTGTCTTTCATCCTCTTCTCCAAGAAATACAATTAAACTCTCATCATGCCCCAATGAAACTGCTGAAGTAATAACCTTTAAGTAGCTGGTTACTTTATTGTAAGTATCATGGTCTGCTTTAAGCCCAAAGGATAGTACTCCCCCAAAGCCATTTATCATTTGTTTTTTTGCAATCTCATGTCCCTTATGACTTTCTAGTCCTGGATAAGCCACAAAACTTACAAAAGGTAAACCCTCTAGATACCTGGCTACTTTTAATGCATTTTCATTATGTTGTCTCATACGAAGCGGCAAGGTGACTGCCCCTCTCATAATAAGCCATGCATTAAAGGGACTAATGGTTCCCCCTAGATTAATCATGGACTGCGCTTTGATTTGCTCTATAAGCCTTGTAGAACCAATTACAGCGCCACCCATAGCATCACCATGACCATTGATATATTTTGTTAAGCTTTCAATCACTAAATCTGCACCCAATTCAATAGGTCTTTGATTGTAAGGAGAAGCAAAAGTGTTATCTATTGATAGATAGGCCCCATGCTCATGTGCAATATTGGCAAGTTCCTGTATATCACTAATTTTTAGTGTTGGATTTCCTGGTGTCTCAATATGAATCAATTTTGTATTAGGTTTAATGGCTACTTTGACTGCTTCTAAATCACTAGTATCTACAAGAGTTGTTTCTACTCCGTACTTAGTGTTTAATAACTCATTAAACAACCTATAGACTGCAATATAAGTTACATCAGCGAAAATCACGTGATCTCCTGAGTTAAGAAGTGCAAAGAAAGTCCCTGCTAATGCCGCAACTCCCGAAGCTAATACAACACAGTCTTCACCGCCTTCTAGCGCCACTAATTTTTCTTCCAAATACTGCTGATTAGCACCTCCATTTCTGGTATAAAGTGCTTTCCCTGCTGAACTCCAATTAAGGTCAGTTGGATCGTAAGGTAATGCATAGCTATTAGCCATAGTAATAGGTCTTTTTATAGCCCCTGTGTCTTTATCCACATCATTCCCTGCATGAACGGCTCTCGTTTGAATTCTAAATTCATTTCCATATCTTCTTTCAGTCATATCTCTTCTCCCTCCTAACCTTAATAAAGGGGTACCTTCTTTATTTTTATTAGAATGCCTTATTAGGATTTAATATTTCATTAGCATCAAATGCTCTTTTTAAATTCCTCATTAAAGTGATTTGTACCCCATTAGCATGTTTTAAGTAATACTTTAATTTAGTTAGTCCAATGCCATGCTCTCCAGAGGGAAGCCCTCCTAGTTCAGCTGCTTTTTGGTATAGCTCCTCAAGTACTAGTTGTAATTTTTCTTGCCACTCTTCTTCCTTAAGTGTTCCTTTAATAATACATAGATGGACATTACCATCTCCTGCATGCCCAAAGCTTTGAATAGCTACTTGATAGCGATTTGAAACTTCTTTTGCATATTTCACAAACTCAGCACTTCTATTAATAGGTACGACAATATCTATAGGTTCTTGTACAGAGACACTTTCTATGGCTTTTACAATGGCTCCCCTGATCTGCCAAGTTCTCGCAAAACTCTCTTCATCCTCTAACACGAGAAAATCTAGGGCGTTATGGTGATAGCATAGTTCTCTTACTTTTTCATAGTTATCCTTTACATAATTTGAAGTATCTCCATCAAAGGTGAGGATCAAATAAGCATTACCGCTATGAGTAGGAAACTCTAATTTTAAGTACCGTTCCGATAAACTAATCGCTTCTTTTGGGACAAATTCAATAGCTGCCACATCCACACTCGAAGCTTTTATATCTAGTACCGTATCTATTCCCTCTTCCAAGGCCCCAAAGGGTACAAGCACACTTGTAGCTACCTTAGGTTTAGGAATAAGCTTTAGTTTTGCCCTTGTAATAATACCCAAGGTGCCTTCTGAACCTATAAGTAAATCTTTAAGGTCTAGCCCGGTACTATCTTTTATATTTTTACTTCCAAGCTCTACGATGTCGCCATTTGCTAAAACGACTTCTATGCTTCTTACATAGTCTCTTGTAACGCCGTATTTAACAGCTCTCATACCACCTGCATTAGTGCTAATATTGCCACCTATGGTAGAAGCTTTTTCTCCTGGATCTGGTGGATAAAATAATCCATTACTCTCTGCAAAAGCTTGAACCTCTTCAAGTAGCACACCTGCCTCAACCGTTAATGTCATAGTCTCCTTATCTAAATGCTGTATACGATTTAGTCTTGTTAGATCAATGACAATACTATCTTCTGTAGGAACTGTCCCTCCTGTAAGACCTGTCCCTGCTCCCCTTGGCACTACTGGAATATGATGGGTGTTAGCAAAGCTTAAGACTTTGCTAACCTCATCTGTAGAAACTACAACAACTACTGCAGCTGGTTTTACTTTAATATGGCCAAGATGGTCTGAATAATATTTTTCATCTATACTTGTTGTAATCACCCTATTTTCATCTTCAATTAATGCTTTCAGCTGCTCGAACATTTTTATTCACCCCTCATTCACCATACATAAACATTCTAGCTACAGTTTTATTGACCTATTTCCCCCATTTGGTGGTGTACCATTCTGGTTTTTGGAAACCACTAAATTGATATTCACTGCTTTCAATTACCTTACTAAAAGCTTCAGATTGAGCGATTTCTAAGATGTCTTTAGCAAATTGGCTATCTACATCACTAGTTCTTACTGCAATAATGTTCTTCATATCTTCTACTAACACTTCTTTGTAGATAGCACTATTTAAATCAATACCTGCTGATAAAGCATAGTTACCTGGAATAGCCGCTAAGTCTGCACTCTCAAGCGTTCTTGGAAGCTGTGCTGCTTCTACTGGTGTAATCTTTAAGTTTAGTGGATTTTCTAGTACATTTTTTTCACTGAACTGAGCTACTTCTACTGTTTCATCAATTTTTAATAAACCTGCTTTTTGAGCCTCAAATAAAGCACGTCTTAGGTTCGTTACATCATTAGGAACTGTAAAGGTAGCACCTTCTGCTACTTCACTAATGTCTTTATACTTGTTAGAATAAAATCCAAGTCCTGCTGTTGGGATGTTGATGAGCTTTGTAAGCTCTAATTGATGCTCTTTCTTAAAGTTTTCAAAGTACACATTATGTTGAAATACATTGACATCTACTTCACCTTTTCCTAATGCTAGATTAGGCTGCACATAATCACTGAATTCAATAATCTCTACTTTGTATCCTTTCTCTTCAAGTGAGGGTTTAATGGCATACTTCACCATATCCCCATAAGGCCCTGGGCAAGTTCCAAACTTAATGGTTGTTTTTTCTGTTTGTGTGCTTTGACTTGTATCACCACTTGTACTAGCTGTACTTGCAGTTCCTTGTGATCCACTTCCGCAACCTACTAATGTTCCAAGACTTAAAATAATTGCACCTATTCCATAAACTAATCTTCTTTTCATATATTCCACTCCTCATGTTTTTAATTTTAAATTTATTTTTTATAACTTCTTAGACTCAGCTTACTTTTTAGTCAAATTGACAGCTATTTTTTCTCCTACCATTTGAATAAGTTGTACTACCACCACTAATAAAATCACAGTAATAATGAGTATATCTGTCTGATAACGTTGATAGCCATAGCGAATAGCTAAGTCTCCTATTCCACCCCCACCAACTGTTCCAGCCATTGATGAGTACCCAATAATACTTATTAAAGTAACAGTAATAGCTCTTACAATCCCAGGTAGGGCTTCTACCAGTAACACATCAAAAATAATATATTTAACACCAGCTCCCATAGCCAGTGAAGCTTCTATAACCCCTTTATCTATTTCAGAAAAAGCCCCTTCTATAAGCCTTGCCAGAAAAGCTACCGCGGCTACTGTAAGTGGTACAGTTACTGCCTTTGCACCTATAGTGGTGTTTAGTAATAAATCTGTAAAAGGATAAAGTAGCACTAGCAAAATAATGAATGGAATCGACCGAATAACATTGACTACAAAACCAGAAATAGCATTAACCACTTTGTTTTTGTGTAATAAAGGTGAGGCTGTAATATAAAGCAGTAAACCAAGAACCGTCCCCAAGATAATGGCAATAATCATTGATATGCCTACCATGTAAACAGTCTCCATTGTTGCTTGCCATAGGGCTTCTATTAATTCATCTATTTTCATGCCGTTTCACTCTCCTTTGGACTAACTAATTCTATTTCTTCAATGTTTTCTCCTATATACTTCAGTGCTTCACTAATAGCTTTAGCATCACCTTCTACACTAACTACTAGGATTCCTACTGGTTTTTCTTGGATATAATCAATATCACCATGCAAAATGTTAAGAACTACATCATACTTCTTGTTCGTATAAGCTATGATAGGTTCTAAGCTCTTTTCACCCCTATAAGTTAATTTGATGATTTCACCCTTTACTGCATCAATTACCCTCTCCGGCACCTCAATTTGAGCCCTTACTAACCTTTTTGTTAATGCTGATTTTGGACTAGCAAATAGCTCATATGCACTATTTACCTCTATAATCTCTCCTTGATTCATCACTGCTACTTTTGAAAATAGTCTTTTAGCTACTTCTAGTTGGTGAGTGATAAATACAATAGTAATCCCCAGCTTGGCATTAATCCCCTTTAAGATATCCACAATTTCCTCTGTTGTTTGCACATCTAATGCAGAAGTTGCTTCATCACAAAGTAAAATCTTTGGATTTGCTGCTAATGCTCTTGCTATACCTACTCTTTGTTTTTGTCCACCACTTAAACTAGCTGGATAAACATTTTCTTTATCTTCTAGTCCCACTAGTTCAAGTAATTCTTTAGTCCTAGCTTTTCTTTTTTGTTTGGGGTAATCTTGCACTTTAAGAGCAAACTCTACATTTTGACCTACTGTTTTTCTTGAGATTAAATTAAAGTGTTGAAAGATCATACCGATTTTCTTTCTTAAACCCCTAATCTCTTTAGAAGAAAGCTTTGTTACATCTTCTCCTTCTACAAAAACACTTCCTGAAGTAGGTTTTTGTAATCCATTAATGATTCTTACCAATGTACTTTTACCTGCACCACTTCCTCCAACTATTCCAAAGATTTCTCCTGCTTCGATATGAAGTGATACATTGCTAACAGCATTAACGATTTGATTTTTTTGCTTAAAACTCACATTCACTTGTTCAAAACGAATCATTGTAACACCTCCTAAAAATGTTTTCTAATCTCCTTTAACTTATCTATGGCTAACTCTAAAGTTTCTGGTTTCTTAGCAAAGTGGAATCTTATATATTGATTAACGGGTTCCTTAAAGAAACTAGACCCTGGTACACCAGCCACTCCTATTTCCCTTATTAGCCTTTTTGCAAACTCATAATCTGAGTTAAAACCAAATTCACTTATATCTACCATCACGTAATAGGCACCTTCTGGCTTAAAGTACTTAAGGCCTATGCTATCAAGTCCTGATAGAAATAATTCTCTCTTCTTTGCATATAATTCTGTAAGCTCTTTATAGTAATCTTCACCTAATTGAAGGCCTACTGTTGCTGCTTCTTGAAGTGGTGCAGCTGCACCTACTGTTAAAAAGTCATGTACCTTTTTACACTGATCGATAACATGCTTTGGTGCTATAACATAGCCAAGTCGCCATCCTGTAATAGAATAAGTCTTTGAAAGTGAGCTACAGGAAATAGTTCTTTCAAACATACCTGGTAACGCTGCAAAATAATGATGCTTAGATGGTTCAAAAACGATATGCTCATATACTTCGTCTGTTATAACGTAGGCATCATATTCCTTAACTAAATCTGCAATAACTAATAACTCTTCCTTGGTGAATATTTTTCCTGTTGGGTTAGAGGGATTACAAAGAATAAGGGCCTTAGCTCCTGCCTTAAAGGCTGCTTCAAGTTCTTCTTTATCAAAGTTAAAGGTAGGTGGTTTAAGAGGAATATAGATAGGCTCTGCACCACAAAGCACTGTATCAGCCACGTAATTCTCATAAAATGGTGAGAATACTGCTACTTTGTCACCACTATCACAAACTGCCATCATCGCTGTCATCATTGCCTCTGTGCTACCACATGTTACAACGATATTCTCATTTGGATTTAATTTAATGCCCATAAAGTGCTCTTGCTTCTTTGCTAAAGCTTCTCTAAAGTTTTGTGCTCCCCAAGTCACTGCATATTGATGAGGTCCTTCTATAGCCACCCTCTGTAGTTCTTCTATTAATACCTGAGGTGGATCAAAATCTGGAAAACCTTGTGAAAGGTTAATTGCTCCATACTTATTTGCAATACGTGTCATTTTTCTAATAACTGATTCTCCAAACCCGTCTAATCTATGACTTAATTGACTCATTCTTCTTCCTCCCTTTAATCAGCTAAACCCGTAGCTTTTACTTTAGCCTCTCATTTTATTCTGTAGATAATAAAAAACTACTTTCTTTTAAGATAAGAAAGTAGTCTTTAAAGTTAATGAACTACATACTCTTATCTTTCAAATCATTTCTGATTTGCTGGAATTAGCACCTTGAAAGCTTTCACTCTTTCAGGTTGCTGGGTATCGTTGGGCCAGTCCCTCCACCTCTCTAGATAATCAACTATTCAATTTGGCATTTCTTACTTGTTGTATATGTTTAGTAGTATATTCACCCACTTTAAAACTGTCAACAAACGTTTTTTGTTTTTTTAGAATTTTTAGTATATTTATATCTTGTCTTTTCTTAGAGCCACAATAGCTTATAGCCCTTCCGTTTTCTTGGGTATATGTTTTGTTAATGTCAGGTTATAATTTTTACCTATATAATCTCTCATCCCTCATTTTTAAGCTTCATAAAAAATAGAGTCTTATCTCACTCCTTGATACTCAATAATTTTTCTCCTATAGGACATTCACGTTTTAATTACTTATAAATAAATATATTTACTAGGAATTATTTTTGATGTATACTCTTTTTAATTTTTAATTTTCTATTTTCATAATTTTTTTATTAATTTTTATTAAAAGGAGGCTCTCTTATGAAATTCGAATCAAAAGTTATACACGGTGGTATCTCAGAAGATGCATTTACAGGCGCTGTTAATATCCCTATTTATCAAACATCTACTTTTAGACAAGAAGGGATTGGTAAACATAAAGGGTTTGAGTATGCACGAACAGGAAATCCTACCAGGCAGGCCTTGGAAGAACTTATTAAAGACTTAGAAGGAGGTATTGCTGGTTTTGCCTTTGCTTCCGGATTAGCTGCTCTCTCTACAGTCCTAATGCTTTTTAAATCAGGTGATCATATTCTCTTATCAGATAATGTCTATGGTGGTACCTTTAGAGTCATTGATAAAGTCTTTACTCCTCTAGGTATTTCCTATTCTTTAGTAGATACTTCTAATCTTAATGCTGTAGAAAAAGCTATCCTTTCTACTACTAAAGCCATCTTTGTTGAAACACCTACTAATCCTCTAATGAAGTTAACGGATCTAGCAGGTATTAGCCAATTAGCAAAAAAACATCATCTTATTTCAGTAGTCGATAACACCTTCTTAACCCCTTATTTACAACGTCCTTTAGAACATGGCATAGATATTGTTGTGCATAGTGGTACTAAATATTTAGGTGGTCATAGTGATGTAGTTGCTGGCCTTGTGGTAGTTTCTAATGAAGCACATAAGGAAAAACTTGCTTTTCTTCAAAATGCTGTAGGCGGTGTACTTGGACCTCAAGATAGTTTCTTATTAATAAGAGGGATTAAGACGCTAGCCATTCGTTTAGAAAAATCTCAGGCTAATGCTAAAAGGATTGTTAGTTTCCTAAAAACCCTTAAAGAGGTAAAAAACATTTATTATCCAGGTATAGGAGCTATGATTTCCTTTGAGCTAAATGATCCTCAAATTGCTCTAAAATTTGTAGAAAATGTTAAGCTTATTGCTCTTGCAGAAAGCCTTGGCGGCGTGGAAAGCCTCATTTGTCTTCCAGCAGCAATGACACATGCTTCTATTCCTGAAGAACAACGAAATGCACTTGGTATAACCAATGGACTTCTTCGCCTTTCTGTAGGTATTGAAGATGTTGACGATTTAATTGCTGATCTAAATCAGGCTCTTATTGCTTCTAAATAAAAAAGGAGGTGCTTTATATGCACTATATGAATGATATCCGTGAACTTATTGGTAACACCCCATTACTAAAGCTTAATCATATTTCACCAAGTCCTAATATAAATATTTTTGGTAAACTAGAATATCTCAATCCTGGTGGTAGCATTAAAGACCGTATAGGTCTTAAGATTCTAGAGGATGCAGAAAAAAGTGGCTTATTGAAACCTGGCTATACGATCATTGAGGCCACTGCTGGTAATACTGGTATAGGTCTAGCTATGGCAGCTTTTGAAAAAGGCTATCAACTTAAGCTTGTGATTCCTGCTAAATTTGCTATTGAAAAACAAATCCTCATGCGTGCTCTCGGTGCAGAATTAATTATCACACCTACTGAAGAGGGTATCGAAGGTGCTGTAAGAAAAGCAGAGGAACTAACTCGTCAAATTCCTACAAGTTTTATGGCTAAACAATTTGATAATCTATCTAATCGTGAGGCACATCGCCAAACAGGTAAAGAAATCTATGATGCTCTTGATGGAAAGGTAGATATTCTCGTGGCTGGTGCAGGTTCAGGAGGAACCATCATGGGAATTGCCTCTTATCTCAAAGAGAAAAATCCCAATATCAAAATTGTACTCAGTGACCCTAAGGGTTCTATTCTAGGGGGCGGCGAAGAAGGCACTTATCATATTGAAGGGATTGGTAATCACTTTATTCCCTCTCTATTTGATAAAGCTTATATTGATGAAGTAGAAAAGATTTCTGATGAGGAAGCCTATTACTATGTTCAGCTTCTAGGCAAAAAAGAGGGCGTATTAGTAGGTTCTTCTTCTGGAGCAGCTTTAGCTGGTGCCATTAAGCAAGCTTATAAAGCTAGCAACCATGCTAATATCGTAGCCATCTTTCCTGATCGAAGTGATCGCTATTTTAGCCAGAATCTCTATAACTTTGATATGAATCTTTCTGATTATCGCTTTAATGACCTCTTTGATAATTGGGCTACTCATTATGATGAAACCGTCTATACTAAAAAAGGCGAATACTATGAAGTATTTAAGAACTATGAAGAAATTCTAAAAGAAACAGTTGCTCTTATTAAAGCCCCTGTTACCAGTACTGTTTTAGATATTGGTTCAGGTACAGGCAACTTAGGCGCTGCTGCTAGTACCTTAGGTTATCATGTTATTGGTATTGAGCCAAATGCAAAAATGCGAGAGTTAGCAGCTACTAAATACCCTCACATCCCTGTTCAAAATGGTTCTTTTCTTACTTTAGATATTCCTGATCAAAGTGCATCAGCAATTATTTCTAGTTATGCCTTTCATCATTTACAAGATGAAGAAAAAGTTGAAGCTATCGCCTTTTTAACTACCAAACTTCATAGAGGTGGACAGATTATCATTGCAGATACTATGTATGAATCTCAAGAAGCAGCTTCTGATTTGTTAAATTGGGCTGAAAACTATGGTTTTACACATCTGGCTCAAGATTTAAAAATGGAATTTTATACGACACACGAGGTACTTAGCAATGCTTTTAAACAATTTAACTATACCGTTCATTTTAAACAAATGAATCAGTTTGTATGGATTCTAGAAGCAACCTTACAGGCTTAAATTGCTCATATTAATCTAGCTCTCTCGCATACACTATTACGACACCTTATGATAAAGGAGTGTTCTATATGTATGACCCAAAAGATAGCTGCCTTTTGGAGAGTGCAATTGCTAAATATGAGGAACTTGTAAACTCTCCTTATCTATATGAGCTGACCCAATTTTCAGTCTGTTCCTCTAACCCCTCCTGTCCCTATATAGGTTTTCTAAAAGTCCAAGGCTTTCCTGCTTCTACGACTTTCGGTACTTTTTCTTATGTACTAAACGCCTTGGCCAGTCTTAATATAACTATTGGTTACTGCCTACAAGTAAGCGCAGGGCAGTTTTTTATTTATATTGGTATCAAAGGACAGGAGTATGATCAAACAGGCCTAGAAATTCTAAATAATGGTTTACTCCAAACCTTTCCTGATATTCAAATTACCATGCTTTCTCCTGAGGAAAACATTCAGCTTTTAGATGAGCTGTTTCATTCCTATGAACATACTTCTCTTGCCACTATTTCTGTCGTGCCAGATGCACCTACAACACCTATATTAACTACCTTTAATAAGTTAATGGGGATGGCAGAAGACTATGTTCTTTTCTTATTAGCAACCCCTGTATCACGGTGTACTATTAACTTCATTCTAAGTGAACTCATGTCCCTTTATGATACCTTATCTGGATTTATACAACGTAACCATAGTACTGCAAAAAGTCTTAGTAAAAATTCTTCTCATACCATTATTCAAACCACAACTGAAACCAATGGTAATAGCTCTACTGAAACGAATTCTTCTGGAAATTCCAATAATAGGAGTCAATATACAAATATTACACCTTCTACTTCTCTTCCTTTGCCTAATAACAGGTCCTTGGGTATTAGTGTGTTGTGCAATAAGGGTAGTGGCTGTGCTTCTAATGAAAGTTACTCCATGGCTAATGGCTGCACTAATAGTGAATCTTTTTCTTATTGTACCCATTGTCTTCATGCAACTAATCGTACAGACAATACTTCTCTTTCTTTTACGATCCAAAACAAATATGTG
Source organism: Bacillota bacterium (assembly GCA_023436395.1). GTDB lineage: Bacteria > Bacillota > Clostridia > Lachnospirales > Cellulosilyticaceae > Cellulosilyticum. Next base: position 82,938 of record JAEZJJ010000066.1, on the reverse strand, counting down.
ATGGATGCTATTGCTCGCCTCAATGTCCTTATTAGTCGTTATAATACACTTCTAAGCCTACCTACTTTCCAGTTTGGCGCCTACCTTTTAGCCCCAAAATTGGCTACGACTACCCGTGGTGCCTATACCTACCTAGGTAGCACTAATGCTTCTTCTAATATTAGCCCCATGGTAGTTAATCTATGGGATACTTGCAGTGAACATATTGAGGATCTATTAATGGCATTACAAAACTTCAATCAGCCAACCTTTAAAGCTTGTTCTACTGATGAATGTGTGTCTAGTACAACATTTATTAGCGGCATAGAACTTACAAACACCCTCTATTTCACTTAAATAGGGGGTGTTTCTAATACTGCTAATCCTACACTAATATAAAAGTAAAAATGTGGTATTATACTACTTAAGACTACTTATCTACCCATTTAGGAGGCACCATGATTAAAGTATTACTTGTAGAAGATCATATAAAAATAAGTCAAAATATCGTAAGTTACCTTAATGATACATTTGAGGTGCAGCCTGTCTATAGTGCTGAAGATGCACTACTTTACCTCAATGCTTACTCCTATGACTTAGTTATATTAGATTTAATGCTACCTGGTAAAGATGGTCTCAGTGTCCTTAGTTATATAGAAGAAAAACATCTGATAGGGACAGGTGTTATTATATTAACTGCTAAAGAAGATTTAGGGGAAAAACTTAAAGCTTTTAGTCTCGGTGCCCATGATTATTTAACTAAACCTTTCTTTATGGAAGAACTTAAGGCACGTATGCAAGTTATTCTCAAAAGCCTAGGGAAAATAGCCACCTCTAACAATCTGGTCTTTAAAGACTTAAGGCTTAATATGGCTAAGAAAGAGGCACTTCTTCACAATCAGGTTATTATGCTTAATGAAAAGCTTTATAGCTTATTAGAATATCTCATTTTAAATAAAAACGTCATTCTTTTTAAAGAACAAATCTTTGAGCGTCTATGCGGTTATGATAGTGATGCGACTATTGAAATTGTGGAAGTCTATATGAGTCGCTTAAGAAAAGTGCTTAGCCCTTATGGGTATGATCAATTCATTGTAACCAAACGTGGAATGGGGTATATATTAGATGAACAAAAGGAAGCGTAATCTTTTTTCTAAAACACATAGACGCATTGTATTAGTATGTATGAGTGTCGTGTTTAGTTGCTTAATCGTCTTCTCTCTTATTACCCTTATCACCTATAATGCTAGGGTTTATCGTACTATTGACCAGCAGCTTGCCACTTATAAAAATACTATTTTAACAAGTAATGACCTCATTAAAGAAAGTGGTGAAACTACCAAGGTTGTTTTACCTGCCCCTTTTACACCTAATATTATAAGTTTCGTTTGGTTAGATGGTGAGCTTGTTCAACAAAGCTCTAATCATCATCTTTTACCTACCACTAGACCTGTCTTTCCTGAAAATTATAAAGGTGGATTTGTTAACCTTCATTTAGAAGATAATATGTATAGAGGTGTAAGCTTTGAACATGATGGGCTTATTATACAGCTTATCACCAATATTAACTCTGAAGTAGATTCCATGCATCAACTTTTGCAGGCTCTACTCATTAGTCTCTTTCTTCTGATTGCTCTTGCCCTTGCTTTATCTAGATATTTAGCTTTTATGGCTATTAAACCTATTAGGAAAGCCTATCATCAACAAAGCTACTTTATCCAAGATGCAGCTCATGAAATGAGGACCCCTTTAGCTGTAATAAAAGGACAATTAGAAGTTATCCTTCGTAAACCTAATGACTCCATTGCTTCTCAGTTAGACCAATTCTCTCAGATGATGACTGAGCTCAATGGTATTCAAAAATTAAATAGTGATCTTTTACTACTCTCCAAGGAAGATATGGGAGTAGCCCTTGAACTTACTTCTTTCTCATTAGATGAATTTCTAAAGGAAATTGGTGAGTTTTATTATGAGTTGGCAGATTTTCAAACAAAGTGCTTTCAGCTCCATTTACCTCAAAAATCTATAGAGGTTTATTGGGACAAGCCAAAAGTGAAACGGGCACTTATTATCCTATTAGAAAATGCCTTTCGCTATACTCAGGTTAATGATACCATTAGCCTTTCAGTAACCCTCATAGGTAAAAATCTAAAAGTAGATATAGAAGACACAGGACTAGGCATTGAAACTGAGGATTTGAAGCGTTTATTTGATCGTTTCTTTAGAAGTAGTACTGTCCGTTCCCTTGGAATAGAAGGTAGTGGCATTGGTTTAAGTATCTTAAAATCTTTATGTAACAGTATGGACATTAAAATTCAAGTGTCTTCAACTTATGGAAAAGGAAGTGTCTTTACACTCTTTATACCTATTCAAATGGACAACTAGTATTTTTTAAATTGTGATTAAGGAAACATTAAGGTTTCTTTTTTATACTTTTTTTATGTTTAAGTGTAAAAAGAAAGGAGTAGGTTTATGTTATTTTCAAGCACGGTTTTTTTATTTTTATTTCTACCTATTACCATAGGTATTTACTATGGTTTATTAAAAAAGAGAAAAAGTCGGAATCTCTTTTTATTATTAATGAGTCTAATCTGCTATGGCTGGGGAGAACCTAAGTATGTTTTCCTTATGCTGTTTTGTATCTTTATAAATTATGTAGGTGGCTATTACGTAGATTACTATAGAAGTCAACCTAAAATGGCTAAGATGATTCTAATACTTACTGTCATCGGGAACTTAGGTATCTTAAGTATTTTTAAATATTTAGGCTTTATGTTAGAAACAACGAATCAACTTTTTAATGCAAATATTAGCATCCCTAACATTATTCTTCCTATTGGAATTTCCTTTTTTACATTTCAAGGGATGTCATATGTATTGGATGTTTATATGGAAAGAGGAAAGGTTCAAAAAAATCCTCTTAATGTAGCACTTTATGTAGCACTTTTCCCTCAATTAGTAGCTGGTCCTATTGTTAGGTATGAAACAGTAGCTACAGAAATTGAACATCGAAAAGAAACAAGTGATGATTTTGCAGAAGGTGTTGTACGCTTCATAAAGGGTATGGGTAAGAAAGTCCTATTAGCTAATCAATTTGGACTTATTGCAGACAAGGCTTTTAGTATGCCTGCGGGTGAAATAGCTATTGGTTTTGCATGGCTTGGGGCGATAGGCTATATGCTTCAAATCTTCTATGATTTCTCTGGTTATTCAGATATGGCTATAGGTCTTGGAAAAATGTTCGGTTTCCACTTCAACGAAAACTTTAATGCTCCTTATCTTGCTAAATCCGTTTCAGAGTTTTGGAGAAGATGGCATATTTCTTTAGGTTCATGGTTTAGAGACTATGTTTACTTTCCTCTCGGTGGAAGTCGTGTAAACTCAAACCTTAAACTCTTCCGTAATTTATTTGTAGTATGGTTACTTACTGGGATCTGGCATGGAGCAAATTGGACCTTCATTTGTTGGGGACTTTACTTCTTTGTTTGGATTGCCTTAGAGAAGTTCTTAAACTTAGAAAAACGCTTACAAAGAAGTCGCGTCTTTAGCCACATTTATCTATTACTCATTGTTATATTGGGCTGGGTACTCTTTCGTGCCGACTCTATTGGCTATGCCCTTGAATATATTAAGTCTATGTTTGGTCTTAATAGCAGCGTTTTACTTGGGAATTTGGGATTACTTTATTGGCAAGAAAATTGGATACTTTTAGGCATTGGTATCTTACTTTGTCTACCTCTATCTAAGCTGTTTTCACGTTTTAAGATTACTTCTGATTCTTCACTTTACCGTGTAAAACAAGTTGCTACACTTATTGTAGGTATCCTCTTATTTATAACAGTACTAGCTTACCTTATTAAAAGTAGCTATAATCCATTTATTTATTTTAATTTCTAAATAGATCAGTTACTTTAATGACATTATTAATGATTACACTATGCTCATACATTAGAAAGGAATTAGGAAAATGAAAACTACCCTATATAATAAGTGGGTTATTGGCCTTTTTTGTGTATCTCTTTCACTAGGTGGCTTACTTACATTAGTAACCCAAGCTCCTGCTATTGGTAAGACCGTTATCAAATCAATGTCGCAGGAAATCACAGAGGCCACTACCCCTGCAAATAAACTATTTGCTGCTATAACAGGTTTTACCTCTGGAATCGAAAACGGCTTTAAGGATTATGTTTATCAAAAGGACTTCTTTGTAAACTGGTATGGCCTTGGGGAAAATCTCCTTGGAAGACATTATATTCGTGATGCCAATCCTTCTAATACAGTTCTTAAAGATAACCACGATATATTACAGTTTATTACTTTTAAACTGGATGAAACCAACATTGCAAATAATCTTATTAACCTAAAGGCTCAATTGGATGCCGTAAATATACCCCTTTTATTTGTCCAAGCTCCTAATAAGGTGATTGAAGGCTTTACAGAATTACCACCTTCTGTAGAAGATTATTCTAATGAAAATATGGATACACTTCTAGCAAGTCTCAAAAATGGTGGTGTCAATTATCTAGATTTAAGAGCCCTTGCTAAAGAGGATGAATTAGATAAAAAAACACTCTTTTATAGGACTGATCACCACTGGACTAATGAAACTGCCTTATGGGCAACTGGCAAAATCATAGATGCTGTGAATCAAGAGACTAACCTTAATTTAGATGCCAATCACATCATTAAGGACCCTTCAAGCTTCCAATACACTACCTATAAAAATGTGTTTTTAGGTTCTCAAGGAAGACGTGTTGGTAAGTACTATGCAGGTTTAGATGATTATACCCTTATTACACCTACCTTCAATACAGACTACACTGTGACCATTAATAAAAGTGATGGTTCTAGAACCTATGAAGGAGACTTTAATAAGGCAATATTGCATGAAGACTATTTAAATATGTCTGATACTGTCTATACCAATCGCTATGCAAGTTACTTTGGCGGTGATTATCCTGAAGTTATTGTAGAAAACAAATTAAATACAGATGGCAAAAAAATATTGATCGTTAAAGATTCCTTTGCCATTCCTGTCTCAGCTTATTTATCCACTGCAGTTCAAGAAGTAAGAATGTTAGATATTCGTTATAATACAATAGATGATGTAGAGGCTTATGCTAAAGAGCATCAAGTAGATATGGTGATCTTCTTATGCAAAAGCATGAAACCTCTTGCTTAAAATATAATAAAACCTTTCCTTATAATCATGACCCTACATTCACAATATTTACACAATATGCTATACTTTATTCAATGATAGCCTTTTATAGGCTTATGTAAGGAGGGGTTTTATTGTCTGTTATCTCATATAAGTGTCCCAATTGTGGAGGGAATTTAAGCTTTAATCCAGAAGATCAAAATCTCAAATGTGAATATTGTTTTAGTAGCTTTAGTGAGCATGAATTAGAAGTTTTAACAACAGAGCAAAGCTATACTCAGCCAGGTGAGGAATGCATTGAAGAAGCTGGTGAAAATACAAACGTAGCTAGTACTACTAATCTCTATACCTGTCCTAGTTGTGGTGCTCAAATTGTTACTGATGAAGTAACTGCTGCTACCTTGTGTTGCTATTGTCACAACCCTGTTGTTTTTTCCAAACAACTTTCTGATGAGTTTAAGCCATCCAAGGTTATTCCATTTAAGAAAAGCAAAGAACAGGCACTTGAAACCTTTCTTACATGGCGAAAGAAGAAGCACTTTTTACCAGATGACTTCTCTTCTCCTAGTCAACTTGAAAAAATAGCTGGTGTCTATATTCCTTATTGGCTAGTAGATTGTGATACTTCTGGCTATATGCGTGCAACAGGTAAGAAGATTAAATCTTGGAATAGTGGTAGTTATCGTTATACACAAACCGACATCTATGCAGTGTCCCGTGCTGCCTCAATGTCTTTTTACTATTTACCTCATGATGCCTCAAAAAAAGCAGATGATAAAATCATGGAAAGTATTGGGCCATTTGACTATGATGACCTTGAAGACTTCTCATACTCTTACCTCACAGGTTTTATCGCTGAAAAGTATGATGTAGATAAAGAAATGATTTATCCTATCATTAAAAATAGAGTTGAGTCTGCAGTGGAGGCTGAACTACGTCATTCCATTCATGGCTATACCACTACCTCCGTAGGTAGTAAAAATGTCCAAATTCACCGTACACGTTTTCACTATACCTTAATGCCAACATGGATACTTACTTATCTTTATAAAGGCCAGACCTATATGTTTGCTATGAATGGCCAAACAGGCAAGACATTTGGTAGCCTTCCTGTTTGTAGTAAGAAGCTTAACTTCTTATTCTTATGGGTATTTCTCATTACCTTTGCTATCGTCTTTTTTGTATTAGCTTATACAGGAGGTCTTGCATAATGAAACATAGAATTAGTTCTTCAATCCTTGCTTTAATATGCTTTTTTACTTTATGTAGTTCTCTTATGGCTGCTGTACCTAGAGTGAATGACTTAGCCAATTTACTTAGTCTGGATGAAATTGAAAGTCTTGAGAAAGATCTTAATATGCTTAGTGAAACTTACCAGATGGAAACAGTTATAGTCACTACTAATGATGCCAAAGGCAAAACTGCCACAGCTTATGCTGATGATTTCTATGATACAAACGGCTATGGTTATGGTGATAATTGGGATGGGGTTCTCTTTTTGATTGATATGGATAACCGAGAGTTAGCTATCTCTACTAGCGGTCTAAGTGCTAAATATTTAGACGATAGGCGTATTGATACCCTAATGGATACCATTGCTCCATACCTTACTGATGCCCATTATTATCAAGGCTGTATCACGTTTATTACTGGTGTAGAAACCTACTTTAAATCTGGCATTCCTTCTGATGGTCATTTAAATTTCAAAGATGGTAAAAAACCATTTACCAATAGCTATGGTAATCCTCTAACTGCAAAAAATTATTTAATCTATGCAGGTATTGCCTTTCTTGCAGCACTTGTGATGGCTTTTATTGTCAGATTTATTATCAGTTATCGCTATAAGCACCCACGTCATACCGTTCCTGCTACTTTGCCAGATAGATTATCTGTGAACTATAGTGAAAAACACGATCAATTTATTTCAACCCACACTACTAAAACCAAAATTCAAAGCTCAGGTTCTGGTGGAGGCGGTGGTGGTTCATCTATGCATCGTTCTAGTAGCGGACGTAGCCACGGTGGTGGTAGCCGTGGTTTTTAGAGGATATCTTCTAGTCATTTTATTGTAATTAAAAACATCATTTATCTAAAATAAAAACTAGGTTATCACTCTATTCCGATAATCTAGTTTTTATTTTTCATTAATCCCGTTCTATTTTATAGTTATGTGTTTAATATCCTGTTCATTGAGTCACTGCTTTTACCAAGAACCGCCGCCACCTCCACCAAAGCTTCCTCCCGAAAATCCTTCATTGCTTCTATCAGAACCTTCTGACCTATCTGGTGTTGAGATCATGGACCGTTCTGCTACTTGCATGACTCTATATATATCCTGATGGAAGGTACAACTATTAAATGCTATACTCTCATACCACATAGGCGATACTGTAGCTAGCAAATTAAACTTTTCCATATTTCTTTTACTAATTCCTAGCGCCATCATATATGGTAATATCTCATAAAAATAGTTAGGATTACTTTCCCTTAATTTTATAAGTGTCTCCTCATCTACCTTTTTTATGTACTCAATAAATCCTCTAATTTGTATATATAATTTTTGACCATAAGGTGTACGTTTTTTCATCTTTTTTATAATCATAAGTATTAATACAAAACATACCATATTCATTACAATAATAGGTGTTAACTCTGGATAATTGATTAGCATTGGACTAGCAAATGTGCATGTAGGTAGTGCCACAAATATTATTCCCATTATTACGAAAATACTACTTAAAATAAATTCTTTTATTCCCATAATAAACTTCCCTATTCCTATAAAGAATAATATGATCCACAATCCTGCTCCAGTAAATATAGTATAGGCTATTAATTCATCCATATTGCCCCCGCCATATATCCAGCTCATAGCCATAACCAATGCATAGGATATAAGTGTGACTAAAGTTACTATTAACTTTACCAATCTGCTACTTTGTGTAAAAAAGCCTTCTCTTTTACTTTTATCATCTAAAACTTTTTTAATCTGATTGATTGCAGTATAAAACCTATCATAAAGTTTATTCTCTTCAACTCTTTCTCTATTTTTAAATAGCCTTTGAAAGAATATCTTTTCAGCCTTATCCTCTCCCTTATATGGCATGAGTTTTTCACAAGCAAAGGAGCTTTTAGAGTTTCCCGTCTTTACATTAAAATTTATAATCTTCAAATAACCCTTCTGTGCTAAGCCAAATAATAGTGATACCACTGCTTTATTATCTGCTTTTCCTGTATATATCATCCCTATCTCTGCACTATTATATCCTTCTGGTGGATATGGACATGCATTAATGTACCCTTTTCGGTTTCTTGCAAATATAAGCCATAAGGCTATGGCCATAACTAATGTTCCCAACGGAATCATCTTAACCTTATTAAGATTTATATTCCAGTTTATATGACTTGTTATGGTATTAAAGTAGCCTTCAGGTAATTCTATACGAACTGCGATACCTTCATTAGGATTAAGTACGCCTTCATAAAACCCAATAATACTATTTCCCTCTATTGCGTAATAAATATTATCGGGATAAACGCTTATGTCTTCTTTTATATTAAAAATATTATCTTCTCCTACCTGAATTGCTACATTATAAGAGTCAATACTATATCCCCCATCATCTGCATAAATCGGTATAGTCAATAAAATTAAACTTAATAAAATCCCCAGTAAACGTTTCACCCTTCTCACCTCTTATATACTTAAATCCCCTCACTCCTTTACTATATACTTTTCAGATTATTTTATCAATTATTCGTCTAACTTTGACTTATGGGTAAATAATAAATTCTAAGCTGATTATCTTCGTATTTAGCTGAGTTTATTTCTTGATTCTTAAGTTTTTGAGGCAAGGTAAAGCATCTCTTCTCATTCTTAATAGTTAAGGTCAGTTCATCTCCTTGCTGAGAAAGCTTTAATTCCCTTTTATCTACAAATGGAATATGAATATTTAAACTATACCCCTCTGGTAGCTTCTGAACTTCAAATATTTTGTCCTCAAATAAAATATCCTCTGGTAAATACTCCTTATAAATTTGACTACCTACTTGCTCTAGCATTGAATAGCATCTCAGTTCTTTATCCATCAGTTCTACTTTAAAGATAGGTAACCCTTTAAAACTTTCTTCTATATCTTGAAGGCTTTGCTCCTGTAGTTTTATCCATGCATTAAAGTACCCCTCCATAGATTCTTTTGGGAAAATCTTGTTAATAATAATGGCATCCACATTGTAATCATATAAATGGAGATAGGAGAAACTTCTCTTGGCTTCTTTTATCACTATTTTTTCAGGTGTTGTTACAATTCTAATACTAACTACCTTTTTATCCATCATAAGTTCATGAAGCTCATCTATTTTGGTATAAAGTCTTTCCATCTCTTCAAATACTTCGTCTTTAGGCATAGGAATTTTGGTAGCACCTTCTACTAAAGGACCTACAAGCTTAGCTGCTTTTCTTTTCATAGGAAACAATTTTCCCATCCACCCTCTAAAAACATCTGGAAATTTAAGAAGAGACATGGTTTCCCCTGTTGGTGCACAGTCTACAATTAATACATCATATAAGCCCTCATCATATATTTCCTTGATTTTAATAAGCGATAATAACTCACTTAAGCCTGGAAATACTAATAATTCTTCTGTCTCTATACTCGCCTTCGTATTTAAGGTTAATAGGCGTTTAAAATAGTGTTTAATATTCCCCCAAGCTATTTCATTTTCTATAACTGTATCAATCTCCATTCCGTATAGATTCTTTGCTATTTCTTTAGGTGAGTTACCTAATTTGATATCAAAGGAATCACTTAGACTATGGGCTTCATCTGTGCTTACAATTAATACACGTTTTCCTCTTTCTGCTATATGAGCTGCTGTACATGCAGCAATACTCGTCTTACCAACGCCGCCTTTTCCTGTATATAATATGATTCTCATTAAAATCACCCCTCACTAAAATCAATTTCAATCTTTTTTGACCTGTTATTGCACTCAGTAGTTTGCTTATTTTCTTTATTAGTTTGAGCATGCTTTTCCCTTACTGAGTAATAAGCCTTATTATCCCCTTTGTTTATACTTCTTTCTGTAACCACTGACTCTTTATCATCATCCTTATATATCATTTCCCAAGCCATGTCTTTTATAAAGTTTAATACTTCTTCTTCGGCCAACTCTACATGTGCTCTCATTGCTTCTGGCATTATTTCTTTAACTGCTTCATATTCAAGTTGTTTAGCTTTTAATAATTTTTTTAACGCTATCTTATTCATATGAACACCTCTTCCTATTCAAAATAAATATCTAGAGCTCCATCGTTCCATTTAGCTGAAGCAACGCTATACTTCTTCATCACATTTGGTAATGGAATATTTCTCTTAAAATTGCCTATTTTAATAATGATTTCTGCACCTGATTCAAATAAATCAAAGTCTGTTTTGGTAGAAAATGGTACTAACACTTGAAGCTTGTAGCCTTTATCTGTTTTTTCAAAGGTATCACTTTGAGTGAGTTTAAGTACCTTGAAAATTTCCATATCTTGAAGTGAATCTTTTACAATACGCCAAAGTGCCTCTACACCATTTAAATCTACTTCATACCATTTCATGCGATAAGTAGGGAGATGGGAAAATGCAAGTTGAATTTCTTCTAAGTACTTTTCTTGAAGAGTTTGCCACTGTTTAAAAAAAGGATTATCTATATCCTTTGGTATCATACGATTAATATATATGGCATCTACGTTAAAGTTATATAAATTCAAGTACATATAACTGCGTTTAGTTTCTTCAACCACCATTTTTTCAGGGATGGTTACAATTCTAATGCTACAAATCTCTCTATTCTTTAGAAGCAATTGTAATTCACTTAGTGTCATGTATAACTTTTCTATGTCATTCATGGCAGTTTGATCTGGTAAGTCTACTTTAAAAGCCACTTTAGAAATGGGCCTAAGTACTTTAAGGGCCACTTTTTCTAGTGGAAAAAGCTTCTCCATATACCAAGCAAATAGCTCTGGAAATTTTAAAAGTGATAAAGTCTCTCCTGTTGGTGCACAATCCACAATAATGAGTTCGTACTCTCCTCCTTGATAAAGCTCCTGTATTTTAATCAGTGAAAACAATTCTTCAATCCCTGGAAATACTATAATATCTTCTAACGTCTCCTCAGCTTCCTTATTACCACTGGTTATCATAAAGCTTTGAAATGCTTTAGAAATAGTGCCATAATGCTTTTCCATCTCATAATTATGATCGATCTCCAAGGCATATAAATTTTCTATTACCTGAGTCGGCTCTTCTTTGATGGGCATTCCAAATAAATCACTCAGATTATGAGCAGCATCTGTACTTACAATTAAAGTTTTAATGCCTTCTTTAGCTGCCTTAACCCCATGAGCAGCTGCAGTGCTGGTTTTACCTACACCACCTTTTCCTGTAAAAATAATAATTCTTCCCATAATAGCACTCTCCTTTATTCGATAGACGATTAGTTCTTTCTTCGAAGTATTTATTATAAAAAATAACTTAGCTTGCTAAGTTATTCTATTTTTATACGTTTTACTGACTTAGGTTTAATGACCTCTTCTGACTCATTCCTTCCTTGCTTTAAGAGCGTTATCACCTTATTTAAAATACTATGCAGTACACGCTTTTCTTCTTCATCTAGTTCTGCATTTATTGCCTTAAGATAATATGTTATCTCTTCTATTTCTTTTTTTACAAAGGCTTCGCCCAAGGCTGTCAGGCTAATAAAAACCACTCTCTTATCTGCCACATCTCTTTGGCGCTGAGCTATTTGTTTCTTTTCTAGCCTAGTAATAACACCTGTTGCTGTATTGAGTGGTGCATGAATATAGTCTGCAACTTCAGTCATATTAACTTGCTTATTCTTATATAAAAGTATCAAGGCTAGTATCTCATTCTTGGAATAATCCAAAAAAGCACTGTTCCATTCTTCCGGGAAAAAAAGAAATTTAAATTTATCTATATATGCATAGATAAGCTCTTCAATATTAAATTCATCTTTTGCCATAGCTATACCTCATTATTTACTTCGTGCCTCGAAGTATATTTTTATATTATTCTTATATTCTAAAATTGTCAATATTTTTATTTTTTTATAAAATAATATTATTCACTCATATTTGTTTCAACTTTTTTATTTCTATAAAATTCACTAATATACGTACTTCCTAGAATCAAAATCCCCCCTATTATTTGTAACCCACTCATCTTTTCTGTTAATAAGAGGCTAGATAATATAATTGCTGAAATCGGATCTATATAACTAAATGCTGCTATTGTTTGTCCGCTTAACTTTTGAAAAGCTCCAAAATAAATGAGGTAACCTATACCTGTATGTACAACACCTACAACAATGAGTAGAATAAGGGATTGACTGTCTAATTGACTTACATTAAAACCACCATTTATTAAGACGTAAGGTAAAATAGCCAACGCAGCAAATCCAAGCTGAGGAACTGTGCTTTCTAGGCTAGTCACATCCTTGAGAAACTTATTCATTATCATTACGCTAGCATATAAAACTGCAGCACCTATGCCATAAGCTATACCCAGAAAGTGATTTTGCCCGCCTGCATCTTCTCCGGTCGCTGATATACAAATCATCCCCAACATAGCAGCTAGAATACATGCTATCTTAACTCCTGATAAACGTTCTTTTAAAATCAAAGGTGATAAAAACATCACTATAACTGGTGCAAAATAATAACAAATCGTTGCAGTAGCAATAGTCGTATACTTATATGCCTCAAATAAAAAGATCCAATTAAGCCCTATGGCGATACCTGAAGCAATTAGAATCCCTAAGTTAGGCTTAATACGCTTCCAAGATAACGGTTGCTTAATGATAAAACTAGATAAAACTAAACATATACTTCCGATTACTCCTCTAGTTAAAGCAATCTGGCTAGAGGTACAATTAATCTCTCTTACAAATAACCCAATACTACCAAATAGTATCATCACTAAAATCAAACTGGCTTTGGTTCTTTTCACCTGACTTCTCCCCTTTATTTCCTTTTCCTATATCGCTTGTAAATCCTCATAATCCGTATAAATTTAGGATTTTTCTTTCAAAATAGTATAACTCCCCCTTAGATTTACGGTGAACCTATATAATTAAAAAGTAAGTCCATCAAAATCCCAAAGGAACTATATGTTATATAATACCATGAAAAATAGTATGAAACCATTTGGTTTTCATATAATTGAGTTAAATAAAACAATTATAAACCAAAGGTCCATACTATGAATTCTTATTGTAATACTGATAAGCATTAAATCTTGAGCTATGTATATAAATATTTCCTTGCTTCTTTAATACTAAGTTTATTCATTCTTATTTCGTTATCCGTAATAAAATTCTCTACCCATTTAGGATTAACCTTTACTATATTTTTATTAAGTACCTCACAAAATTTAGAATCTCCTATGTCATTACTATTCTTCACATAGCCATTTTCTACACTGTTCAATTTTAATGCTTGTATCATAACCATATTCTTTCCCCATATCTTCAAGCATCTTACATGGAAATGCCTTGCATTCACCACAAAAATTTAATTCTTTACTTTCGCAGCACTTTTTTACTTCACATTCTCCCCAGATAGGCTTATTCATGTTAAGACACCCCTTACACCCCAAAGCTTCTTTTTTTTCGCACTTACTACATTCTACCCCACATCTTGATTCAAACATATCTTTTCCTCCTAGTTCTAAAATTTGTATAGTGAACATCCACTTACAAATATATAGATGCGGTTTTTTCAGAAAAGATACGGAAAGTAAAATAAAAATTTAAGAATTGTAGGCATTATCTTGCAATAAGGCAAGAATATTATTAAACCACTGCTGATCTGGTTTTATGTCTGGCATATGATGATATAAATAATACAGTTTATTTCGAACCTCTTCATCAAACTCATAATTTTTCCCCATATCATTTATAGACTCCAGTAATTCCCTAGTCTTTTGGTGGTTAGCTTCTTGTGACTTCCTAAAATCAATCCAAGCTTTGCAACAACAGGGATTATCAACTTTTATCAAATTACAATGCCCTGAAAAGAAAGCATCAAGATTCTTTCTCGCTCTATACAATAATCCTTTTGTTGCATTTTCAGAAAGCTGTACCATATCAGCGGTTTCTGCTAATGGTAGTCCGAACATATCCATAAGCGAGAAAACTACCCTTTGTTGCAATGTTAGTTTTCTTACCATGGCATAAAAACAACCGTTCTGTAGTTCTTTTATTGTTTCCTCCACCACCACTTCTTCCTCAGGCTCAGGAGTTCTTAGAGAAAACATTTCACCTTCTTGCTCAAGTTCTTTTATATCTTCAACATAATTAAGGATATCTTTCTTATTCTTGCGATATTCCATCAGAAAGCAATTATAGCAAATCGTTCTAAGCCATTTCTTAACAGCTTGATCATCCTTTAATTGATGCAAATTTCTATATGCCTGCAAAAAGGTTTCTTGAGTAATGTCTTCCGCTAACTGAGGATGACAAGAAATTTTCATTGCAAAATGATATATGTATTTATAATACTTCTCCATTATTTTCTCGAATTGCATCTAATAATCCTCCCCTATTGCTTTTACAATAACCATTTCTATAATGCAGTCAATGATATGAAGAAACTCGTACTTACTTCATTAGAATATTCACAAATTTCCTTCATTGTTACTGATTTAAATCTTTTTTGGCAAAAAGCTCATAGGCTTCTTTTTTATTAAGTTCTTTAGTTTTTTCTCCTTCTATTCCCATTTCTTACTCCTCATTTTGCGACACATGTGTTTTTTTAATTATGAGACATATATGTCTTTTTATCAATTAAATTTATAATTTTTAGGTATAGTAAAAAAAGGAGGCATAAGGAATAAATCAGAGTATAAAAAATACATTTTTAAAGTTACTAGAAAGTTTTCGCAGACAACCAGTAACAAATAGAGGGAAATTAGAACTTTCCTAGAAATAAATAAGTCAGTCACTTTAGTGACTGACCGTAAATAAAAGCAGCTGGCGGACCAATTTAATGAGCCTTAAGGATCAAGTAAGTATAATGCCCTTATAAGGCTGAGCAAACTACCCTCTTAGCGGGTAGTTTTGATTAGTATCTTAATTAATATATGCCTAACTTTTTTGGGTGCACATCAATTTGAGGCTTTCTTTATAATTTTCATTATTTTGTTTCATAGTTTCGTCATGGCTTATTCCGGCAAATAGAGGTTTTCCATGCTTATCTTATTAACTATTTTTGTAGTGGGATCGAAAGAAATTATAACATCATCGTAGATTTGCTTCTGATACATCCATTCAATTGAATAGCTACTCTCTTTATTTTCGGGGGGCTCGCCGTACAGAGTTTTCACGGTGTCCATTGGGCTTCCTATAGCAATGTTGCCTGGGAAAATAGGTGTATTTCCCTTATGTAACGAGCTAAACATAACACCGCTGACGTAACACTTGCTTAAAGGAAGCGTTTCTTTATCGAGGTTAGCAAATTCTACGCTGATCTCATTTTCGCCGTTATAAAGTGTTATATAAGATAACCTGTATTGATCAGGCTCAAGTGTATCGGCCAGCTGTTTATCACTTTTGGGTGCCCAGCCATTGGCAACAAATTCGGAGTAGCTTACGGGAAGGCTGTAGATTTTCCCATTTAACTCAAACTGATAACTTGACCATTCAGTAGAGAGATCCGAGCTTGCCAACGGAATTGTCACTTCGGTTTCTTCTGGTGTGGCTGGGTCAGTTGAAGTAGTTGGGTCAGTTGAGTCGGTTGAGTCAGTTGAATCAGTTGAATCAGTTGGGGTAGTTGAAGTGGTTGGATCAGTTGAGTCGATTGAGTCAGTAGAGGTAGTTGGGTCAGTTGAAGCAGTTTCCTTAGTTGTACTTGTAGCGGATGAGTTATTACCGCTACATGCCGTTAGACTCAATAACACTGCAACTGCCAGTATAAGAACTGTTTGTTTTTTCATTATTTTATTTTCCTTTCTTAGATACAAGTCTTTCATCCTAATATTTTTATACAATCTATCCAGTCATGCCAAGCTTTTACCAGAAATTATACATTGCTATATTAGAACAGTCAATCATTTTTTCTCAAATTATTTTATATTATAAATTTTCTAAATTAAAAATAAATTAGAAAAAGCAAAGTCTAATAATACCACTACATCAGGTAGCTACAAATTAATTTACCTTTATCATTTTATCTATAAAATTCTTATTCCCATAAACGATGCTTATCTCAATTATTATTTGAAGGCTGTTGATAAAGTAACTCCAATACTTAAACCCATAATAAGCCCCTTCAAATTGACTAGCTGGGCATCTGATTAGCTGATTATGGTTACTCCATTCTTTTAGCAAACTATTCCAGTAAAAAGTTAAATCAAAAATATTTTCACTTGGAAGCTGACTTGGATTGATATAAAATCCCCACATACAGATCTTAAATAGGATAAGCATGAATAACAGTATCCCTCCTATTATGAGGCCCTTCTTTTCCCATGTTTTCTCATGATCTTGAATTATTTTCTTTACTATGCCTATGACAAATGGTAATGTTAAAAACCACAGCCACCTAATAGGCTGCTGTATCAAACTTTTTTGATGCTTAAACCATTCTCCCCTATCACATACCGTATCATTATTACTAGCTAGCCCCATACCCCATAAATCTTTTTCATCAGGTACAACCTTCTGATTCGTGCTATCAATCACCATAAACTGAACAGGCCACTCACAGCTTAAACTACTCTTTAATGGAATATATATTTTTTCTCTTCCATCATCTAGCTGATACTGCCTTATATTCTTATATCGCTTATAAACGCCAGTTACCTCATAAATTTGGTGTTCCATGTGAATGATATTGCCTAATACTTTTTCACTTCCCCACAATTTTATTGCTAAAGTATCACTAATGACTGCATACTTTCTCCCCTCATCATCTGCTTCTTCTCCCCAAAGGGTTCCTTCTAGCATTTGAGGTCTTTGAACCTGATGCCAGTATGTATTAACGGCTATTATATCTGCCTTCTCACTTTCTACGATTAAATTTTCTTTATAACTACTTATAGCCACTTGATAGTCATTTTCTATTTGATTATCAGACATCTCTTTTCCCTTTTGACTGCTTGCTCCATTCACTAAGATTTCTATTCGTGAAGTCCCATAACTGGCTTTATAATCCCACAACAAGAGGTTCTTAATCAATTGTAATCCTATAAAAACAGTAACTAATAACACTATTCCTTTTTTCATGCTAAGTACCTCTATTTCTTATTGACTTCCATGCCATCATGTAATGGCTTTGAAGCTGTTTTAACGATTTCCTCATTATTACTTAATTCACCACTTATAGCACTTATCCCATCGCCTTCTTTAATAATCGTTACTGGTATCTTATAGGCAAAATATTTTATCTCAAAAGGCTTCTTATCCTCTTTAATAATATAAATGTAGGCCTCTCGATTTTCTTTAACCAATGCTGTATTATTAATAAGCTGATTATATTTCTCTGACTCACTATTTATATTGATATCTACTGTCCTATAGGTTTTATGATCCAGTTCCATCATACTAATATCTTTTTCATCCAGCTTACAGGTAATAATGATTTGGTCCTTTTCACTATCATAAGTTTTTTTCACTACCGTTGCCTCATACTGCTCACGGTTTAACAGCCAAGTAACCTCTTGGTCTATTTTAATCTGGTCTGCTTGCTGCTGATTTTCCTTTAGCGTTAAGGTTATTGGTATCTCCTTTGGAATCATTACTATTGCCCCTTCACCTTTTCCTGCCTCTGTCCCTTCTGCTAGATTTACTTCATAAATACTCCCGCTTATTGGACTTACCACAGTCATTTCTTTTTCTGATTGGATCAAGGCCTCCATTTTTTTATCATCCAAAGTCTCTTTTGCAATAAGGTCATGAATTTCACTTTCCAACCCCTCCAGTTCCTCCTCCATTTTGAGAAGTTCCTCCTCCTTCCTCCCTTTTTCATCTTTTTTAAGTTGTTCTTTTTTCTTATTTAAAAGATTAAGGGCTTCCTTACTCTGTATATAGGTGCTTTTGGCAATTGCACCTTCTTCAAGAAGCTGCCCATTGAGCGTCACTTCTTCTGTCTTAGCCTTAATCTGGTTTTCTAGTTCAGTCATTTCATAACTTTTTTCATTTTTTTCTAGTTCTGCCTTTTTATCTGCTATCTTTACTTCAATTTTTCCTTTTTTATCTGTCTTCTCTTTAATATCCCGTCTTACTGTTTCTAAACTCATTTCTGTTTCTACTCTATTATAGTCCTCCTGAATTTCTTCTTTATCATCTTTTTGTAAGATTATTGTAAACAATGGTTGCCCCTTTGAAACGGACTGTCCCTCTTCTACAAAGCACTTCGTCATGATCCCACTCTCAGGCATTTTTACTGCTACCTTTTTTCTTTTTATCATTAAGGCATCTTTTCCAATCTGCCCTGTAGTGTAAAAATTGCTTTCTATTCTACCATCACTAACTCTTGTAATAGTTACTTGTGGTAACAGTAATTCATAAACAGTTCTAGATAAAACTGTAAAGCCTAAAATGACTATAATAAAAACACCTGTTATCTTAATCATTCTTTTCTTTCTTAAATTTGTATACTCCATATTTATTCCTCTTACTCTTCTTGTTATTTTAAATTTGTTATTTTAAATCCTTCAGCCAAATCTTCTTTGGTATAAACCGCTAAATTGATAGGTAAAATCATATAAAGCACACTCCCCGCAAAGCCAATACTTATCTTGTTATCATTAATAATGCCTAAGTATGCTGAAAGCGGATAATGGGTTTCATTTTTCAAAAAAATCACAGGTTGTTCCACCATACTCCAATAATCTATAAAAACGAACACAATAACAGACATAATCATGGGTTTACTCATGGGGAGCATCACATATTTTAAAATCTGCCATTCCGATGCCCCTAAAAGCCTGGCCTCTTCTAAAAAACATTTATCTATGCCTTCCATGAATTGTTTTAAGAATAAAACGCTAAAAGTATTAAAAACCCCTGGTAAAATCAATGCCCATTTTGTATCTATAAGGTTCAGTTTATTTAGTATGATATAGTTGGGAACCATGGTCACCTGAAAAGGCATGAGCATAATGACAATATAGATAAAAAACAAGGTTTCAGAACCTGGAAACTTTAATTTACTAAAACCATAGGCAGCCAAAAAAGCTAAACCTATCTGCCCTATTACTACAGGAACCGTAATCATTATAGAATTCCAAAACATATACAATAGCCTTGGTGTTCTAAAAAGCATTTCATAGTACTGGTCTAGATTCACATAAAAAGGTTTGATGACTATCTTCTGCCAAATGGTATATGGCACCTTTCCTGCATAAAGAGAAATAATAAGTGCCTCTCCCTTCAAAGAATGAAACACTATATAAAGGATGGGAAGTAATACGCTACTTACTAAAAAACTGATAACTATTAAAGATACTATTTTTCTAACCACCTCTCTCCTCCTCCTATAAAGAATTCTCTGTATAATGTTGTTGCCACCTTGCTCCAACATAAATAATGGTAAAAATAACTATGTAAAGCATAAACGCCGCTGTGGTCAGCTTCTCATAATTCAAATGAAAGAAGTTATTACTCATATAATGCTGCAATAAATAAATACTTTTATGAGGATATTCTCCGCCTAAAAGATAGACTTCCCTTGAAATCTTAAAACTGTTAAATAGTGAAATCGTAACTGTAAAAAATAACATAGGCACAAGCTGTGGGAGTTTAATACCACAGGCCACTTGAAGTTCATTGGCTCCTTCTAGCCTAGCCGCCTCTTCATATTCTTTGGACAGCATCAGAAGTGAACTTAAGATTAAAAGTACATCATAACCTATATTTTTCCAAAGAATCATCCCGATAATAATAAAAGGTGTATGCTGACAGTTTAAATAATCACAGTTTGTTCTTAAACAGGTGTCTAATATTCCACCTTGACTAAATAAATCTTTCCATACTAATAATAAAGAAGCTGCTGGGATAGCCAACGGCAAAAGTAGCCATCCTTGCAAAAAGCTATATTTCCTGAAATACTTCTCCATCACCAATGCTAAAATCAATGCCACCACACATAAAACAGGTACTGCCAATCCAATGATCAAGAAGGTGTTTTTTACTGCTAACTGATAAGCCTCATTATGGAATAAACTTATAAAATTAGATATGCCAACAAACTTCCTATCTATTCCGCCCATGGTAAAACAGTACTTTAAACTTGATATAAAAGGATAAATATAAAAAAGCATTACCCCTATAAAACTAGGTAGCACAAATAATAAACCTTTCCATTTCTTTAATTTAATCATATGTATCTTCTCCTATCTTTTTTTCATTCTACTTAAATTTTCTGTAAACTATCTGTAAAAACATAAAAAAATGAGCTATTTTAGGTTTTTCCCTAAAATAGCTCATTCTCCTATTTATTCTGCTCGCTTAAGTAAAGCTCAACTTTTTCTTTGATATTTTCAGTTGCTTCTGCTACACTTATATCTCCCATAAAGTAGTCTTCAGACTCTTGCTGAATAATATCTAGTATTTTACTATCTATTGGCTTTAATGCCTTGGCATCTTTTAAAACATTAATATAATATTTTCCCTCTTCAGTATACCACTTAAGAATATCTTTGTATTCCCATTCACCGTCTTCTCTTACTTGTGCAAAACTTGCACCCATATGCTTTAAGTCATACTCGCTACTTGTACCAACCACTTTTTGCGTATATTCCCCTACAAACATACTATCAGCTATATCTTTATTCACTGTGAAATTCCACAAAAAATTATTATCTGATATTTCTTTAGAAAAAGCAATGGACAATAATTCTTGAATTTCCTCTTTTTTATCACTTGCTTCATTAATCCCAATGAGTTGTTGCAAATTAATTAGGTTTTTTTCTCCTTCAATGCAGGGGGCAATCATCCCTTGTTCTAATTGCTCTTTAGCATACATCATTACTTGCAGACTATTAATATCCGTTATATCTTCTATGATCACCTTTATTTCTTTATCCATTGCCTGAAAAGTACGTGCCCCAAGATAGCAATTTTGAGCACTATAGCAATCCGTCATTCCTTCTTTCATAGGCGCTAATGTATTCACAGCTTCTAAGAAGGTGATAAGTTGCTTATTATTGACTTTCCCATCTGAGCCAATAATCTTTGAATACCATAGGCTACTCATCATTTTCACCAATTCTTCTGGTGCCATATTACCTAATACCTGTTTGTCGGGATATTGTCTTTGATAAGCTGCCAAATCTTCTATACTAAAGCCGTCTTTTAAAAGTTCACGCTCACCTACTGCACTTAATATACTAAATTTTAATGGCAACCCATAAATTTTATTATTATTTTCATAAGCGCGCATTAAGTTATCGTAGTAATTTCCATTCTTTTCGATTTCATTCAGTATACTGCTCATATCACCCAATATACCCTTTTCTATGTATGCCTCTGCTGGCAAACCATCAAGAACCATTATATCTGCTACATCTCCAGCTAAAATCTGTGTATTAATAGCTTCAACCGCCTGGCTTTTAGTTTCCCTATCCATAGGTTCATCACTTTGGTTTATAATATTAAAATCAACATAAACATCTGGATTTTTTCCCATATATATCTGTGCCGCCTCTTTTAGGGACGGACAGTCTTGGAGTGAAAAAACAGTTAATGTCTTTTCAGGCTCTAATGGGATATCCTCATGGTACTTGTACTGCCTACAAGTATATGTATTGTCAAGCCTCAACCCCATATAAAATATGCCCTTATACATACACACATTGTTTATTGAACATTGAGGTGATGAAATAGTATATCTTTTTCCGTCTAGAACCATTTCTACCATTTCTTCATTTTCAGCCAAGTAATAAATGCCTTCTTGGTTAATAAAGTAAATGCCTTTTTCATTCTCTTCTGGTATCATATCATTGTAGTAGCCTGCCACTACTGTCTCCATAGTGCTTATTAATTTTCCTGTTTTAATATCATAACACTCTAGAACACTCTGTTCTCCCCAAGGAATCGCATATATTTTATCTTTAAGAACAGTGAAATTCAGAATATTACCCCCTATTTCTTTAACAAATCTTCCCGTTTTTAGGTCATATTGTTGTATAACATTTACATTATGTAGATAAATAAATAACTGGTTCTCTCCTAATATAAGGTCAGAACTAAGATCATTAGTAGTTTCCCATTCAATAACTATCTCTTCTAGAGTACCGTCTTCTTTAATACGTGCAAAATAAGGGATAAAATGATATCGGTCTTTAAAACTTTGATCTGCACTTACTGCTTCATCTACTTTTTCATTTCCTCCCATGAAATATAATTCACCTGTTTTCTTATCTTTTTTGATACCATATATACTATCTAAGCCCTTACTAGCTATCGCACTACTTAATGCTTCATCGGTTTCTCTCCATACGTTATCCTCTCCAAGAACATAGCATTTATAACTATAGTCTGCTTCTACTTTCCACTCCTCTATAAGTGCTTCTATATTTCCCTCTTTATTTTCAAAAAATACAATGTCAGACATTCTCTCATTATCTATACCTTCAAACTCTATTTCTTCTTCTAAATAACGTCCCATAGCCACTTCTTTTTTAGGATTAGCTGAGGATTGACATCCAGTAAATATAGTGCTCATCCCAACCAAGAGAGCTAGAGCTATTGCCCACATATGGTTCATATATTTCATTGTTTCTGATACCTTCTTTCTTAATATAATGCCTTTAGTCTAGTACTTCTTTCTGTATTTTTTCTGTAAATTTTAAATTTATTAAATTTATTTTATATTAATTATTTTACCTAACTTTTTAATGCTATAATAGCTTTATCATATAAAAGGAGGCTTTTATGCGTATTTTACTTATAGAAGATAACAAAATACTTTGTCAAACTATCGCCAGGCATATTATCAAAGCTGGCTATACTTTAGACTATACCTATGATGGCAAAGAAGGTTTAGAGTATATTAATAGTCATGGTTATGACCTTGTTATTTTAGACTGTATGCTCCCTTCATTAAATGGCATTGACCTTTTAAAAATTATACGAAATAAAGGTATACATACTTCTGTAATTATTATTACTGCCCTTAGTGATGTAGGCGATAGAGTGAATGGGTTAGATGCAGGTGCTGATGATTATTTAACGAAGCCCTTTGCAATGGAAGAACTCCTTGCAAGAATCCGTGCCTTAAGACGTCGTCCAACTAAATGGGAAAGTACACAGCAATTAACCTTTGGTGACATTTCTTATGATTGCCTTCAACAAATACTAATAGGACCTGGGCATAGCTGCTCTGTTTCTAAGCGAGAAGGTCATTTATTAGAGCTCTTTCTTGAAAATCCAAGGCAGATACTACCACGGCAAGTCATCTTCTCCAGAATTTGGGGTCCTGATGCCCCTGTAGACGAAAGTAATATCGATAACTATATCCGATTCATACGCCGTAGGCTGACAAGTGTAGGAAGCGATGTCACATTAACAACTGTTCGTTCTGTAGGATATATACTGGAGGATAAAGATGCTAGATAAGCTAAGAAACAGACTTACTCTTCTTTGTATCTTGTTTACTGCTACTATCTTAATAGTCATTACTATTGTTGCTTTTAGTTTTTCAGCTAAAGAACTTAATATACGTAGTCGCTTTGCCCTTATGAATCAGTTAACTTACGTCTCCCAACATCTTCTAGATGAATCTTATATTTCACATACCTGGCTTGCCAAGCAAGAAGCTGATAATCATTGCATCATTTCAATTTCTAGTAAAAATGGGCCTTTCACATTTTCTGGTGCTTATAGTTCAAAAAGTGAGCGAAATAGTCTTATTGATAAAGCAAAAAAAATAAGTGTTTCTCAATATGGCTTTAACCCTTTTTCCCGTTACGTTGTGACACAAGAGGATGCTCCCCTTATTTTTTCTCTCTATGAATCTTCAAAACATTTTCTAGTTGGTATTACAGTTATGACCTATAACGATCAACCTTATGAACTTCTTATTCTTAAAGATATGGCTCAAGATGATGCTGAGATCTCCCATTTAAGATTAATCTTTATAAGTCTTATCCTCTGTGGGATATTGTTCCTTGGACTCTTTAGCTGGTGGTTTGCTGGTAAAGCTATTAAACCTGTTAAAGTCAGCCGGCAGGAGCAAATTGACTTTGTAGCTGCTGCTTCTCATGAACTGCGTTCTCCTGTAGCAGTCATCCAAGCGGTTACTGAGGAAATGCTGGAAACTAAAAGTGCCCCTGAGCAACAGGGACTTAATACAATTCATCATGAATGCAACCACCTTTCAAGGCTCATAGGTGACTTACTTGTTTTAGCACGAGCAGATTCCGGAAAATGGTCCATCAATAAACAGCCAGTTGAAGTAGATACTCTTCTTTTAGAAGTTTATGACCGTTTCTTACCTTTAGTCGAAGCACATCATCAAAAATTAGATATAGAACTGCCAGGCTCAATCTTAGAACCACTGCTACTTGATAAGCAACGTATTGAACAAGTGCTTTCCATTTTAATTGATAACGCCATGTCCTATACCCCCATTGGTACCCAGATTACTTTAACCCTTAACATTTCTAAGGATAGTATTGAATTAGGTGTCCTTGATAATGGACCTGGTATCCCTGATGAAGCAAAAGCAAAAGTATTTAAACGTTTTTATAAATTAGATGTCTCTAGGACCAGTGATACTCACTATGGTCTAGGATTAAGCATTGCTCATGAAATCCTAAGGTTGCATGGTGGCAGACTTAGCCTAACTGATTCCCCTGATGGTGGTTGTGCTTTTAAATTGCTCCTTCCCCTCCTCAAACCCTAGATGAAAGGACAAGAAGATGAGTCCCAAAATAAATCTGGTGGTCTATACTATGAAAAGGCAAGCGCTAACCATAGCACTTGCCTTTTCATAGTATAGACTATTACTTATTTGTTTATATATACTCTTACACGAATTTAAAAGTAAGAATTATGTATTAGCTGTATATAAATACATTCAATATTACAACCTTTCTTTATGTCTATTTTATATTTGCTCCCATAGCAAATGCCCTCTTATATATCTTATCTATAGACTTTGGGTTAAGTCTAAAAAGCGTATCTGCACAACGTACTTTTTGAATTCTCTTTATTCCCATCTCTTCTGCAAATTTTTTAATCTGTGTATCTGCCTCTTTAAAATCAGAAATAGGATTACTGCAAGCCAAAACTGTAATGAGTTTTTTTGTCTTAAAGGGCGCATTATTTTTAAATCCATCAAGATACCTAATGCCACGTTTTAGTTTATCAAATAATTTATCTTCCTGCTGTATCTCAACATAAGGCGTTACAGCAAAACAACTTCTATCCAAAAAATCTTTCATTATCCCCGCTACGTTATGGCAATAAATGGGGGAACCTAGAATGATGTAGTCTGCTTCTTTTACTTTTTCAAACAGTACGTCAAAATCATCTTTGAGTATGCACTGCTTTGTCTTGGTGCATTGCATACACCCTATACAATGCTTCATATGATAATCATGAAGATTTATGATTTCGGTATCATGCCCTACACTTTCTGCACCTTCAAGTAATTTTTTACAGACTGTGTTGACTGTTCCACCTTGTTTTGCACTTGCACTTACAACTAATAGTTTCATTTCATTTTCTCCTTTATTGAATAAGGCTTGTTATGCCTTTGACATGATAACCATTGATTACCATTATTTTTTCCTGTAACTCTTTTTTATCACCTGGTAGTTTAAAAACTTCTGCCATCATTTCAAAATGTTTCTCATATATGAGTGTTATAATTTCTTTGTTCTTCATACTATCAAACTTAAGTTTTCCTGCATATCTACTAAGGAAAAGATTTGTCATATAATTAATTATTTGATCTTTGAAATTTGAATATTCTGTTCCCTCACAACCTGCAATCAAAATAGCCAATTGTTCTTTCTTCTCCACTAGCAGTTCGATAAATTGTATACTGGCTAAGAAATGACCATTTGATTCATCATCACCCTTCCATGAGCAAAGTTTTTTATTTAATGCTTCCTGTAACTGTTGTAAAAAATCCCCAGGTATGAGTTCACACAAAATTTCTTCTTTACCCTTATAGTAACGATATACATTCCCTACTGAAATCCCAGCTTTTTCTGCGATATCTGCTATTTTTGTATTCTGATATCCTTTTTTCGAAAATACCTCCATTGCAGCTTGATCAATCTTATCTTTAACTTCATTCTTTTTATATTGTGCCATATTCCCTCTCCAAAAGTGAATTTACTATTCATTTTTATATTAGCATTATTTTGTAAATTGTCAATCATTTTTTAATACATTTAGGATTGGGTATAATTAAAATATAGGAAGTTCTATTACTATGAAAAATGAAATATTTGCATCCCTATTTTTATAAATATTTACATTTTAATCATTCTATGATGCCCATTCATATGGTAATATAAGTTAGTTTTTATTATGTTTAACAGTAAGGAGTCCTTCTATGTTTTATAGCAAAATACAATATTCTAAACTTCACTATATAGTAATTTTTATTCTTTCACTAACCCTTAATACACCTATTTTTGCAAGTGCTAATCAAATGTTCACAGGCTTTGAATCTGTTGTAACGTTATCTCTTATTTTCTTAACGATCTATTTAGTCATAAGCTTTGTCGGTCTCAGATATATAGATACTTCTACCCATTGTACTTCTCATCATTTTCACCCATGGCTTTTAACTACTCTACTTATAGGTACCTTTTTAATTCGTTTAATATTGGCTGTTAATTATAAAGGTCATCCTACAGACATGGCATGTTGGGGTGGTTGGGCACTTGGGATGGCTAAGTATGGGCCTAGTAGCTTCTATGAATCTGTAGTTTTTGCTGATTATCCACCTGGTTATATGCTTATATTATGGCCTATTGGCATATTGCTAAAAAGTATTGAGCTACTCCCAACTTCAATTTTATATAACATCATTCTTAAGCTCCCCATCTTCTTCTTCGACCTTTTAGCAGGTGGCTTAATTTATTGGTATGCTTGTAAAAAACAATTTAAATTCCCTTTATTGCTGACTGGACTTTTTCTTTTTAATCCTGCCATAATATTTGATTCAGCAGTATGGGGGCAAGTAGATATCATTCTATCTTTCTTTGTCATTCTTATGATCATTGCCTTCTATGAGAAAAAATTACTTTGGGCGAGTCTAGCTTTTGTAGGTGGTCTACTGATTAAGCCTCAAATGTTTCTCTTTGGGCCTGTTTTTATCATTGGATACTTCTACTACTGTAATGGCCGTACTATCAAAGATATTATTCGCTCTACGCTTATCTCTGGTGGCATGGCACTATTATTTTTTTTAGTGGTTTGTTTTCCTTTTTTATTAACTAAATCAGATCCATTTTGGATTGTTCAATTATACTTTTCAACTATGGGATCTTATCCTTATGCTTCTGTTAATGCTATCAATCTGATGTCACTTATTAATGGCCTCTGGATTTCTGATGCCCAGACGTTTTTGGGTATAAGCTACAAATTGCTAGGTGCAATAGGCATATTTCTTTCATTAGTCTATACCTTCTACTTGGCCTATAAAGATAAGTCTAAAGCTAACTTTGCACTATACGGAGCCCTAATGATTTTAGGCATCTTTACTTTAGGCCATCATATGCATGAAAGGTATATATTCCCTGCTCTTATCTGTCTCTTTATTGCTTATCTCTATGTGCCTAAAAAGACGACCTTTATCTTCTTAGTATACTTTAGCATTCTACAAACACTAAATATGAGCCTTGTGCTGAGAGCTACTTATCTCTATTCAAATATGCCTTTTGTATTTGTCTTATCCTTATTACAAGTGCTGGGATACATTGCTTTTTGTATCTATGCTTATCAAATAAGCCTAGATGGGTTCAAACCTATATCTAATACGCACTAAGGTTTTTATTTTCAAAACTCATCAGAGAATAATAGTATCTCTATTTCAAAAGGTAATATAAATCAAGAAATGAAAATGACCTGAATAAGTTAGATTTTTAAATCTACCTTATTCAGGTCATTTTACATTAACTCAAGGTTTACAGTCCCTTTTGTAGTCTCCTATTTTATGATCATCCTTTAATTACGCCTATTGTTTTTAGCTTTTTAATGGGTGTAATTAAATCTAATTGATTCTCAATTACCTCATCAATATTTTTATAAGCAAAACGACATTCCTCTGCCACATCTTTCTTATTCTTCTTCCCTAAAATAACCTGTTGATCCTTTAAATCACACATGACCTTTTCTACTGAGTAATTTTTTTTAGCTTCAGTTCGAGAATACACCCTTCCCGCTCCATGAGAACACGACTCAAAGCTTTCTGGATTCCCCTTTCCTT
Source organism: Bacillota bacterium (assembly GCA_023436395.1). Taxonomy (GTDB): domain Bacteria; phylum Bacillota; class Clostridia; order Lachnospirales; family Cellulosilyticaceae; genus Cellulosilyticum. The sequence continues at coordinate 54,337 of JAEZJJ010000066.1, read as the reverse complement.
CTACAATATAGCTATAAGACCCCATAGCTCCTGGAATAATTCCTTTTTCTCCTACTCCTGCCCTAATAGCTCCCTTACGATGTACCCACACATTTCTGCCGTAATGAATCTCCATAGCTGCATAGTTATGATGTACATTAATCTTATTGGTATATACAACATCTATATCGCAATGTTTTTTTACTAAAGTACTCACTGACTCCATAACAGCCTCTAATATTTTCTCTCTATTTTCCTCTGCAAAGTCTAATGCAAGATTCATATACTCTAAGTAAAGTCGTCCTTCCTCACTTTTAGCAGGTAAAAAGGCAAGATTATACTCCTCTGGAACTGAGCTATACCATGTTTGATTCAAATCCTTAGCCATTTGATTGAAATGATCGCCAATCTGCTTACCAAAATGACGACTTCCTGTATGAATCATAATGCCAACTTTACCTGCTTCATCTTCTTGAAACTCTATGAAATGATTCCCTCCACCTAAGGTTCCTATTTGATAGTAAGCATCCTCTATTTGAGGTACCAATGTTGGTGCTTTCATATACTTTTCTATGTTTTTCATAGCCTCATCAATTACTTTAGAGGGCTTCATTTTGTTATGATGTGCTCTACCTACTGGTACTGAACGTTGCACACTTCCTATGATCGCTTGCATTAATACCCCATTACCTGTTTGAACAGACTTTAATAGCTCTGCTTCTATATTAGTCTCTACAAAAATCATACCACATCCAATATCACTACCTACTGCATGAGGAATGACTACATCTTGAGTAGCAATAACACCTCCAATGGGCATTCCCATACCTGTATGTGTATCGGGCATTAAGCTCACCCATTGATGAATAAAAGGTAAATTAGAAAGATTGTATGCTTGTTCTAAACAACTTTCCTCTATACTTTCTCTATCTTTTACCCATACTTTAATTGGTGCCTTTGTCTTTTCTTTTTCATAGATCACAAACATCATCTTTCCTCTTTTCTTTATTTAGATTTAAGGTCCTCGCCCTATGTCCTTATACTAACACCCTCCCTTTTTAATATCATGAAAAAATTATTACGATTTATTTTAAATGTGTTTAATTTTGTATTATGATATAATTAAATTTCCAACTAATGAATTCTCTTTGTCATTCACTCATTCTTCATTAGAAGTCAATAATTATAGAGAAGTTTCATTCACTTATTAAGGAGGAAAATTCATGGCTATCTTTAATGAGCTTATCAAGAACTTTGATAAGATTAGAGAATACATGCGGATTTTTGCAATCTATGGTTGTAAAACAAGAGAAGATTTCACCCATAAGAGTGCACGCACTTATGATAATGAACGTAGACGTATCCAAAGCTATTTAGGGCATTATATAGATGAGCAGACTTCTGCTAGTGGAAAAAAGTTATCTATTCATTTTGATAGTATGCTCCTATCTTCCAATCCACTTTTTGAAGGTTTCAAGACTAAAAGCTTTACTAAAAATGATATTATGCTTCACTTCATACTCTTGGATTTACTCCAATCATATACTAGGCTCACGCTTACAGAACTCTATGAGCTACTTCTTTCCAACTATCTGGATCAATTTGAACTAGATAAAATCCTTGATAATCGTACCCTACGTCTTAAACTAACTGAATATGTTTCAATAGGTCTCATAGAAGAGATTCGAGAAGGAAAACTACTGTATTATCGTCTTATCCCTTCACCTCTTGGCCTTTTACCTGAACATACTATGACTGCACTTAATCATGCCCTTACCTTTTATCAAAATGTTGCCCCCTTGGGTATTTTAGGTCATTTTATTTTAGAGCAATATCCAGACTTCAAGTCTTACTTTGCCTTTAGAGATATTCACTTTAGCCATACACTTGATGATATTATTCTGTATCAACTCTTATCAGCCATTACTCAGCATAAACAAGTAGAACTTACACATGCCAGATCAAAGACAAGTACTATTCTTCCCCTTAAAATAGTAGATAATGTGGGGCAAGGTAGACGTTATGTTATGGCATATGACTATCATGCTAGAGCGTATAAATTCTTTCGCCTAGATCGTGTCGTAGCTGTCTCCATTTTAGAAAACATTGATAAAAACTTTTCTCAAAAGCTCTCTATTATTAATATCTTACTTGGTAGTAGTTGGGGTGTTTCCTTTAAAACTATGGATGCCCCTGCCACTTTAGACACTTGGGAATTATCTTTAAACATTGATGAGACTTCTGAAAAGCCACTCATTCATCATATAGAAACCTTTCATAAGGAAGGTAAACTTATACGTACTAGCCCTAATACTTTTTCTTATACTATCCAAGTGCTAGAGGCAAATGAAATGGTTCCTTGGCTCAGACAGTTTATAGGACGTATTCTTTGGATTGACTGTACCAACAAAGAAGTTCTTGGCCGTTTTAAAAGGGACATTACTACGATGTATACTTATTATGAGGAGGATGAAAATGTCATTATTTAATGAACTACATAGCAAATACTATACTTTAGTAAATCACATTCTGTCTTCCATTTCAGAAGAAGGAGCAGATATCTCCACCCTCAGAAAAATCATTACAACGGAAGGCTTTTTAGAAACTCCTACAGTTTTACTTCCTTTGCTTACTAGCCAAACAGATGAGGGTTATCACTTATTACATAAAGAAAATACTACTTATTATAGTGTACTTCAAAATCCACCTATCACATTTCTAACTCAAACTCAGAAATCTTGGTTAAAAACTTTAACCTTAGATCCTAAGATTCATTTATTTCTAGATGAAGATGAACTTTACCAACTGAAGAAAGTCCTTAGAAATGTGGAACCTTTATTTCTTCCTGAAACTATACACCCTATTCACCAAGCTTCTCTTGATACGGACTTTACAAACCAAGACTACATTCATCTATTTAGAAGCATTTCCAACTATCTGCATCATCATGAATATATGAAAATCTCTTATACCAACGAGGAAAGTGAATGTATAACTACTACTGTTGCAGGCTATAAATTAGAATACCGTATGACGCAAGATTCTTTTCATCTTATCGGTGTTTCAGAAAATCCTATTCTATCCCATACTGTTATACGTATTAATCTCCGTACAATTACAGCAATAACACCAATGAATAACTATTTTGACCCTACACAAATTGAGGGCATTGTTAAAGCTTATAAATGTAAGGAGCCTATTTTTTTCGAACTTAGTAATGAGAGAAAGGGGTTTGATCGTGCCTTTATGCATCTTTCAAATTATGAAAGGATTACAGAGTTTAATGAAGAAACCCATACTTGCCTTGTCCAACTCTTCTATTATCCTTTTGATGAGGAAGAACTAATCAATATTCTTATCTCATTTGGTCCTATTATTAAGATTCTTGGACCTACTCATATTAAAAATCAATTTAAGGAACGTATCAAAAAGCAGTTTTTACTCTTCAAAACACAACAATAAGCAACTCGCAACAATTTTTTCATGATATTTTAAAGATTTCATCATATACTATACTCATAAGGTTGCTTACAGCAAACATGCTCTCACCTTTTAGTGAAACCGCAAAGGCAACCTGTTTTTAAAGGCACATACAGCTACTCAATAGGGTCTTGCGATCATATGATCTTGCTGGTTCAAGTCCAGCCTAATACTTATAGTATTAGTGGAGGAATTTGGTAAACGCACAAGATTAAAAGCGTGCCTTGTAAACATACCTAAAGGTACTTACAGCCATCTATTATTTCCGAGATTGCGAAAACAATGATGTACCTTGAAAGATAGTATAAAGACATGAACAGCCATGTTCTTATTTAGGGGCTCTGAGGTTGTGAGTTGAAATCTCACCTATTATAGTGCCTTGGTAAAAGGTCTCTATTATAGTAGCTCAAATGATTAGGAGCGCTGGCTATAAATAATAATGTCTTGTTTACTATCACAAACCCAAATAGCCTAAAGACACTAACAGCTACTAACTATTGGTTAGCTCACTTCTCCTCTTGGGGATTTGAGGGGTTCAATTCCCTTTACTTTTAATGTGTCTTGAAGGCTATTTTTTTCTTTTCTTATAAATCACTACACTTATTCCTATTACAAGTATTAATCCCAAAACTATGAGACCTATTTTCTCTACAGCTACTAAACTAGTTAAAAACACAGCCGTAGGTCCATCAGCACCTCCAATAATTGCAATAGATGATGCCTCATGAGTATTGTTGTTTAATGCTAATTGCATAACTATGATACCTATTGCTATTAAACTTCCTATAGTAAGAATAACTCCTTTTTTATGACTCCTTTTATTACCTTTCATTAACCCATCTCCTTATATCTGTTAACTACTTTAAAACCTTCTTCTAAAATCACCTCCTTAGTAATATGCTTATCTAAATGCATGCAAAATACTTTCCCTCTATAAGGCTCCTCTATGATTTCCTTTAGTTTCTTCAATGACATATGGCTATTCCCTTCATAATCTAATCCACAAGTATCATGGTAAATAGCATCTATTTTTTCATCTTGCAAGCCTTGTATCACTTCAATAGGTAGCTTATTAGCATCCCCACTATAATAAAGTGTTTTCCCTTGTATCTTTAACATAAAGCCATATGCCTCTATAGTTTCAACATGAGTTACTGGTATGTGCTTAATTCCTATTTCACCTAAATACTGATCCTGTATATATGTTTCCTGATTTACTTGACTCATAGATAAAAGCTCATACATCTCCTCACTCACACCTACTGATTCCAAAAATTTAGTTATATGCTCCTTATGAGGATATATAATAGTAGCTTTTTTACCCAGTAAATAATAAAAATGAAAAATAACCTCTCCCACACTCCCTACATGGTCTGGATGTGTATGTGTAATAACAATATAAATCTGATTAATACCCTCTAGGAGCTTCTGCTTTTGAAGTTCATGAAATACTGTTCCGCCACAATCTATCAAAAGCATTCTATCCTCTTTCTTAATATAAGCACTGGTATTCCCTAAGTCTGTGTTAAATGCACTACCGATTCCAATAAACTTTAACATTTCACACCTCGCAAACTTTTTTTCATGAATTTTCTATCAACTAGTTTTATTATAAGCTTACAAGGTTACTTACAGCAACTTTTATCACCAATTAAGTGAAAAACAGTAACCTGTTCTATAAAGGCACCTACTGCATATACAAAGATGTCACTAGTTCGATTCTAGTCTAATAAAGAAGCAGCTTTATTAGTAGCTCAGTTGGTAGAGCGTGAAATGTGTGCCTTGTATCTAAAGACGCCTTATCAGCAAAAACCTTATTGCTCCAAACTTTAAGTCCACGCCAGGAGTATTCCTTAGAGAATATTAAGGGTTCGAATCCCTTATGCAATAGTGGAGGGCGTCTTGAATTTACTTTTATAAGGAGATGATTTTATGAAAAACAAATTTTTATCATTTTTACAAAAGGAAACTAACTTTACATACACAGAAAATGGAGCAGTTGCTCTTAAAACAACCAATAGTAGCCTCCTTGACCTCTTTGGTACTATCGGTAGTCTTAGAACACGTGATGAAAGTGAAGTTGAACGACTCTTTAGCGCTGCCTTAGCAGAAGATACTTTGCTTGCTACTAAAATGGCCTTTTATGCACGTAATATCCGCGGTGGACTCGGTGAACGTCGTACCTTTAGGGTTATCCTTAAATATTTAGCTACATTAGCACCTGAAATAGTAATTAAGAATTTTGATGCTATTGCTTTATTAGGTCGTTATGATGACTTTTATACCTTAGTAGATACACCAGTTGAAGATGCTATGTGGGGTTATCTCAAGGAGCAGTTCACTCTAGACTTAGCAAATTACCATGCCAATGAGCCTATTAGCTTACTAGCTAAGTGGTTAAAGTCTGTCAATGCTAGTTCCAATGATACAACACGTCTTGGTAAGTTAACTGCCAAAAGACTGGGCCTTTCTGAAAAAGCTTATAGGCAAACCCTCTCTAAGCTTCGTAAGCATATTGATGTGACAGAAGTTAAAATGTCTGGTCAAAACTGGTCTGAGATTGCTTATGAACATGTCCCTTCAAGGGCCATGTTTATCTATCACAAGGCATTTAAAGCTCATGATGAAGAGGGCTTCACGAATTACTTAAACGCTGTTACTAAAGGTGAAGCTAAGGTTAATGCCAGTACCTTATATCCTTATGATATCTTAGAGCAGCTTGGGTTATCTGAACGTAGTTCAAACTTCTCTTTTCATCACTATGATGCTTTGTTAGAGGAGCAATGGAAGAGCCTTCCTAACTATGTGACAGGCGAGCAGAATGTACTCGTTATGGCTGATACTTCTGGCTCTATGAGAGGTCGTCCTATCCATTCCTCTATTGGTCTAGCACTTTACTTTGCTGAACGTAATAAGGGTGCTTTTAAAGATACTTTTATGACGTTCTCAAGCAAGCCTTCATTAATTAAAGTAAAGGGCAATACCCTTTATGATAAAATCAAGTGCATACCTGCTATTGTGGAGAATACAGACCTAGAAGCTGCCTTTAACCTTATTTTGACTGTTGCTGTAAAAAATAAGCTTAGTTCAGATGAACTTCCAGCCTCTTTAGTCGTTATTACAGATATGGAATTTGACTTTGCAACTACCTCTAGGGGCAACTGGACCTTCTATGATAGCATGGTGAAAAACTATGCCGCTCATGGCTATGCTATGCCTAATGTAGTCTTCTGGAACGTTAATTCTAGAAATGATGTGTTCCAGGTTACCTCAAACTATAAGGGTGTACAAATGGCTAGTGGTCAATCTCCATCTGTCTTCAAATCTATCCTTGCTAATATTGGTAAATCACCTTATGAAGCTATGCTAAATGTATTAAATGACCCTATGTATGGCTTAATTACAGTCTAATTCACCCCAAAAAAGCCAAAGGATATACTGCAATCCTTAAATTGCTTGTATATCCTTTGGCTTTTGAAATAACCATTTATATATCACAATCACACTACAACTTAATCACAATTGTAGTATCACTTTGATAAATCTATTTCTATAGCTTGGTCCCACAATATTTCTTCTGGCAATAAATAGCCTCCATCATCTATTGTAAAATATTTAGCTTTATTAAAATCTACCGGCCTATCATCTTTCTTTGCATTAGTGATTCTTAGTGTGTAAATTCCCGTCTCCCTATCAATAGATATGCCTTTTATTGCATTACGGAACATAAATTTTCCTTTATCATCTAATAAAAATATATCTGTTTTCATTACTTGATCTTTTGCTACCCCCTTTATCTTAAATCTTACTGTCATAGTATCTTGATTAGTCTCTAAGGATAAAATGCTATACGTAATAAGTGGTCCCCTCTGGATCTCACAAGGTATTTGTTCTATTGGAAACTCTATTACATTTGGATATTTATCTTCATACTCCGCCAACTTCTCTCCATAAGTTATTCCATCTTTTAATTTATCCTCCATTCTATGAAATTTAGTGGGCACTAATATTAGTTTCTCTAAATTATCTGGAGCTATAAACTCAAAGCCATTTCTTGATTCTCCCTCTTTCCTTTCACCACTTATTCCTGCCCATTGGGTAATAATCTCTAAACTATTACCATCTTGGTCAAATAAAGCAAAGTTACTAAAAGGTAATTCATCTCCAACATTCCTTTCACTAATAACAATTTGGCTTGCAAGTGGTGATAAAATTACCTTTTCTACACAAATATCAAAAGTTCCCTTTTCTTCTTCTGGATGATTTGAAAAAGGTGTAATTGTATTTATCTGCTTAAACTCATCCACCTGGATAATCTTAGAAGGTGCCTCCAGTTTTTTCACTGGAACATTAATAATCCACTCCCCCTCTTTTTCACAAGGATTAATTAAATCTATTTCTAACTCAAACTCCTCTGGTAATTGGAGATGTGCCACATTAATACGTTCCATTACCTTAAGTGTATACTCATTTTCTAGATAAGCATCTGTATTCTGTCCATTATTCATATATTCAAAGAGCGCATTATCTATTTTTAACTTCATTTGTGGGACATACAATGATGCTGCATTTCCATACTCATCTGGCTTAGATATTATTTCTTTAGAATACATAGTATAAAAGATATTTAAGAAATTATCATCTAAGGCAATACTATCTATTTGTACTTTAATCCCTTGTTTTTCTATAGCAATACCTACAGATTGCTCTAATTCCCTTAATGCATATGCATCAGCCACATATTTCGCATCTGGTGCCCCCTGGAAAAACTGACTAATTCCATTTATAAGTTTCTGCGGTAAATCACTTGCTAATACTACTCCACCTAAAGTTACTATCCCTATTGCAATAAGAATACTTGTCCTTCTTTTAAGTTTAATAAAACTCCCTCTTTTTTTATCTAGCTCTATTTCTCTTATTTTTTTATTAATAGCTTGTGTCGTATGTAAGGGGATATGTATTTTTTCCTCTTTAGCACATTCTTTAATATACGCATCAAAGTCCTTCATGAGTTTCTCCCTCCTCTCTCAAAATACATTGCTTTAACTTCTCTCTCCCTCTATATAACCTAGATTTTACGGTTCCCTCTCTCAGTGAAACTAACTTTGCAATCTCTTTCACCGTATATTCCTCATAATAAAATAGGATTAAAACAACAGATAATTCATCTGGTAATTCTTTAATTACCTCTATTAATTCCCCCCTTAATCCATCTTCACTAGTTAATTCATGACATTCTTCTAATGATACCTTCATTATCTTCTTATTCTTGTTTAATATCTTATAGGACTCTCTAATAAGAATTTTTGTAATCCATGGTCTAAATGCTTCTTGGCTCCTTAGCTTATTTTTATATTTGTATGCCATTAAAATTGATTCACTAATAGCATCTTCGCTATCTTGGACATTTTTTAATATGCCATATGCCAAACGGTATAATGAGCCTTGTAATTCTTTTATTTGTAACACGAATTCACTCTCTTCATTTTCTCCAGATAGCACGCTTGAGACTTCTGTTAAACTCATTCTTTTCACTCCTTTCATCTATATAGATACTGCTTCATAGTTAAATGGTTCACACTATAATTTATTTTTAGAATATTTATTGTTGCAAATAAAAAAGGCCCATTAAAAGCCCTTTATACTTTATCCCTCTGCTAATTCACTTATAGAAGTTATTGCCCCTTTAAGATTAGCCATTTCTATTACCTTTGCCAATTGAGTAGCTGATATCTCTTGATTGTGCTCTATCCAATAGGCAACTACTCCAAATTGTGCATTTGCCACATATTCAAGTAAATACTTCTGCTCAAGAGATAAGCATCCCTCTTCTATTCCAAAACTCTCTAATAGGATTTGTTTACCTCTCTCCTTTATCTTTCTTTGTAATACTAAATTAGGTTTATTGACGATAAATAACATGGCTGTTTCCTTATATTTTTCCCAAAACTCATTAAATACTATTGCAAGTCCCTCTATATCTTTATTGATAATATGTTCTATAATTTCTGCAATCTTATCTACAACTTCTTTGAAAATTTGTTGCTCTATATGTTCCATTAAATCATATACATCTTTGTAGTAATAATAAAATGTGCCTCTATTTACATTTGCTTTTTTAGTTATCTCCCCTATAGTAATCTGCTCAATACGCTTATCCTTATAGCTTTCTAGAAAGGCTTCTATCATTTTATTTCTTGTCACCTCAGGATTTTTTATCATATTCACTTTGCCCCATTCCAACACATTTCAAATAATTGTCTATTTTATTTTTTCAGAATTTTATTATGATAATCATATACCAACTTCGTGTTGGAATCAATATCAAAGGGAAGGTGGGACTATGTCCATTCATACAACTGCTCTACGCTTAGAACACATTAATAAATCCTTTGGGAAGCATCAGATACTTTTTGATGTTTCGTTGTCTATTCCTAAAGGTTCTATCTACGGGCTTTTAGGACCCTCTGGCTGTGGTAAAACTACAACTGTTAAACTTATGGCGGGTATTGCAAAACCAGACTCTGGAAAAATCTATATATTAAATCAAGAAATGCCTAATCTCAGTCTTATGGCTAAAATTGGTTATATGTCTCAATCTAACGCTTTATACCCCTCACTATCTGCTTATGAAAATCTTAAGTTTTTTGGCGCACTTTATAATTATAGTAAATCTATTCTTGAAGAAAGAATAATGTATGTCGCTGAACTCGTTAATCTAACTGCTGACCTTAATAAACGTGTCTGTAACTATTCCGGTGGTATGAAACAAAGGCTTTCTCTAGCCATTGCACTATTAGCCAATCCCGAAGTCCTCATCTTAGACGAACCTACTGTTGGGATAGATCCCGTTTTACGCTATAGCATTTGGGAAGAGCTTTATAAACTCTCAGAACAAAAAATAACTATCCTAGTCACTACTCATGTGATGGATGAAGCTACAAAATGTCACCAGCTTGCCATGATGAATAATGGTAAGATTCTGGCTACCGGAACACCTGAGGAAATTCAAGAAAAAGCGGGTGTGCATTCTATCGAGGATGCCTTCATCTACTTTGGTAAAGCTCAAAGGATTTCAAAGGAGGCTATTTCTCATGAAAATTAAAGCACTAACTATTAGAATTCTAACTCAAATTAAGCATGATAAAAGAACTCTCGCACTCATTCTCATTGCACCTCTTATTATCTTAAGCTTAGTTTACTTTATCTTAACCTCAGCAAATAGTACTTATAATATCGGCATTATTTCGGCTCCTGACTCTTATATTACAGCTCTTACTAGTAATGAAGACTTTGATATCAATATCACTTACCTGGGCAAGGATGAAATAACTTCCTCCATAAGAGATAATGAAATTATTGCAGCTATTGAAATAGATGACTCTATAACTAATGCTAAAATTTACCTTGACGCCACCAATAACTTGGATGCTACTCAAGCAGTAGCCCTTATAAAAAGTTCTGCTTTAACAGTACTTCAAGACAACATGAAGGAAAATGCTTCTGCTACTAAAGAAAAACTTGACACTCTTCTAGACCAAATAAATATGATTACTGCTAAGCTTCCCAATGTTCAACTAAAAGTTCCAGAAATCAATTTATCAGACTTGGATTTTAATGAACCTCATTTTACAACTGACTATATCTACGGTAAAGAAAGCTCCTCTCTATTTGATAACTTCGGTGCAGGTCTTATTGGTATTATTGTTTTCTTCTTTGTTTTCCTTATTGCGGGAATTAATTTTCTTACCGAGCGCACATCTGGCACCTTAGAGAAACTCCTCTCTACACCCATCAGACGAAGTGAGATTATCGTTGGGTATGTCTTAGGATTTAGTATCTTAGCCTTAATTCAAACGGTCTTAATTACTTTATTTGTCGCCTATGTTCTTGGCTTAACTGTAGTAGGAAGCATTTGGTATGTATTACTTATTAACCTTTTAACTGCCATTACGGCTCTAACCCTTGGCATCTTATTATCCACTTTAGCCAATAATGAATTTCAAATGGTGCAGTTTATTCCTATTGTCATCATCCCTCAAATCTTTTTATCAGGATTATTTAGTTTGTCTGATGGTTGGCAATTACTAGGTCATTTTATGCCTCTCTACTATACCACTAAAGCTCTAACAGAAGTCATGCTTAGAGGAAATGGCTTTGAAACTATCTGGCCATATTGTCTAATCCTCTTAGGTTGTTCCCTATTATTCATGTTTCTAAATATTCAACTTCTTAAGCGACAAAGAAATTTATAATTTTTCGCAAAAAATTCTAGGGAATTCTCTTTTTAATCACATATATAGAGTATAGAGATTAAATAAAGTTTTAAACCAGAGTCTTAATGCCTTAGCTTCCTCATCATAAAGGGTGCACCGGCTAAGGCTTTAAGGAGCTCCTCACTCATGGTTTAGCTTTCATTGCTGTCCTTAGTAGGCTTTATAAATGCCATGTCAATGCTGAGGAGCCATTACCTGGCCTTTACTGAGGCTTATTTGGATAGCCATGAAAACTAAATCATAGGTCTGGAATAAAATACAATCTCTATTACATAGGGCTATTATGCCTTAATTATAAAATAAAGAAGTTGACACCTTAATGATAGGATGCCAACTCCTTTATTTTGTTTTTAAAACTATAAGGAAATTTTTCCTTATTCATACTCTCTTCTCCTAACTAAGCTTAATTCTTTCTCTACAAACTCCATTGCTGCCTCTTGTGTCCCCAACGATTTTCTACGCTCTACAAAATTATTAATAATTGTATTGAGCCCAACTTCATACCTGTTTGCTAAGCATTCTGCCCACTTGATAATCTCATGGGTTTGTCTTATTTCCTCACTACTTAGATTGTCTAGATTATTCATCGCATAACCTCCCTCTATATTAATTAAGCCCTCTTCATTTAAAGTATCTAAGCTTATTCTTATGCCTATAAGATTGTTTTTTATTCCTCTTATATAGATATGTTACCTTTTCGTAATGTGTACACTTAATTTATATTCTTTTGGCCTATTTGCTGATATGTTTAAAGATTAAAAAGAACTTATTGAAGGCTGAGCTTCTAAACTTGACATCTATAACCGGAAAAATAACTATATATTAAAATTTATCTTATTTCAGATTATCTTCAATATTTCTTCACTTAATCAACACTTTCCAAATTTATACTCTATTTATAAAACAAGTAAAAAATACTTCACAAAAAAGACCTAGAATCACACTCTCCCTTTTTGAATGTTCTAGGTCTTTGTTTTATTGTAGGAAAATCTCATTTTCTCCTATCACTATACTCTTTACTTCATCTATATTAATAAAGTTATAAAATATAAGGTCATTATTCTCTTCTGTTTTTATAGCATTATAATACATATTAAACTTTATCCCACCAGAATTACTTCCTGTATTACTTAATTCAATTTTAGTACCATCTTTCATTTTTAAATAAACTTCTTGGAAAACTTCCATCTTCTTTGAAAATTTATAGCCTTCTAAGGTAACCCCCAGTGATGAGACTTCTACATTAGTCATTATTAGATGCTGCCCTCCAGTTTTAACAGTCTGATATATTCTCTTAGTTTTCACCTGTTTATTTTTGTTAAGCTCAAAATCGACTTGCCAACTTCCATGTAATAGGTCTTTATAGTATGAATTCATCACTTTTATTTCTAAATAAGGTAAATCCTCTTTTGTGAATTGATTAAAAACATAATAATCTTTGTTAAGTGCCTCTTCATTACTCCAGTAATGTTGACTTTCAGAGGGCTCATGCACCTTTTGGGTCCTATTATCAATTATTTGAATAGCTATATATTGATCTTCAATATGTTCTTGATCGTAATAGCTTGTAATTATTTCTATTCCTTTATCACTTACATTAAATGCATCTATTGAAATTTCTTTAAAATCCCTTGCTAAATTTAATTGTAATCCCTGTGCACTTTTATTGTTTTTCCAAGGTTGATGAATCTCTTGAGTTTCTAATTTTTCTAGTTCTATTTCCGATCTTGCACTTAGCTGGCGCCATATTCTAATATCCTTTGCCTCTAAAGTAAGCTTTTGACCTGAAAGTTGTCTATTTCCTGATAAATCAACAATGCAAATTAATTGTTTTCTATCCTCAGAAAGTTGGTACTGTGTTGACCATCCCTTAGAACCTAGTTTTTCTGTGATAAGCTGTATTTGTTTTACCTCGGTACCTTCCTCAAAACTAGAACCATTATCCTTAGTAAAACTTGCGATGAAAATTCCTGACTTATTATCGATTAAAGCGCCTTCGGCAGTAAATGTCAGGCCATTGGTACTCATACTTTTACTAATAGATTGTATTTGATCTTTAAAAGGGAAAAGTCCTCCAAATATACTATTTAACGTAGGATTATAATGAATAGCTGCTACAGTGCCTACAGCTAATATCATAATAGCTATAAGAAGCATCATTCGTTTTTTTATTATCCTTTTCCCATGAGCTTTAGTAAAACTTAACACCTTATTTCCCTTAGATTTATCTATTGTTTCAAGATTCATTCTATATGCTTCTAAGTTTATGTTCCCTTTTTGCTCATTTTCTTTTTGATTGTCTTGCCCTCTGTTTTTTGCTTCATTAATGTTCTGTTCCTCTTCCTCTATTCCTTCAAGTGCTAGTGCTTTAATACGAGACAGAGAGACCTGTGATATTAATTTATCTTGTGGTAATTCTAATAGTTCTTCCTGTATTTCAGACATTATATCTGTTAGTTTTTTATTCATAGGTTACACCCCTCTCCTTTAAGGCTGTCTCTAATTTCTTTTTGCCCCTAAATAACTTTGTTCCTACTGTTTGTACATTTAATTTAAGGCTTTCTGCTATATCAATCATTTTTTCCATATAGAAATAACGCCTAATAAATATTTCTCTATCTGGTTCTGGTAGTGTATTTAAAGCCTCTATAACCAGTTTTTTATCCTCTTCTTGAATAAGGCTATCTTCAGGTGTTTCGTAGTCTATGGTATCTTCTTCAAGTGGAATAGTTTCCCTTCTTCCCTTACTCTTTAAATAGTTCAATGTATGATTTCTAGCTATTGCACCTATATAAAATCTGAGTTTGCCTTCTTCTATATCTAACTTTTTCTGCCAGACTTTAATAAAAATATCTGCACTGAGTTCTTCAATTTCTGCCGTTTGCAATTTTCCTGTTGAGACTTTGATAATAACCCTAACTAAGTAAGAGGAATATAATTCTATTAACTTTTCATAACAAAGCATGTCGCCACAATTTATTCCTCTAACGATCTCTTCTTCACTCATAGGCTCCTCCTCTATTTTTTCTTACATTTATATAGACAACTAAACTACTTATTTCATTCCCCATTTTACAAAAAAATATCATTTTACTTTAATATTTAAAAGGCACCCTTTAGGATGCCTTTTGCTAAATTATTATAATCTATAAATTCTAGTGTTCTCTAATAACAACACTTATTTGTCCTTCTATACCTTCTTCTTTTTGACTTGCTTCTTTTAAATCTTCTAAAAGCTTACCACTTATTATATTTTGGGGTTCTACATTATCTATCATTACTAGTGTATCTCTAGTGTCTGAGAATAATTCATAACTTTTAAACTTATATCCCTCTTGATGTAATATTTGATAGCTAGATTCAAAAATTCTTGTGATATTCTCTAGGGTAGTATCTTCTAACTCACATCTAATAGTAATCCTCATGTGTTCAGTTAATGATTGGTCATAGGGCATATCTATCCAAATACTATTATTCTCTCCTGCATCTATATCCTTCATGTCTTCTTTTGTAAACGTGACAAAAGTAGTATTGTTTTTAATTCCTGGTACTTGTTCTAATAATTTAAGTACATCAGATGTACATCTCTCTTCTAATCTTTGCATAGTATTCCATTTTTCTTCTAAACTACTTTGATAACTATCATAAATGACTTTTCCATCTTTATACTCTATATAGAAGTGGGTATCTACACTACTTGGAGAACTCAAGTTTACCATATAAGTATGAAACTTAAAGCTATATGTTGCCTTTGATGCCTCTAGCTCTAAATGAGGATACTGTTTCTTGGCATATACTTTTGCCCCCTTTGTAGCTTGTATAGCAGCTATAGGATTCCCTAATAAGCTGTCTGCGAACCATAATATTATACTGCTTAATAAAATGCCTAGTATACCTGCCATGATACGCCCTATCTTTGACTTAGTTACTCCACTTTTTTTACTAAAAGTATATTTAAAAAGTAATCCAATCCCTATGCCTATGCTTACTAATATTGTATAAATGATTGTTAGTATAAGGGGCATTATTAATATCCCTGATAAACTTTTTTCCCACTCCATACCTTCTGTGATATTCTGAATAATAAGTACAGTACAACTTAAAACAGCTGTACTTATAGGTACCCAGTAATACTTTTTGCCTAGTAGAATGACACTTAGTACACCTATACAAGGCATTATAATTGCATTATAAAAAATAGCTTGTGAGTTAGAGAAACAAATTCCTCCTATTGCAATTATTAAAATTAAAATAAAACCAATAAATTTATATATACCTTTGCTATTAATGCTTTCTTTTCTTTCTCTCATCATTATACTTCCCCCTAGTATTAGATTTTCTTTGAATAGTTCTAAATTCTATAATGCTTCTTGATTTCTTAGATATGTATTAACTAAAGACTGACTTCTAAATAGAAATATTTCTTGTTTATGTATTAAGCTAGTTCCTTTAATTATCTTAGAAGTTAAAATTAATCATCATTTCTATTAGTTTTTCCATAGGTAAGGAGATATTCTTATCTTTATGATAAGCTAACTGTATACTAAATTGGTGTGGTAATGTTATATCCTTAGCTTGTTTTAATATCCCTTGTTGAATTTCTTCTTTCACAGTGTAATAAGGTAATAACGAAATACCTAATTCATTAATCACACATTTCTTGATAGCCTCTATACTTGAAAGTTCGAGTGGATTTACATACTTTATTTGTTGCTGTCTTAAATACTCCTCAAATATAGCTCTAGCTGCACATCCTTGTTCGCTAAATATAATATTTGAATTCACTCCATATTTTCTCGGATTTTTAGTCAAAAATGATAAATCTACCCTTGGTGCAGCAACGACAACCATCTCTTCTTTTTTGATTTGTATCACTCTTAAATTAGAATCTATAACTTCAGGTTCAATGGTTATGGTAATATCTATATTGCCATTATATAAATGACTTCTAAGCTCGCTACATTTAGCTGATTTTAAAATAATATTTACATTAGGATAACTTGATTTATACGCTTTTAAAATCTCTCCTAGACGGTAAATAGTTAGTGATTCAGATACACCTATCACTAGTTCCCCAATTATCTGTTCTTCTAAACTCATATTCTTTATCTCTTTATATACTCCTAGCATTTGTCTTGCATAAGGCACTAGTCTTTTTCCAACTGAAGTTAATGTATTTTTCTTTCCTAGTCTATCAAACAAAGGATGACCTATTTCATTTTCTAAAATTTGAATATGTGATGTAATAGTTGATTGGGCATATCCTAATTGATCTGCTGCTTTTGTAAAGCCACCTTGTTCTACAATCGCTATAAATGTTTGCAAATGTCTTATTTCCATTCCTCTATCCTCATCTTTTATCAATTTCAAATCACTTATATCTCTTTTACACTATCATATATTTCGATTGTTTTCTTTACTTTTTTCAATTTTACTAATATATATTTAAATCTTATAATAACTCATATATACGGTATATAAAGGAGCTGTTCTATATGAAAAAAGTATTATTACTTCTTGCTAATGGTTTTGAAGCTGTTGAAGCTAGTGTCTTTACTGATGTTATTGGTTGGAATAAGTTAGAAGGTGATGGCACAACAGATTTAGTGACTGTTGGTTTACGAAAAAGCCTTAAATGCACCTTTAATTTTACTGTCACTCCTGAGCTTCTAGTGAGTGAAATTAATGTTGATGACTTTGATGCCCTTGCAATACCTGGTGGTTTTGAAGAAGCTGGCTTTTATGAAGATGCCTATAGTGATGAATTTTTAGACTTAATTAGGTCCTTTGATGAGGCAAAGAAGCTCATAGTATCTATTTGTGTAGGCGCTTTACCTATAGGAAAAAGTGGTGTACTCCACCATAGAAATGCTACTACTTACCATTTAGGAGGTCAGCTTAGACAACAACAACTAGCAAACTTTGGAGCAACGGTACTTAGTGACTGCCCTATTGTCATTGATCAAAACATTATCACCTCCTATAATCCTTCTACTGCCTTTGATGTAGCCTTCTTACTCTTAGAACGCCTTACCTCTAAAAGTAATTGCAATGAAGTAAAAAAGCTTATGGGATTCTAGTCCATAAGCTTTTTACTTCTCATATAAATCATCTTTATATTAATAGATTACCTATTTATGCTTATCAGTCTTCATTACTTTAGCACTCTATATTTTTTTATGCTGGAAAAAAGTAACTTCTTCCTTCTTCTGTATTACCTTCACCTGGTATAGTTTTAAAAGAAATTTTATTCTTATTAACTTTCATAGCTACTTCAATATAATGAGGAACATCTTCTATACGGATATTAGTTTGAATGCCTTTCATAAGCTCTATAGTAGCCATTGTTATTTTACTAATATCTCCCTCATTTATTATCTCTTCTGCAAAGGTTTTCATCACATATTGTTGCATACTGATTCTACCTAAATCCCCATTTTCATACCTCCTATATCTAATAGCACCTAATACCTCTTTACCTGTTAGGGTCTGTTTACCTGCTTTAATATCAATGTTAAGCCCCTGTGCACTATCCATATACCGCATATCTTGAGGAATATTTATTTCTAGTCCACCTATATTGTCTATTAACTTCTCTACCACACTAAGATTAACTATGGCATAGTGCTGAATAGGTGTCTTTAAGATTTCTTCTATTTCCTTTACGGCTAGTTCCTGTATATGCTCACTTCCACCATAAGCTTGCATCTCAGCTAACTTACTTACTTTTGGTGCATTATCCTTTACTAACTTTCTTTGTTCTTCATCCCATTCCACTTTAGTATCTCTAGGAATGGAAGTAACTTGTATGCCTTCCTCAGAAAGATTCATCACTAAAATTGCATCTGTTAACATTCCACCTTCATCAACACCAAATACTGCAATATTATCTGTTTGTGCCTTATTATCATCAATGATTGCTTCACTATTATTAGTACCTGCTTGTCCTCCCTTACTATTAACTACAGTTTCACTCGTTTTAGATGTTGTAGCATTGGTTAGGCAAATCAAAATAACAGCTACTAATAGTACTCCTCCTATAATAGAAAGACTCATTTTGTGCTTCTTAAATAATGTAATTTGCATGATGCGATCCTTCATATGTTTTTGATTTTCCCCCATACTTTGTACTAAACATATTTCCTTCTTAGGTGCTAATACTACACTCAGAAGTGCCTTGGCGTATTGTTTCTTACTAATTCCTAAGCGTATTACTCTTTCATCACATGCAATCTCCATATCTGCCTTCATCAATTTCATTGCCCACCATACTAATGGATTAAACCAATGAACTGCCAAAGCTAAAATTTGTAAATATGTTACCTTATTATCCCTATATTTAAGATGTAATAGTTCATGATAAAGCATCATCTCTACTTCCTCGATAGGTGCTTCACTAGGAATACAGATAGTAGGTTTAAAACACCCAAAAATCATAGGATAAGTACTTTTTACAAGCCTCACTTTTGTATGAATATGCGCTTTGTCTTTAATCCCTTGTAAACGAGCTAATACTTCTCCTTCTGTTACCTCTTCTGATTCCTTAATTTTTCTGCTGAGTTTGTAATAGCCATAACTAAAATAACCTATTACACTTATACATCCTATTAACCATATGTAACCTAATAATTCTAAGAAATTATTTTTTGCTATTAGGGATGTGTCTGTAATAATATTTCCTGCCTCTTTATTTTCTAAATTAGCTGTATAGGCTTCTTCATCTATTAATAATTCTACTTCATCCTGCTTAGTCTGAACCTTTTCACTTATATCCTGAGATTGGGTTATATTTACCTTTTCGGCTATAAAATTCCTTTCAAATAAGTTAAAGATACTTGCTTTACTAGTAGGTAACACTGGAACTAATAGTCTAATTAAAGCGATTACCCATAAAGCATAAATAAGATTTCTGGTCATTTTTCCTATCAATAGTCGTCTAATAAGCATAATTAATAAAATAATACCACTTGCCATTAAACTCCACTTCAAAATCTCCCCAATCATGCTATTCCTCCTCTATCTTATCGATTAATCTACGTAATTCTTCTTGTTCCTGATTTGTCAATTTCCCCTTCTTAGCAAAGGCAGTTACTAGCATCCCCATAGACCCTTCAAATACTGTATTAATTAAATTTTTAGCTTCTTTTATTTGGCACTCTTCCTTTTGAACAAGGGGGTAATACTTAAAGTTACTTGTTGATTTATCTGCATCAATAAATCCCTTTTCCATTAATCTTACTATTAATGTACGCACTGTCGTCTTAGACCAAGCCTTTTCCTTTTTAAGTTCTTCTACTATCTCCTTTAAACTTAATGGGGACACTTCCCATAGGACATGCATAATTTTCCATTCAGCTTCTGTGATATTCTTTTCCATACTATACCTCCATTTATTTAATTTACTATTATTCATATTAAAATCAACTACAGTTGTAGTTATATATAGACTACAACTGTAGTTGATAATTGTCAACATCTCTTTAATTTATAGAATTATTTAAAACAAATTAAAGAGAGACTATTTATTTGATACGCCCCCAATAAACTAGATTTTTAGGTCTAACTTATTAGGGGCAGCTCAATTCATAAATAGTCTCTCTTGATATGCTTAGTATTACTTATCTTGAGTAATAACCTCTGTTGCAGTGACACTTGTTACCTTTTTATTTGTTTTAAAATTACCGAATGCTACCATACTTAATATAATGAGTATGATATTAAATACCACAATAAAAATAATAATACTACCAACAACTTTCCAAATAAAATGAGCGCGACGGTTTTTGATTGCAAGTTGCTCATTTATTGTAGCCAACTGTTCTGCTATAACATTAACTTCTACCTCTGATTCTATCTTGGAACCTAACAAACTACTTACAGATACCTCAAATATTTCTGCTATCTTGATTAGCATTTCTGCATCAGGTACTGAAAGTCCTTTTTCCCACTTAGAAACTGTCTGACGCACTACATTTAATTTCATTGCTAGTTGTTCTTGGGTAAGTCCCCTTACTTTTCTTAGCTGTTTTAAATTCTCACCAAACATACTCATTCCCCCTTGCTTTACTTAATCGTACATCTTCTTTAGCGATTACCTCAAGCAATGCAAATTAACATTGTCTTAAATATCTAGGAATTTCTTAAACCCAGTTACTTGATCACTCTTATACCCCAATTTATCATACATTTGATGAGCAACCTCTCTGTTATTCCCTGAAACAAGATAGATATATCTACATTGACGCTCACAAGCAATTTCTTCGATATACTCAAATAACTTTTTAGCTATACCTTTCCCTCGGTATGCATCTAAAACAATTACATTCTCTATAGTCATAAAAGCTTTATATTTACCAGCTAAATCATGACATACTATCCCCATTAATGTTCCTACTATCTTTCCGTCAACTTCTGCCCCTATTAAATAGTAAGCTTCATTTTTATCTACTTCCACAAATGTATTTTTCATTTGTTCTAAATTGCCTTCTCCACATAACTCCATATAAAGTTCATATAAATCTTGTAAGTCTGATGCCTTTACTTTTCTTATTAACATGCTAGATTCCCCTTTATGTATAATTTTCTTCGATAATCTTTATTATAGATAAAACATTTTTAACTTTAATTTATATAATATCCTTTTGCCTAGGACTATAGAATAGTTAATATGGGTAGATATAGTTCTTAACTTGCTTATCTATACTTTTAGTTTATAAATTCACATCCATTCTCTTGTAATGCCTCTTTTACTTGTCCCCACTTTTCATTCTTAATTAAAATATAATCTGTATCATAAGTGGCCACTACTAAAATTCCTGTTTTTTGTTTAGCTACAATATCTGCAAGAAAGGCAATCATACCATATTTCCCAAAGGAAGCATCCTCTGCAATATAAAAGCAATGCCAACCATGTTCAACCTCTATACACTCTACTGGAGCTATGCTAGTTGGACAAATAACTGAGCATTCTTTGTCTGTATTACCTGTAAATACAAATTCTTGATTCAAATCTACTTCCTTAAAATCCTTAACCTTACAAATTGAAAACTCTTGATTTAACTCTTTTAACTCCATTCATAATACCCCATTTCCTGTTTGCCTTAAATAATAAAAGAAACCTAAGAAAATATAAAATCTTCCTTAGGCTCTTATTATTCATACTATAATTTATATATTTTTTAGAGCAAACTAATTTATATTAACTGGCTCTAGAAAATATAAGACCAAATTATTCCTAATATTATCACTAATCAACCTCATCCGTCAACTTCAAACATCATTCTCATCTCTATTGATTAACTCTACAATTAGCCTGTGATAATTCTCCAAATACTTCTGCTCTTCTTTTTTTATTAAGATAGTTAAGTACTCTCATTTTGAAACGCCCCAATTCTCCTACTTCAAAAAAGCCTTGAAGATCCATAGCTAAAAATAGGCTATCTATCAAGAGGTACTTTAAGTCCTTTAAGTTATCTTCATCCTCAGAGGCTACTTCTAACTCATTACACTTCTCCATCAGCTGTTCAAAATTTTCTCTAACTTCTTTCAAACGCATCTTGATAATAGGTGGTGCATCTGTTTGAAAATCTTCATTTATTAGTTTTTCTAACCAATTTGTGTACTCTGTATTTTCTTCCATATAACTTCTATAAATAAGTTTCATAAATATCTCCTAGTCCATTGAAATTTATATTTCTAAGAAGTGGGTCACCTCTCCTGTGTGGCATAGAGATAGGCGGTGAAGTGCTCTTGTACATGCAATGTAAAGAAGTTGTTTATCTTCTGGTTCATTGTAATGTTGTTCATTTACTTCATATACAATGACTGCATCATACTCTAATCCTTTCGCCATATATATTGGCATAATGTGAATTCCTTTTTGATAGCCTTCTTCCTCTGGACTCAGCTGATGAATATCTAACTTTCTAGAAAGTTTACTATATACATGATTAACCTCTTTTTGAGATTTGCAGATAATCGCTATAGTCTCAAAGCCTTTTGCTTCATAATCTTTTACTTGATCCACTATCCATTCTAGCTCCTGTGTTTCATTTTCATGTTGAGCAATAATAGGAACTTCATCATGTCTCTCAAAAGCAATTGCTCCTACTTCACCTTCTCTTAATCTAGAGGTAAACTGGCTAATTTCATAAGAGGAACGATAGCTCTTTGTAAGACTTAACTTTAAGGCATTTTTAGGTTCTAGGCATCTAATCACTTCATCATATAAATCTTCTGTCTCTGACTTTTCAATAGTTTGCCCAATATCCCCTAATACCGTATATTGTGCGCCCTTAAAGATTTCTGCTAGCACTCTATACTGTAATGGATAGTAGTCTTGTGCTTCATCTATAAGGACTTGTTTAATTTGAGGGTAGAGTCTTTCATTCATTAACTTTAACTTAAGGTAAAGAAGGGCCATTCCATCTTCGTAAGTCACTAAATCTGGTTTTAAACTCTTAGCTGTAAAATGGCGGATGCTCTCACTTGCTTTTGGTAAGCTTAACCCTTCTGATACTCTTCTAAATAACTTCTCATCTTTAAATAATTTCTCATATAATCTAAAGCAATTTATTTTTGTAAAGCTTCGGATTGTTCCTAATGTTTCATCTCGATAGCTATTAAGTTGATCATTAACCTTCTCATCAACATCATAACCACCTTCACCTTTAAGTGCTTTAAACAGTTCCTTACGCTTTGCTTTTTCTAGCTCTCTTAGTTTCTTTTCTAACATATTTTGAATTCTATCTAAACGTCTACCTACAGCCATGTTAATTGGATTATCTAGGAAGTTCTTTCTTAAACTCTTAGCATCTGCAATAACCTCTCCTGCATAATAAACATCCTTAAACTTAATCAATTCCTTTTCATAGATTTCTATTAAACGGTCTAACATTTCTACAAACTGACTAGAGCCCTTAAATCTAATTGTATTTCTAATAGCTTTTCTATTTCTATTAGTAATCATATATTCTAGTTGGCTACTTCTTGAACGCATACGTAGCGTGTTTCTAAAGTGCATTTCGAAGAAGTCTTCCATGGTACTATATTTAACGTTATCTTCACCTAGTTCTGGTAAAACTGTACTTACATATTCACCAAATAAATGGTTAGGTGAGATAATCATAATATTCTCGCTCGTAAGTCCTTCCGCCATACGTTCATAAAGTAAAAAGGCTATTCTATGCATGGCAATAGATGTCTTCCCACTTCCTGCTACCCCTTGAACAATAAGCACATCATTTCCTTTATTTCTAATAATCATATCTTGCTCTTTTTGAATCGTCTCAACGATATTCTTCATATAGGTTGAGGCATTATTCCCCAATGCTTCTTTTAACATATCATCTGTAATCGTTAAAGAGCAATCAAAAAAGTAGTTAAGCTTTCCCTTTTCAATTTCATATTGTCTCTTAAGGCTTATTTCTCCTCTTATCTCTCCACAAGGTGCCTCATAGCTAGCTGTCCCTAACTCATTACGATAAAACATACTTGCAATAGGTGCTCTCCAGTCATACACCATTACATCGTAGTTTTCATCGTTCATAATATTTTGGTATCCTATATAAACGGTTTCTTTACTCTCCTCTTCTTCTGTAAAGTCAACACGCCCAAAGTATGGTTTCTCTAATACCTTTTTGTATTTTTCTAACTTCCCTAGTTTGTGCTCATACTGGCTTGTTTCTATTCTTTCCATAGTATGATACTGAGTAAGTTCTATATTTCTATCATAGTCATCTGCTGCTGGAACACCCTCTGCCCACATTTCTTTTCTAAGAGCAATTAGATTTCTCTTTTGTTCATCTACAGCCTCCCCACCTAATGCAATTTGCTCATTTAAAAAATCAATTACTTTATCTAAATACAATTGTTCTTGTTGTAATAATGTTTCATAATCGCTCACGGTTGTCCCTCCACTTCTATCTGTCTATGATAGCATTTATCAAGCTGACTGGCTAGTTGTAGAATTTAGCAAGCAATAGTACTACTTTCTAAATTTCATTTTACTTTATTTGATAATTATTTATAATAAAATTATAAAGTATTTATATCCATTATAACCGGAGGTTATATCATGATTAGTGAATTACATTTATACCATGTCTTTTATACTGTTGCTCAGTACCAAAGCTTCTCCGAAGCTGCTAAAGCACTATACATATCTCAACCAGCTGTTAGTAAATCTATTAAATCTCTAGAATCCTCCTTAGGAATAGTACTTTTTTCTAGACGTTCTAAAGGAATATCTCTAACCCCAGAAGGACAACTCTTTTATAAACATGTTAAGTCTGCCTTAGAAGCCTTAGAAGAAGGTGAAAAACTACTTCTAAAACTACAGTCACTTAATGCAGGCCAGATTAACCTTGGTGTTAGTTCTACTCTAGGGACTCATTTTCTGATGCCACTGTTAAAAACTTTTATGGATCGTTATCCTGATATTAAATTGCAAATCATTAACGATTCCACTACTAGAACCTTAGCACTTGTCAAAAAAGGCGTCCTTGATATCGCTATAGTAAGTTCCTTTAACTATTCTGATGGCCTAAGTTTCATTCCTCTAAAGGAAATTGAAGATATCTTTATCTGTAGCCCAAGTTACTATGCATCCATTTCCTCTCCTACCTTGCCACAGCTTTGTGAAAAAGCCTCCTTTATGTTTTTATCCAAAGATAGTGTAACAAGGCTTTACCTAGAAACGTTTCTAGCTAATCAGGGAATTTCTATCGTTCCTGATATTGTTGCAGGAGATATGAATTTCCTTATTGCTTGTGCAAAATTAGGACTTGGTATTACTTCTGTTATTAAGGACTTTGTATCTGAAGAACTAGAGGCTGGTACCTTGATAGAAGTCCCCTTTTTCTTATCTCCAAGTAAGCGTTCTATTGATATTGCTTATGCTACAGATACCACCTTTTCAAAGGCAACTTCTTGTTTTATTGAATTTTTAAATCAGGAACTATTATAATAAATAAGCCTGTTAAGTAGTGACATCTCTGTGTCCTACTTAACAGGCCCTTTCATTTAAATCTTAAATACACTCATATCCTTTTCTAAACTATTAGCAATCTCTTTTAATTGAGAAGCACTTTCTGACACACTACTCATAATACTACTCACTTCTGTAGCTGAAGCTGATGTTTCTTGTGTGCTAGCAGCATTTTCATCTGCTATAGCTGATAAACTATGTACACTATCAACTACTTTTACCCTTGCTTTATCCATCTTCTGAGTTCTTTCTAGGATAGATTGAACACCTTCAATACAGTTACCTATTCCTTCCTTTACTTCACTAAAGATCTTATTCGTTTTTTCTACCTTTTCATTTTGCTTTTCTATTATTTCTTTAACTTCTTCCATTGTTCCAACAGCAGTTGTAGAATCTTTAATCAGAGAAGAAATAATTTCTTCTATCTTTCTAGCTGAATCATTAGATTGTTCTGCTAGTTTTTGAATTTGAGTTGCAACTACTGCAAATCCCCTTCCTTGTTCACCTGCTCTAGCTGCCTCAATAGAAGCATTAAGGGATAGAAGATTAGTTTCCTCTGCAATAGAAGTAATTAGAGCTATTGCTTCCTTAATTTTAAGCGCGGATTCATTGGTTGTATTGGTTTGACTATAAATAATATCAATAGAATCACTTGCTTTTTTATTTATAGTATCTAGGTCGTTCAAAATTCCTGTTGCTACTTCACTAGATTTCTTGATCTGTTTAGCATGGTCATTAAGTGTTGTTACAGCCTTACTAGTCTCTTCAATCATATCACCCATAACCATAACTTGTTCTGTTGCTTTTTGTGTTTCCTCCGCCTGACTACTTGCTCCTGCTGCCATATCATGAACAGCATTTTCTACTTGTCCTATTGTTATAGCTGTTTCTGATGCATTTGTACTAAGAACCTCTGCTGCATCAAATAAAATATTTCCTTGTTCTTTAATCTGACTGATAACCTTTAATAAACTTTCTCTTAAGACTGTAATCGCTCTACTCATTTCTCCAGTCTCATCTTTACGTTTATTAAGTTTATCTTGTTCATCATCTTTAACAAAATCTAAATCTGCAATTTTTGTTACTAATTTTGTAGCTTTAATAATAGGACCTACTAAATTGCCTGAAATAATATATCCAATAATTAAAGTTATAATTAGAGCAAATACTCCTCCTAATATAATTCTTACAATAATCCTATATATTGGTTTTAGAACTTCTAATTCATCTGCTGCAATGACTATTATATCATTAGTATTTTGAGTGATATAATAAGCAGCATACTTATTAACGCCATTAATGTTATAGTGAATGGCTGTTGGCTCTGATATTTTTCCCTGTTCAATCTGTTTGACAACTTCTGTTATTACCTGGTTTTCTACAGGTTGACCTATCTTCTCTGTTGTTGGGTGATAGAGCATCGTTCCATCTTTTTTTACTATATATATATAACTTGAATCTACCCCTTTTAATCCTACCCCTTCTAATACTTCTTGCAATTTTTCTATATGGTCACCACTATCCTGGGATAAAATCATATCAATTTCATTCCCATAAGCTACAACTAAGTCATATAAGTGATTTTGGTTTAAATTTGATATGCTATCACTTGCTAGAGGAATGGCAGTCCATATATTGATACCTGTAGTCATTATGATAACCAGTAACAATAAAAGATTTATTTTGGTCTTTAAAGAATGCATGTTAATTTTTATCTTTTTATCCTCATGTTTTTGTTCTTTCACACATATTCCCCCCACTTGTATCTATATTTACATATTAAAATATAACATTTTTTTATATATTTTTCAATATTTATACATTTTTCGAGGAAATTTGTCTACAAACAAAAATCACCTATTAAAACCTTTACAGCTACTATTTAATATATTCTTCTTTTAAAATGGCATATTCATAAGTATCACTCCAAATAGGATTTCCTTGTTTATCCTTTTTGAAATAAATATTTTGTCTTAAGTGTCCCTCTCTTCTCATTCCTAAACGTTCTAGTAGTCTCCATGATGCTACATTTAAAGGATTACACATAGCCACAATTCTTCTTGCTCCTCTAGTTTCAAATCCATATTCTATAACTGCCTTTGCTGCTTCAGTTGCATATCCTTTACCTTGATAAACCCTATTAAAGACATAGCCAATTTCCCATGTCTTAAATTCCTGCTTTGCAAAATACACATTCCCTATTAACTTATTATTTTCTTTTAGGCAAACTGCAAAAAATTGTGGGCTTTCTGCTCTACTTTTAGCTTCTCTCTGTGCTTCTTCTACTGAAAATGTTTGATAAGGCTCATAACGTACTACTTCTTCATCTGAAAGGTATTCATACAAATCCTTCCAATCCTCTTCTTTATAACGTCTAATTACTAATCTTTCAGTTTCTATTTGTTGCATCTCAATACTCCCCCTTGTTTCTTTTTCCTTGAATTTGTCGTTTTTGCTTAATACTTTTTGCATGTTTTAAATATAAAACCTTATTCTCACTATACGCAGCTTCTTTCTGTAACTTAAGATAATTTTGCCATCTGCTCGGAGATTAAATCATGAATTAAAGACATTATTTTTCAAGTCTATTAGCAAAACTTATTTTTTTGTTTTATTAGTTCTTTATACTTGCTATCTAATGCTTCATAAGACGTAGTTCCCGGCTTTTCTAAGCTTAATTGCCCTATAATACAAGCTATTTGATTTTCTAATAGCATCTTTTCTACTTTACCCATTTGACCTATTTCTTTTCTATCTCTTTGCTCTATAGTGGCTTCTTTTTGAGATTGCTTCTCTAAATATTCTTGAAGAGTATATTCAAAACGTCTAATCCTTTGATTTTCAAAAACTAAGAGTCTATTACACAGTGTTTCTAACATATATCTATCATGCGTTACCAATATTAATGTTCCCTCATATGCTCTAAGGGTCTCTTCAAGTTGTTCTCTTACATGAATATCTATATGATTGGTAGGTTCATCTAAAATCAGAACTTCGCATCCCTGGCGAATGAGTACTAGTAGCTTAAGCTTCATACGTTCTCCCATACTAAGTACCTTTACTTGGTCATTCAATCTCTCTTTATTAAATCCCATCTGTATAAGAGCCATTCTAAGCCTAACTTCATCTTGCTTATTTTCTATCTCAAACAACTGTAAAATTGTTTTTTGATCGTCTATATCTAAAATATCTTGACTTATATAGCCTATCTTTCTTTCTTTACTAAGCCTTATTTCTCCTTCATAGTCTATTATATCTAATAGTATTTTAATCAATGTTGATTTCCCGCATCCATTAGGACCATATAAACCTACTTTTTCCCCTCTCTTAATATAAAAAGAACTTGGTTTAAAAATCACCTTTTCTCCATAGGCTTTAAAAATATCCTTAGCTTCTAGAATACACTCTCCTATTTTTTTGACACTATTTAGCTCAAATAGCACTTCACTTTCTTCTTCTGGCTTTATAAGTCCTCCTACCTCTATCTTCTCTAATCTTTTTATTCTAGACTTAATGGCCTTATCCATTTTCTTAGCTTTTACTCGATTATACTCCTTGCCCCCAAATTTATTTCCTGTAGCTATAGCATTCTTTCTTGAATTTTTATGAGCTAAGGATGACCAACCTTTTAATTGCTCTATTTGCCCTCTAATCTGCCCTTTTAACTTTTCCTGTTCATTATATAAATGTAGTTGATCTTCATACCTCTTGTTTTTTTCCTGTCTATAAAAGGAGTAATTGCCATTATAATGGACTATTTGCCCACTCTCTATCTCCATAATAGAATCTACACATTGGTCTAAAAAGAATCTATCATGAGATATGATTAATACTGTCCCTTTAAAAGCTTTTATTTTTTTAACAAGCCACTTTATCCCCTCATAGTCTAAATGATTAGTAGGTTCATCTAAAACTAGGAAATCCTTCTTCCCATAAAGTATTTCTGTTAAAAGCTTTTTCGTCTTCTCACCACCACTTAGTGTTTCATATTCATCTATATATTCTGTACTTTGTTTCATATAGCCTATTTCTAGCCCACTATATTGCCAAATAATCTGCCCACTAGTAGGCTGAATTGTATTGGTCATAATATCTACTAATGTTGTTTTTCCTACTCCATTAGCACCAACTATTCCTATTTTTTTACCTGCTTCAATCTCAAAGTTAATATCCTTGAGTATCATTCTATCTCCATATTCTTTACTGATATGCTTTCCTTGTAAAATAGCAGTCATCATTTCACATCCTATCTTCTGAAAGCAACACCTTCTTATTGTAACAATCTACGCTTAACCACTATCGTATAAATCTTTTCTTAAATAAAAAACTGTAAATAAGCTCATGCTCATTTACAGCCTTAGATCTTCCTATTTACTTTGAAGCATTCTATTAAAAAACATATAATTATGCTTTCCTAGTAACATCTTCAACAATTTATTCAGGAGAGTGACTATATGAGTATGATTAGCTTTCTAGATTTTTGCACAACAAAAAGAGTATGCTCTCTCTTTTAATTGTAAATAAATCTTTTCATTAAGCTAAAATCATCTTCATTTCGTTCTCCTTTTCTATTTCCTATAATTATTTTCATATTACAATTCTAAATCTCAATTTTCAAGTGTTTTTTATTATTTTTTACCTGCTCTATAAGCTTATGATAAATCCTTATAAGCTGGGGTTCATTACTATACTTCTCTAGTTCATCTATTCCTATCCACATGACACCACTATTTTCTGCTTCATTGCCCTTTACTTCATCTGCTTCCTCTGCAATAAGTATATAGGCTACAGATAAATGTAGATGTGTTGCTACATACTTGCCTTTTTTAATATGTCCCCATACTGGCAATATATCTAGAGAAGCTATAGTTCCTGTTAAAGGCTTAATATGTCTTACACCAGTCTCTTCTTTAGCTTCTTTTATCGCAATCTTTAATAAATCTCCATCCCCATCAGCATGTCCACCAGTCCATGCCCAAGTTTGATAAATATTATGATGTACCATAAGTACTTTATCTAAACTAGCATTCATAATAAACCCAGAACTAGTCAGATGAGCAAACTCATTTTCCCTGGATAATATATTTTCAGGAAATTTATCAATATATTCAAGTATTACTTTCTTCTCACTTGCCTCTTGCTCATCTACAGGTATATAGGCGATTATCTCTTCTTTGTAATTCATTTATACCTCCATATCTTCATAATTAAAACAAGCTTAGTTGCTCCACTTCATGGCTACTCCTACTCGCTCTAATAATATCTGACATCTTATACAGAATACCATATTTCTCACATTCTTTAATAAAAATATTCCTTAGCTCCTTCATATAAATACTTCTACATTCATATCGATTGCCATAATGCTGAATATATTTTTCTTTAGTTCCCGGGAAATATTTATCTAATTGCGTAAAATACCACTCTCTTTGATTCTCTCTCAAGGTCATTCCTATTGCAGGATATATAAACCTCACATTAAGCTCTCCAGCTTTTCTTACAATAGCTTTGATATTCTCCTCATTATCTCCTATAAAAGGAAGTACTGGCATCATTAATATGCCTGTAAAAATCCCTGCATCTGTTAAGGCTTTAATGGCTTTAAATCGCTGAGATGAAGGGGCCACTCTAGGCTCTATCATTTTACATAGCTCATCTTCATAAGCAGTAACTGTCATCTTTACTAGGACAGGTGAATGTTTACTAATAGCTTGTAGAATATCTATATCTCTCGTAATTAATGGACTCTTTGTGGCAATACATACACCAAAGCCATACTGATTAATAAGTTCTAAAGCACTTCTTGTTAAACCATACTGTTGTTCTAAGGGATTGTATGGGTCAGACATTGCTCCTGTTCCTATAACACCTGTCTTTACTTTACGCCGGAGTTCATTATGAAGTATAGGTATGGCATCCTTTTTTATCTTAACTTCATCAAAATTTTCTATTCCATAACAGTTACTACGACTATCACAATATATGCAGCCATGTGAACACCCTTTATAAATGTTCATATTATAGTCTATTCCAAACCAGTGTTGTCCCTTAGCATAAGATAGCATCGTCTTAGTTGGTATAAATTCCACCCTAGAGCCACCTCCTCTTTTACCACATAGTATAAGGTATTAAATATGACACTAAGGCGTCATATTTAATACCTTTATTGTAACACATTTATGATTTTGCATTCGGCAACTAACCTTTTCTCATTTCATTAATGACGTCAGTAATAAATTCCTCTTCCAGTGCAATAGAATAATTTCCATCCTCATACTGTTGGATCTCTCCTATGCCTTTCTGAAAAACAAAACGTATCTTTCCTTTTCTTACTTTCTTATCCGTATATAATTTACTTACCAACTCTTCAGTAGTAATATGCTCTGGAATCAAGGTATTTAGTCTTGCTTTTTCATATAAGGCAATAACCCTATCTGTCTCTTCTTCTGTTATATATCCTAATCTTTGTCCAATTCTAACTTGAGTAGCCATTCCAATAGCAACCGCTTCTCCATGTAATAATGTATAGTCACTTAAAGTTTCTATTGCCCTTCCTACAGTATGACCAAGGTTTAAAATTTGTCTTAAATTTGCTTCCTTTTCATCTAACTTAACGACTTCATACTTAATCTTACAATTCTTCTCTGCGATATGGGTACAAACTTCCTTTTGTTCTTCTGTCACACCTGCTTCCGTTAAAAGTTCAGTCATATGTGTTTCTAGGAATTCAAAAAATGCCATATCTGCCATACATGCATGCTTAATGGTCTCTGCTAAACCATTACTGACTTGTTTGAGTGGAAGCGTACTCCAAGTCGCTAAATCAATATATACTTTCTTAGGTTGATAAATGAGACCAATTAAATTAGTCGCTAGGTCAGTATCTACAGCCGTTTTACCCCCTACTGAAGCATCTGCAGCACCTAATATAGTTGTTGAATAGTTAATGAAAGGTATTCCTCTACCAAAGGTCCCAGCCACAAAACCTGCTAAGTCTGTGACTACTCCTCCTCCAAGTGCAATGATACAACTATCTCTTTTATGTCCTGCCTCTAACATAGCATCTTCTAATATCTCTTTCGTGCGTCTTACCTTAGACATTTCACCTGCAGGAAAACTTAATAGATCTACTTGGAAACCTTCATTTACCATTACTTCATAGAGCTTGTCCCCATATAATTCTTTGACCACAGAGTCTGTAATGATTACATATCTACTAATACCTTTTCCTAGGTCTCCTTTTAAATCTTTCACTAATGTATTAAAAAGATGATATCCTATTTCAATATCATACGAATCATCTACTACCTTTTTTAACTCTACATAGAATTTACTCATAATCAGCCTCCTTATATATTTATAACTTATTCTATCATGACTTTCTTAATTTTTAAACAATTATAAGTATGTAATAATCCCCATAATACCATACATTAAATAGCTTTATTCTATAGTTATTTTCTTCTTAGAATAAAGCTATTAATTTTATCTAACACATTTTAAATGTATATTAAAAAGCTCTAATAAAAGGTAGATTAACTACACTTAACGCATAGTTAGTCTACCTTTATATTAAACTCTCCCTCTGATAAATTGATTTTCCAAGTTTTATCTTTGTCTAACTTTCCAAATAATATTTCTTGTGCTAGAACAGGCTTTATCTTTGTTTCAATTAATCTTGAAATTTCTCTTGCCCCATACTCTGCTGATATTCCTCTATCTAATATATAGTCTATACACTTCTTATTAAAAGTTACATTAACTCCCTTTTCCTTTAAAACTGTTTTAAGCTTATTAAGTTCTTTCTTAATAATTAAAGTTGCCATTTCCTTCGTAATATGATTGAAAACCACAGTAGCTGTTAGCCTATTTCTGAATTCTGGTGAAAATACCTTTTTCACCTCATCATTGATAGCCTCTCCCTGTACTTTTCTTTCTCCAAATCCTACAAGCGACTTGCCAATTTTTGATGCTCCTGCATTAGAGGTCATAATTAAAATTACATTTTGGAAATCAGCTTTTCTTCCCTTGTTATCAGTAAGCGTTGCATAATCCATTACCTGTAATAGTATATTGTATATGTCTTGATGTGCTTTTTCTATTTCATCTACCTTATCTTTATAAAACTATTAATAGAAAATAATAAAATATTGTATTTTAAACAAGATGTTAGTTTTCTATAACTTCTATTTTTCTTTTTTTATAGAAAAATATGTCCTTTATAATCATCATTAGTACTAATCATTCATTTATTAGTATACTTATACAAACCTTTTTGTATATATACTAAATTATTTTAACTAACTAGACTTATCGATATAGTATCAAGATATTAATGTAATTCTCGACAAACAGACACAGATAATTAGATTATCTGTACCTGTTTATTAAAATGATATTTTATAAATTGGGATCAAGAGCTGGAGCTATTTCCTCGACGTAATATTCATCCAGCTCAGGCAATAATAATTCATGAAGTTTTTCATCAAAATTTTTACTATCATCACTATTATAAAATGGCATTCCTAAGATAATGATATTACTATCTTCATAAATAGGCTTATTTATGCTTAATTGCATTTCATTAAGCTCAAGCATAAATTCTTCTTTCCATGCATCACGCTCAAGCAACTGTGTTCCTTTAGGCTCGATAAATACTTGGTATACTTCTGCTTTACTAGCCTTATCTTTTTTTAAGAACAATATAAAATCGGGTTCAAATCTATTTCCATCTTTGAAGGAATAGACGTGAAAAATACGTTCGTTTCGAATTAAATATACTTCATCATAAACCTTAATTAATTCATCATATACAGGAGAAAAGTATTTAACTAAAAGCTTTTCCTGGTCTGTTCCATAGTTATCAGTATATGCATACCAATTCTTATCAGATAAATCCATTTTTAAGTCAGAATTATTTACTTCACTTTGTGCAACACCAGATCCGTCAGTGGATACCTTAGAAAATGTAAGTACTTTTTTAGGTTTCATCATACTACTAAGTTGAAGACCATGAAAAGTACATGTTCCCTTATACGCTTTTTCTTCTGATATAAGGTCTATGCTAATTTGATTTAATATATTCATGCAAATCGTCATTTTATCTGAAGTGTCTAACTCATCAAATGATGATTTTGCCGTTGATACATTTACTATTATGCCACCTAAATAGTTAGGACTTTGAATAAATTCTATTATTGAATTTATATTAGGGAAAAACTCTTTTAATATTTTAAAACTAAATATGGTAAATTTTCTTAGTGCTTTATAAATTATTGGGAAACCTAAATCAATAAAATTAACTTTAAAATGATTTACTGTTGATTTTTCTGTTATGGTATTTAAGTTTTCAGTGATTAGGTTATCAAGTTCAATGTTATTGGTAGTTAGATTAATATTGTAATTTCTATTACGTGATTTTGGATTTAATCCTGTTACATGTGCTCTAGAAACCTCTTGCTTATCATTTACATATACAACTCCTGTTTTATATAATTCTGTTTCCATAAAACTATCTTTTAAAGTTAATGTAACTTTCTTGGAATCGGCCATGATACCTGTTTCTCTAAGAGCAGTTCTTAATTCTTGTATATATCGTGAGTTTTGTTGACTATGATAATATAATTCTTCACAAACTCGTAAGTCATGATTTAAATCATTATCAAATTTTCGTATATATTTATTATCTGGGAATTCATAAGTAAATGGACAGTACCTGGCACCTCGTCCTATTAATTGAGCTTCTGACATAGTTGTGGCTCCGATTTTACCATTGGCATGGTCAGCATCTCGTGTATTATATAGTCTTATAATATCAAATAAGTTTAATACATCCCAACCTTCATTAAGTTTATCTACTGCAAAAATTGCTCTATATGGGTTATTACTATCTTCTAATGAATTCAGTATGATTTGATTTCTTACAAGGTCTTCATCCTTATTAACATTAATACAAAAATCAGAAGAAAAATCATGCTTTAATTCTAATAAAAAGTTTTGGGTGGAAATATCTTCTGACTGTAAGTAATTCTTCAACTTACTAGTAACTAGTTCATCACTATCTTTGAGAGTGGATAGAAGTGTATCTAAGTATTCCGGAGTTAAGTCAGCTAATGTTTGAAGGAAGTTTTCTTGGAATGCAATACTATCTGCTATTCGCTTAGATTTAAAAAGGACAACAGGTTTTATATTGTATCCATACTTATTAAACATTTTCAAACGATATTGATTAATACAAATTGCTAATATAGCTCTATTCATTGGATCTAATTCAGTTTGAAGAATTTGAACATCTTTAGAATATTTATCTTCTCTGAACTGAGTAAGTAAGTATTCAAAGATTATATAATTATCGTATTTTGCCTTAATATAGGAATTTGAAATATCTAGAGTTGCTGTGAATTCCAATAGCACATTTTTATTATTAGTATGGAATAAAGACTCTACAGTGTATTCCCAAGACTCATCTGAAGAAGATGGCTTTCCTTTTTTTGTTTCTGCATTAATATGATGTGCTTCATCTGATATAAAAACTATCTTTTTATCAGTAAAATCATCATAAGAGACTTCATTTTCTTTTGGATAATTTAAACTTAGATGTAGTCCTTGAATTGTACAAAAACATATATTTATAGCATTAGGATCTGATTCTTGAAAGTTCGCGACATCTATAATGGAAATGTTCTCCCCATTAATATTAATGCATTTATTAAAAAGATATTTATTAGAAAGCGTATTTAAAAAGTTATCCTTTGTTTTCTCTAAGATATTTGATGAATTAACAAAGAATAAAAAATTACGATACCCTTCTTGATATAAGAAGAGTATTAGACCCGCCATAATTAAAGTTTTACCTGATCCAGTAGCCATATGAAATAACGTTCTTGAGGGCTGTTGCCTTAATTCCTTGTGATAAAAATAAGTTATAAATCGTTGAAATGCCTCTGTTTGATATTCTCTTAGTTTAAAGTTAGGATTTAAATTTGTAGTAATATATGTAGGTACTTTTTCTAATGCATTTAATTTTTTTAAGGTTGATAAATCATCCTTTAATAAGGTCATTATCGTACCTCCTTTTGATAAAACTCGGTAGTAAGCTGTTTATCTAGAGAAGATACGTTATAGTAAGAGTCATCTGAATCTGAATAATTGACATACAGTAAGTTTTTATCTATTAATTCTAATAAGAATTCCTGTTGCTCTTTAAAAGATAACTTTAAGAATTCATCTATGGAATCATCAATTTTTTTAATACTTGCTGTATAATTAAGATACATACTTTTTTTGATTTCGTGTAGTATCTCTAATAATTGTTCACTTGTAGTAGCATTAGATATAGTGTCAATATATTTTTGAGCTGCCACCTTTAGTTCCATATAAATAAAACTATCATCACTATCTAAAGATTTTAAACTTCTATAAAGCCGCTCTGCTGTAATGTCTTGAGCATAATCCATTTGTTCACATAAAATAAATTTTCTTTTTGCTCCATCAAGATTAGCAAATAAGACTGACTGGCCAGTTGTTCCAGACCCTGCAAAAGGGTCTAGTATAATATCTCCATCTTGAACATTTCCTATTTTCATAAGATGATCAATTAAAGAAATAGGTTTTGGATATGCAAATACAGAAGTCCCATCAAATAAGCTTTTTAATTCTTTTGTTCCTTCTGCCGTGGAACCTTTTTGACTTAACCAGATATCTTCATCCGTTTCAATCCATGTAGCGAATTTTTTTGTTCTAACTTCATTTTCAAGTGGTTCATAGATTTTCTCATATGCTACATAAGAACCATCGTCATTAAAAACAATTTCTATTCTATCTAAATTCTTCTGCATTGTAGATTTTCCCCATCTCCATCGCCCATCTGTACCATCTGGTAAGATAGGGAGTATTGTACGATATTCGCTACTTGGGGGATTATCATCTTCAGTAATAGTTACCACACCATCTTTTTCAAATAAAGGGTAATACATCTTTTCTCTATCTATACGACGGGCAGCATTACCCCATTTTCTTAATAGCTGCGTATTATAGTTTCTCTTTGCAACCGCATCATATTTAGTAAACTTCTCATTATCTTTAATAATAGCACCTGCAACAAACGACTTTTTATGTCTTGCATAAAGAAGGATAAATTCGTGAATATCAGCTAAGTGTTCTGCGGCTTGACGCCCACTTCTGCCTTTCCAAGGAATTGTACATATGAAATTTTCACGTCCCATTACTTCATCACATAATACCTTTAAATATGCTTGTTCATTATCATCACATTGGATAAATAAACAACCATCTTTTCTCATTAACTTTTTTATTACTTCTAATCTATTTTTCATAAATGTTAGCCATGATGAATGATTAAATGAATCATTATATTTAAATGAATCGCTTCCAGTATTATATGGAGGGTCACAATAAACCATTTTTATCATTCCCTCATAACGCTCTAATAAGCATGATAAAGTTAAAAGATTATTACCTTTAATAACAAAATTTCTTTCATTAAAGTTAGTATTACCTTCTTCACTTAATTGTTTAACACCCTTTTTGTTATATATGTTAAAGTTACATAATATTTTAGGTTCTAATAATTTGTCAATCTGGTCAGAAGCAAGTATTTGGTTATAAAAAACTTCACTTCTTTTTTCATTTTCATTAGTTTGCATACCTTCTAGTACACAGTCTTTATACGGCCATACTAACGAAATATCTTGTGAAACTGAAAGGTATTTGTCATTAGATTGCAATCCTATCTTATTCTTGTAGATAGTATATGAACTAGGTAAAAATTCTTTGCTTGTTAAAATTCTTTGAAATTTAAGCTTATCAAAGACTAGTACCCCATTTGTTTCTGTAAAAAAAGCTTTTTTTAAGTTAAGATTTTGCAACAATAATTCCAATAGCTCCTTTTTCATATTAAGACCATATGCTATAACTTTATTTTTTAAAACTTCTCCATTTGAGCTAAAAATAGAGTTTTTTAAAAGCTCTTCTTGAAGCAAACCATAAATATCATTCATTTTATACCTCCTGAAAATAAATTTATCGTATTTAAATTATAAATTTATTTTAACACAAAATTATATACTTTTATGCTAAATTATAATTTTTTCAACATCTCTGTTAGACATATTAGTAGCTTTAAATAAAAGGCTATGTTAGACATTAGTGTTGTTATTGTTTAAAATTCTCTATTTCTGGTCTAATTTAATTGATTATTATACCAAACCTCATTCAGAAGCACTATTATTTTCTAAACATTCTTGACATTCTTTAGGAATTCACAATCTGTGAAATTCATGGCATTAAATGTAGTTCATAATTCTTTAGGCAACTCTAATAATTTAATCACATATGTACGTTTCGCGTGTTCATATTTCTTCATAGTTTTATAGTATTCATCCATAGCACTTAGATAACCTTGCATGATAATCTCTTGACTACGTAAGTAGTCTAGTCTAGTTAAAATATCATAATAATCACATGAACTATATCAAAATTACATGACTAATATGCTACATTGATATCAAGATAATTTAAGATGAATATATTACTGGCTAAAAGAATAGGTCTTGCTTATGTTATAACATATAGCAAGACCTATTCTTTTAATTTATTAACAACAAATTTATCTAACAGAGCCAAAATAAAATTTCCTCTTTATTTTTTCCCTAATATACAAATAGAATACTGACCTGATATAACTATTAATCTAGGTAAGTATTCTATCTTTTAGTAATATTAGTGTCTATCTTAGATTGTAATTCTACCAATTGTTTCATTTGATTAATTACAAATTCCTTATACTCCTCATTAAGTTGATTATAATAAAATATGATATCATTTATTATCTCTTTATTATTTATAGGTATGTTATCAACCATCGGTACTGTATCATCCTGCAGCCACCTTTTTTCTATATTATATGCTAAAGAAAGATAGTTAATAAGTACAGGAGTTGGCTTAACTCGCCCCTTCTCAATATTAACAAGA
The DNA here is from genome assembly GCA_023436395.1 of Bacillota bacterium. Classification (GTDB taxonomy): domain Bacteria; phylum Bacillota; class Clostridia; order Lachnospirales; family Cellulosilyticaceae; genus Cellulosilyticum. The sequence continues at coordinate 14,623 of JAEZJJ010000066.1, read as the reverse complement.
TTAGATCTTGATATGCCTATATTCTTAGCAAATTCTTCTTGTGTTAAATTATAAGTACAACGAATAAGCTTCATTTTTTCTGAAAAATCCATGTGCATTCCTCCTAATTTTCATTTTACCAACTATGTTTTTATATGTAAATACAATTATCCTATATATATATTGACTTGTTCGAATTTTTAAACTAATATGTAACTATATAAACATTTTTGTGTATCACTACAAACCTTAGGAGGAATTTATGAGAAATACTGATGTTAAACAAATACTATTCCTAAATGAAAATCAACTATCTCTACTAGATGAAGAATCCCTCATAAAGCTACTTTCTCTATGCAAAATTCTATATGCAATTCAAACCTATACACAAAAAGGAGGTAATCAACAAGATGACTAGAACACAAGATTTATTTACTCAAGGTAAAATTGATTTCTTTATGAACTGGTTAGACTCTTATTATAAAAAAAGCTCTAATAAGGTTTCTCTAGCTCGTCAATTAAATATCTGTTTGGATGAAGTAGATACCCTCTTACAATATTATCAATTATGGTTACAAGAAGAACAAATTAGAGACAAGGGACGAGCATATGTAGTATGCTTATTTATTGAAACACATGAGTTTCTATCTGCAACTGAGCAAGCAGAGCTACTAAATATAACTACTGATGCTCTTAATTATTATTTATCACTCAAAATATAAGCTAGCCACCCTTTATGGGTATTTATTTTTAACTTTACTTGTAAAAAAAATACATATATGGAGGTATTGTGGATATGTCCTCAAACTTAACTATAGTACAATTTCTAGACGCCGTAGATTATTGGAATGATCACCGAAGAAATCTAAGAGATATTCCTTCTGTAGATGTCTATTTAAATTTAATTCATGATATAGGAGGTAAGCTTCCTGTAAATCAACAACAATATTATCTCAATCGTAAAACTCCTGTAGAAGTCATTAAACGCTCTCTTAAAAAAAGGCTGTACAGACGTTTTGTTTACCTTACAGATACCGCTAAAATTGACTCATCATTAATAATAGATTTATTAATGATAAGCATGGATAATTTTCTTAATAATATGCTAGAACGACTAGTAATACGTCAATTAAGCTCTACAACTTATTTTCTTAATTCCACTTTAATTGAACAAACTGAACATGATAAGATTTATGAATGTAAACGTCTTTGGTATACAACTATAAATAGAAAGCCTCCAATTAGGAATGATGCCTTAGTCTTATTCAATGATGACCAAGTATATGAATATAATACATTAGATACTACCTTTGACTTTTTAAGTGCCTACAAATTCACCCCTTCCATACAAATTACCCCCTCAATTGCTTGTATACCTGATGATATTAAACATTCCCCTAATAAGGAATCCACAATTGCTATTTAAAAAATAGACTCTGCTAATTATAATTATGTCTTTAAATAAAAAATAAGGCATTATGATTTGATCATAATGCCTTACTTTAATTACTTTAAGTGAATTGTCAGGGTTAAAATAATAGATGCCATTCTATATGCCTACCACGCATAATGCGTTTATGCTCTAAATTCAGATTTTTAGTAAACTGTTCATATAAATAATAAGCATAATTGCTTTATTATATAAAGATATGTAAGCTAGATGTTTGAATATATCTCATCCAGGCTCCTAGCTTATTCTTTTACTTTATAGATTTTATCCTCTTAATCATTTAAGCCTCTCTGTACCCCAATACACATTAATATATATCAGATGCTAAATTTATACATCAAATACTCAAACCTGTCTCACGGCTCAATTAAACGCTAATATCAGGTACTAAAAGCCTTGTCCTTCTAATTCCTCATACCTTTTACTCAATTTTTTCTTAGAAAGTGATGATACATTTTTTCGTTCAATTTCTTGTAATCTATTAGGAAACATCTCTGTTAATTTATGTTTTAACACTTCGTCACCTGATTTAGATAGTTGCATAACATTTGGCAAAGAATTATTAGAATCATTACTTTCAAAAAACATTTCTAAATAATCATCTTGGAATTTTGTAAGCGAAGCACTCAGCTCCTTATTTCTATTTACTTCTACTTCTAATTCCTTTTGTAAATATTGCATTTGTATCCGATCTTTTTCAAATAGCCTTAATATTTTTTCTCTTAGAAGCCGTCCCTCTCTATCATCAGTTCCATACTTATCAAATATCACAATTAAATCTTGCATTTTAGTAACAAACTCTTTGCCTGCTAATATAAAGCTATCTTGACTTTTTATCTCATCAATTTTTTGTTTACCTATATAGTCAATGCCATTATATGTAGCTGCCCAAAAAGTGTATCCATATAACCTAAATTGATTGCCTTTATAATTTAATATCTTATTTTTGACTAATTCTTTATTAAAATTCCATACATTGTTATAAGTTAGTCTCCCTTTAACCCCGCTCAATTCATTAAGTTTAAGATTTATTATCTCATCAACTTCTTTTTCATCAACCTCTATTTTTGGTCTAGCCACAATATCTCCCCTTTATTCTTATCTACGTTATAGGATAAATCCAATAACTTTAGTTTCATACGCACTATTTCATCAGCATAACTTTTAATTTTTCTTCCTTGTGTTCGAATTTCTTCAACATCCGAATTTTCTATATCAATTAGGTCACCCACACATACAACTCTACTAGTCTGCATTACTTTTTTTAATGTTTTTTCTCCTTCAATAATCATAGTTTCTAATAATCCTATATAATCATTTTCAATATACTGAACTGCCCTGTCAAAATTTATAGCGGTGGGTGCACACCACCATTTGCTGCAAAATATACAACATCTAGGATGCTCACATATATCATCTTTCCCATCAACTTCAGCCATACAATATCCTATGCCTTCTTCTGTCCTAATGCTATCTTTTATATGTTTGGGTGAAGTTCTACTTTTATTAAAAATAATATTTTTAATATTATTCTCTGTCTCTTCTTTTAGTAACTTTGAATTTCTTAAGTACTTTAACATTTCTAATGATCTATAATACTCTGTATGTCCAATGTAATGTCCCTGTGAATGTATATGTCTATGTCCACCCATTAAAGCAATCTCAACTTCAGATAGTCCTTGCAATTTTAACGAACAAAAAGCCAAGTGTCTTGTATCTCCTGGTTTTAATTGTTGTCCAATACTCCTATCTTTATATTTTTCCCTAATAATAATTGTATAAAATTCATCTAGGAGTACCGAAAAGTCTCTCAATACGAATTCCTCTGTTCTTTCCTCTAACAAATATGTTCGTACTCCATATTTTTTAAGCTCTGTCCCTAATCTTTTAAGCGTTTTATATGAAAAAAAAGTATTTCTTTCTTTATCCTCTTTAGCTATCATTAAGTATTCCTTTAACATCATTGCATTGTCTTCTGTTATTTGAATTTCCTCCAATAGTGGAATTTTCTTTTTATCATACTTAGTCTTGCGTTTACTTTGCTTAATTCGATTTACTTTCAAATAGTAATTTTTGTTTTTTTGTACTAGACAATCCTTATTTAGTTTAAAAGCAAATTCAGATGCCCTCATTGGAATTACATTTGTTATTTTCCACCAAATATATACTGGATAAAAATATGCTTTAAGCTTTTTATCTTTTTCTTCCATAAAAAATTTTTCTATATAAAAGCCAGTTTTAAATACATCTTCAGCTGGAGGTAATATTCTAGCTGATTCTGGTATATTTAGTTCATATTTATTAACACCTTCTAGCTTATCACAAAACATTACCTGTTCTTTAGTAAGAAGCTCATTATATTCTAGAAACTCGAAGTATTCTATCACTCCTGAAGTAACTGCCCTCTTTATTTCCTCTTGTGAGAGTCCCATGTACTTATTATTAATAATACTTTGTTTGAAATTACCTGTTTCCCTGATAATTTCCGCTATACTGTTTATTTTTGTACGCAGACTACTAACACTATATCCTTCTTCAATCAAGGATATAAAAAAACATTTAATTACATCTAGTTCTATTTCATCTATAATATTTGCAGTAATTAGCTCTTCAAACTTTTCAAAACTAATATGTGTTTTACATCGTGAATATTCGTTCCATGCAACCCAAGTATTATGTTCAAATTTATTTTTCTCCCCCGTTTTATATTCTAACTCTTTTAATAAATCCGTCTTCTTACTATATTCTTCTATAACTTCTTTCATCTGTTCTGTTATACTATCTATCAGTTTGTGCTGTCTTACACCCATATTTATCTTTCCTCCAATAACAGTGCTATTTCTGAAGAACTTGGTAACTGTGCAAGCATATTGATAAATTCTTCCCTTGTGCATTCAAAGCAATCATATACAGCTTCCTTCCCAAATTTATCCATAGCTTCCCTAATAATCTGTTTCTTCCTCTCAATTCTAAAAAGAATATTTATTTTCTTAGCCGGCATTGTACATCTTGAATATTCCTTTATATCTTGGCATAAAACTCCATATAAATATGTTAATGAATAAATAGTAGGTATATGATACATGCAATCAAAACAAGCTTTATTATGATCTATGCATTTATCGCGTCCATATGCACATAAGATTTCCTTTGAGTCTTTTGATGGGACCTTTCTAAGATATATATCTGTAAGTAATTCCTGTATTTCCTCAAATGTCATATTATTTATTTGACGAAACACTTCCCTTTGCTCACTTCTTAGCGTATTTAAAAAACCTATAGCACTGTTAACTTTCACTATGTGTCCAAAATTATTATTAATGGCTTCAACTTTTTGGGTTAAATCCTCAAATCCAAGTTCTTCCCCATTTAGTCTATTTATAAGCATTGCTGTTACAAATCCAAACTCTCCTCTCTTTAAAAGTTGTAAACTTAATTGATCAATAGCCTTTTTATTTACTTTTACATAGTGTGAAATTGTGGTCATCTTGTTTTTATGCCCCCTTAATTTGGCTGCATATAGCAATGACTTTTGATCTCCTGATAGATTAGAAATATAATAGGTATATGTCATTACAGTTCTATTGAATTTGAGTGATAAAAAATTAAAATCTTTAAATTCTTCTGCCCAAAAGAATTTATCTTTGTGTCCTTTATGGGGTTTATTATATTTCGTATTAAAGTCAATAAATCTATCTTTATATAACTCATTATCTTTCCACAATAAAAATAGTATCAATACAGCCGTTGCAAATGCTGGCATAACAAGATCAGAACAAAAGAATGCTCCTTCAACTTTCGTCTTAGCTATCTTTATCTCCCACTGATGAACTCTAAGCATAACTCTTCTACTCATTTTTAGAGTTACTTCATTATTCAAAAACCACTCAATATCTGAGATTTTATACTCATCAATTAAATCTCCAACCTCAATAATAGGAAAATCCACTATATCTCCATGTCGCCAAGCATTATTTAAATGTACTATTACATATAGCCACATTGAAAAGTATCTTTTTTTCCCAGTCGCCTTAAAATCATGAATACCTCTTTCTACATGTTCCTTAATAGCTATGCAGTAATTGAAAACAAGTTGATACTCCTCAAAAGAATAAATGTCTTCCTCTTCATTCCTCTTAGTATTCTTATTCTTTGTACACACTTTTTCAGCCAATGGAATATCCTGAGGCTTTATTCTCTTCCCCTTATGTGTACAATTTATTGCCACATCCTTCATATAAAGTTCTATAACATAGCAAATATATTGGATATTTATACCCTTCATATATAACTCAATTTCTTTTCCTGTAAGCATATAAACTTCTGCCTTACTATTTTTAATAAGCATGTCTTTTATCAAAGGTGTAGTTTTTACTAATTTATTAATCAACAAATTAACTCGTTGTTTTGTTGCATTGGTTCTAGATAGCCATGCTTCTACAAATTGGAACCAAGATTTTTCAGTATATTTGCTTTCATCATCAAATCCATCCCATCCTGTATGGGTATTTAATCTAGCATAAAATGTTATACTAGGTGACTCTCCTAATGCCACCTTTTGTGCACTACTTAACCCCACTTGATACTCCCTTATAGATTTATCATTATATTCTTTAATTCTTTTATAAACATCCTCTTTTGCATACACAAATTTTGCCAGTATATGCTTAGTATCTTGGGCATATAAAGGTATAGGGTGTCTTACAAGAACTTCTCCATTAATCATATAAGGATTAATGTTATTCACATCTAAATACTCACAGATCTCCGCTATGGTCATATATTGATCATAAAATTTCTGTTTTCTTATAAACAGTTCATCTATAGCATCTTTGTAATATTTATTTCTTCCATTTATCTTAATACTTTCTATATTGTAATTCTCAACAATTTCTTTAAATTTATATCTCGATACACATAACTTCTCTATAGCCTCTAGATAACTATATGTTTCACTAATATTATTTATATATCCATCAACTTCTGTTTTTTTATAATAAATTTTATTACCCTTTGGTCCACCCATAATGGTAATCCATTTACATAGGAGTAGTTCTATTTCTAATACTTCGTTAAATTTATGTATAAGAGTCTTTTTTATGTTTTTTAATTCATTCTTGGGATAATAATTCTCCTGAATATATTGTATTCGATTCCATATATCATCTATCTCTTCCTTTAAATATAAGGTTTTAACATGATTAACGCTTCCAAAACCAATCAAAGCAGCACGTATCTTTTTGCTCGTAATATTGCCCATACTGCATGATCGACATATATTGTCATCTGATGTTTCCGGTGGAATACAAAATCTTTTTCTTATACCTTCAATAGTATAATAGTACTTACCTTGAAAATATATTGCTTCATCTTTAGTATCCTGAATTTGTACTTTTTCTATCTTTAAAAGTATTTTATCTGCATATTCCTTTTCAACATATATTTGTTCTTTACCGGGATTATAGGTAGACATGAGAAATTTATTATACTTATCTGATATCTTTTTAAATTGAAACAGATTAAATAGTTGAACGGGACTCATTTGAGGCAATCTCGCTTTAATTTCATCTAAACAATAAATTCTATCATAAAAATCTTTTACTTCTTTCTCTATTCGTTCTACATCACTTACTTTGTATAATCTTTTTCTTTCTTGTCTTATAGATTCTACCTTCCAATTAGTATTTAACTGTTCAAATGCATATTGAATATTAATAGTAGTATCTGAAATTTCTAATCTCTGAATTAATTCTTCTTTTGTAATAAAGTCTACATCTAATTCTTCCTTTTTCTTCTTCATTGATCTCTTATTTCTCCTATTAATATTTAGCTGCCTGACTTAATTTATTAATAACCTGATTGATATTTTGCACTAATATTTTTTTATCAATATATACTCTTGCAGATTCACTATGCCTATCCCGTCTTAGTAAACTTAGCCAGTCATCATCAGGAATTCCTGTAATATCATCTATCGCCCCTGTCTTTATCAAGTAATTCGTAAATACATGCCTTCCTATATGTGACCCCCATGAATCCATACTTAAATCGCTAGCTGTTGCTTCTGAGTACTTCCTTACTTTCTCAATAAAGTCTTTTTTTAGCTTTCTAAATGTACTTTCATATGTGTCACCACTCATACATTTCCCATTAAAATCAATAAATAATCCTTTTAACTTAATCGCCTCTTTACTGGCATGTTTATCAATATATTTAAGGTGATTTTCATACATTTCAAATAAACGATTATTAAAATTAAAAACCATTTGTTCTGCTGGTTTATCTTTTTTTAATTGAGATTTTTTCTTCTTAATTTTTCTATCAGCTAATAACTCCGGTCTTGGTTGAATATTTAATAGCAAAATATTATCTTCTCTTACCACTGTAACATCATCTCTATTTAAATTTACAACCTCACCCTGTCTAAGCCCACCCATGCATTGAATAGCAAATCCAAACGCAATTTGAGGGTAATAATGTTCAGCATATTCTAGCATCTGCGTCCAAATTTCATATTTTAAATCTTGTCTTATCTTTTGTCCTTTTTTTTCACTAGGATACTTAATCTGATACTTATGTTTGTCTTCAAAAGGACTAATAATTACCTGTTTTCCTCTTTTTGTCTTATGTGTTCCTGTTGAACTTGTAGTTGTAATTTCTCCTACTTTTTTAGATACCTTTTCTTTCGTTATCTTCGACTTATAAAGAAAATCATAAAATTTCAGTAATACATTCTCTTTATCTTTAATGGTTTGTTTGCTATTTTGAGATGATTTACTTAAGTCATTTAAATATTTAGCTAAATGAGTAAACTTTAGCCCATAAAGTCCCTGTGCATTTAAATTTCTAAATGCTTCGTCTTCTCCTAAATTAACTTCTTTACAAATATAATTCATAAAACCTGTTACTGCTCTTGCCGCCTTTAATTTAGTATTTAATGCATTATTCATGTACTCTTTATAAATAAAGTCTGTTAATCTACTAGGTCTCCAAATATCCTTATTTTGATTATCATAACAATCAAGAATAACGACTTCCGGGCTCCCCTTTATCTCAATTTCCCTAACTACATATTTGTTTATCGATGAATATTCTTGCATACTATCCCCCCCATGTTCTATTACATAATAGGATTATATACTATTATTTTTCTATAACAAACTCAATATTGTAGAAAATATAAATATTATATATTAATACTTATAACTATAGATAAACAAGTTAAGAATTGTGTTTATTCATATTCAATTATCGTATAACTATAAGCAAAATGATAATGTATAAATTAAAGTTAAAAATGGTTTATCTATATATACCATTTATATCATCTACAATTCTATATCTTTATAAAGATATTCTAAAAGTAGTACACAATAGGGAGTCTTTCTAATAGCATCTGTTAATAATCCCCCTTCTTCATAACCAATATATCCTGGTGGTGAACCTATTAACTTGGATGCAGTATGTTTCTCTGTATACTCACTCATATCAAATCGAATGAGCTTAATCCCTAATTCTTCCGCCAAGCATTTGGCAATTTCCGTTTTTCCTACACCTGTAGGTCCTACAAAAAGTAGGCTTGCTGTCGGTTTATTATGATCGCCTAAGCCCGCTCTAGAAAGTTTAATACTTGTAACAACCTGTTCTATAGCTTTATCTTGCCCAAATACTTGTTTCTTTAATTTCTGCTCAAGCTGTCCTAATATCTGTATCTCATTTTTTTCTATCTTTTGTTTTGGTATGTGACATATCTTTGATAGCGTTTGCTCTATAATAGATAAATCTATAATAGGTTTTCTCTTTGAGTCTTTTCCTAATTTATTTCTTAACGTATAATATGCCCCTGCTTCATCTAGTAAATCTATTGCCTTATCTGGTAAAAATCTATCATTTATATACTGCTCACTTAATTCAACTGCTCCTCTAATAGCCTCGTCTGTATAAGTCACACCATGATAAGCTTCATACCCTTCTTTCACACCTTGTAAAATTTCAATAGTCTCTTCTATGCTAGGTTCTTGCACCTCTATAGTTTGAAATCTTCTAACTAAACCCTTATCCTTTTCTACATATTTTTTATATTCTTCAAAAGTTGTTGCACCTATAAATTTAATACTTCCTTCTGTTAAATAAGGCTTGAGTAAATTCGATGCATCTAAAGACCCTGCTCCTAATGATCCTGCTCCTACAATATTGTGGATTTCATCTATATAAATAATTGGCTTATATTGCTTTTTTAACACATCTAAAATCTTTTTTAAACGCTTTTCAAAATCTCCTCTATATTGTGTTCCTGCTAAGGTAGCCCCTAAATCTAGACTAAAAATCTGAGCACCTCTTAATACCTCTGGCACCTTATCTTCATTAAGTAATTTAGCAATTCCCATAGTAATAGCTGTTTTTCCAACACCAGGCTCACCTACATGAATGGGGTTGTTTTTATTTTTTCTACATAATACTTGTATCGTACGCATTAATATATCTTCTCGTCCAATAAGAGGTGCATTATTTTTCTCTACTACTTTATTTAGATGAGTAATATATTTTCCTATCCCCTCTAATCCTTTTTCTTCTATCGTTTCCTCGTTCTCTTCCGTCAACTGTTCTACATCCTGTGAGCTTTCCTCACTTATTTGGGCATCTGATGTGTGACAGAGTTCATATAGTAAATCTCTTAGCGTAACACCTTGTTCTAAAACATAATAAACACCATAGCTTTCAGGAAGTACCATGATACCTGCTAAGATATGATCTAATCCTATTTCATCTTTACCACTATTAATGACTTGCTCACTAGCACGTATAAACGCTTGTTGTAAACTAAAACTTTCAATTGGTTCTATATCTTCTCGCTTTTCTAGATTATCCTCTAAATAATTTTTTAAATTGTCCTTTAAGACCTGAACATCGCCGCTGCAAGCTTCAAATGCCTTCCTAAAACTATTTATCTCACACATGATTACTAGTAGATGTTCAGGGGTAAGATACTCATGCTTATATTGATGTGCCAGATCTTTTGCCTTAATAATAAGCTCACTAACAATCTTTGAAATATACACTTACTACACCTCTTCTACACTTAATTTAAATGGAAATCCTTCTTCCTTAGCCCATGACATTGCTGTTCCAGCTTTAGTCATCGCTATATCATATGAGTAAATACCTGCTATACCATGTCCTACTTTATGAACATCCATCATGATTTTCTCTGCTTCTATAGTATTTTTATTAAATATATTTGTCAGTACCTCAATAACAAATTCCATTGTTGTATAATCATCATTAAACATAATCACTTGATATTGTTTAGGTAATTTTACTTTACTCTTTACTTTTTGTTCTACATCATGAATAGGTTTCATAATTTTCCACTCCAATAATATATTTTCTTCATTATATCATATCAAAATAAAAGATAGCTTATTTCTTTAATTGTTGAAATAAGCTATCTTTTACCTTAATAAATTATGCTCCTTTTACCCAGTAAATACCACCTTTTTCTGTACGACAGAGGAATCCAAACTCTAATAATTGTTGTTTTAATAAGGCATAATCAATATAAATGCTCATTAAAATTCGATTAACTTCTTTGTCTTCGTATTTTTCTCCTTTTGCAAAATGCCCTGCTACATATTCTAATATCACTTTTTGCGCTCTTTCTGTACTAGGATAACTCTTTAACCGGCCATAAGGTGTGATATGATTTTCTAATATCTTCTGTTTACTTTTCTCTGTCATATTTAACGTAGGTGTAAGCATACATAAATAGTCATCTTGTTCTATGTCTAACATATTTGTCTTATCATTTTTATTCTGTTTTTGCTCTAGTAACTCCATTACTGTTAAAAATATTTTAGCCTGCTTTTCTTTTTCTCTTAGCTTATAGCGGTGATTTCTAATTGTTGAGCCAGCTACCCCTAAATACTCTGCTATTGCCTTATCTGATAACCCCCCAGCAAATAAATTAATTAGCTCTAACTGTAGCTCTGATATGCCCATAGTGTTTGGAGGCATCTTCAGTAAATATGTAAGTACTGATTGATGTGTCTCTTGAATATGTAATACAACTGCCTTATGGGCATCAAATAATTTACTATGTAAAGGATAAATCTCACCCTTAGTAAAATATTGTCCACATAGGATACACCTGTATCCTTGTTTTTCCTCCCTATATCCTTTTACAAATTCTTCTCGTGAAGCATTTTCAAATAATGCTATATCTGCTTGCATCTAATCCCCTCTTTTGTAAGTATTTTTTACATTATTGTTAATATTTTACATTTTAATTCATCATACCTCTTTTTATATTAATTGTCTATACCTCTAGCAACATTTCCATAAATGGTTACTCTTATACATAAAGGAATATGGCTATAAAATACTAAATGGACTATAAAAACTAGTCCATCTGTTCTAGTTTTATAGTCCATTTATATTGACATACCTATAAAATTTTAAGCTAGAGAATTATATTCTTCTATAAAGCCTTTACCTAATACTTCCCTTGCTTCAGCTATGGTCACAAATGCTGATTCATCTATTTCTCTTACCAATTCTCTAAGACGTGTAATTTCTTTCTGTGATACTACTACAAATAACATCTCTTTATCTTGCTTTGTGTACATCCCTTTTGCCTTAATCCCTGTTACACCACGAGGAATCTTATTCATAATAGCTTCTGATATTTCCGCATTTTTATCTGATATGATAAATACTGCTATTGCATAATTAACACCTTCTAAGACATTGGTAATCACTTTAGAAATAATAAATACTGCTATAATAGCATACATTGCCTTTGTTGAACCAAAGATTACTAATCCTAACAGTATAATAATCCCATCAATGGCAAGCATTAGTTTAGCAATTGGAAATCTATCATGTTTAAACTTAATAATAGTAGCAAGCATGTCTGTTCCACCTGTTGTAGCACCAGTTCTTAATACAATTCCAATTCCTAATCCTAGAAGAGCACCACCAAATACGCCCCCTAATAAAAGGTCATTATTAACCTCTAAAATATTAGGGATATACTCTGTATACCAAAGTGCAGCTGTTAGTAATCCTACTGCCCATAATGATTTTTTAGCAAACTCAAATCCTCTTTGCTTAATACTAATAATAAATAGTGGAATATTTAAGACTAGATTAGTAATCCATAAGGGAATAGCAAAGCCTAATACCTGTGTCGATACTTCCTTTACTATAATTGTCACACCGGATAATCCACCAACAACAAGCCCCAATGGTGAGGTAAACCAGTTAATACCTAATGCCAGTATTGTTGTCCCTAATAAAATCATTAGAAACTCTTTTTTTGTAATCAATAACTTTCTCATTTTGTCTCCTTCTATCACTGTCTTTTCAAGTTTATTAATTAACTTTTACACATAAAAAGAAAAGCCATTATATATTAACAGCTTTTCCCTTTTTTATCTATTATAGCCTATTAATTAATTTTTGTATAATAGTATATTAATAATAAAGTGTGCTTAAATTATATGTCTTCTTTTTTCATGATAATATATCCATCTTCCTTTTGTATAATTAGTTTTTTCCCTTCTAAATTCATTTCAAAATTTGCAAAACTTGAGAACAAGTCAACATCTCTTAAAATATGAATGGTTACCCATCTCGAAGATGGTGTTGTCCGAACTAATACTGCTCTAGAAAGTGGAAATTGAATTCGTGACATTTCTGGTATATCTACCATTAGATTTAAAGGATATAAATCAGTCTCAATAAAGAAATCTTGGTCTCCTTCTCGTTCTATAATTCTTGCCTCAAGATTAGTCTCGAATAATTCATGCTCCATGATCTACTCCTCTATTAAGTTATAATGCCTCATTATTTTATCATATTTCCTTAAGATTTACTTCTCATCATCTAGCTCTTTAATAATCTTGGCAGGATTTCCTCCTACTAGTACATTATTAGGGATGTCCATTAATACTACTGAACCTGGTGCAACTACTACATTATCTCCTATAGTTACTCCTGGATTTATTATGGCGCCTCCACCTATCCAAACGTTATTACCTATTGTAATAGGTTTAGCATATTCATATCCTGCAATCCTTTTATCTGGATTTAAAGGATAAGTAGAAGTATAAATTCCTACTTGTGGTGATAGAATGCAATTATCTCCTATAGTCACGTTGCAACTATCTAGGATAACGCAATCATAGCCAGCATAGAAATTATCTCCAATATGAATATTATAACCATAATCACACCTAAAATTAGGTTCAATATGTATGTATTCTCCTGTAGAACCTAGTAATTCTTTTAATAACTTCAATGCAGCTTTCTTGTCTTCAACATCCGTATTATTAAATTCTTTTAATAGATTCCTTGCCCTTCGTTTATCATTAATAAATTCATCTCCCCAGGCAATATACAGCTCACCAGCTAGCATCTTTTCTTTTTCAGTTCTAATATGCGCATTATTTCCTGAATCATTCACCTCGTTCTCTTTATCTACTTCTGATTCTTGAGTCTTATATAAGTTTGGATTAATAAGTGCTGCTATTTCAGCTTCATCTAATTGCAATCCAGGTATTTGAAGGGCCTCTGAGTCCTCATCATCCGCTTCTAGTTCATATTCTTCTTCATATTCTTGATCATAATCTTCTTCATCGTATTCCTCGTCGTCATATTCTTGATCATAATCTTCTTCATCGTATTCCTCATCGTCATTTTCTTGATCTAAGCTATATGTGTCATCCTCATCTATTTCATATAAATTAGTTGCTTCTCCTATTCTATCTATACTACTAAATTCATCATCAATTTCTTGATCTAATTCAGCAAATTTATCTTCTAATTTTTCATATTCAGTTACTATACCTTTATGTTTTTTCTTTTCTCTAGAAATACTAAATATAGTTTTTCTTTTCTTCTTTTGAGGCACTTGTTCTTCTCTTTCTTCTTGTCTTAATCTCTCTTCTTCTGCCTCTTGTCTTAATCTCTCTGTTTCTTCTTCCTCTTGCTTTAGTTTCTCTGCCTCTTCTGCTTCTTGACTTAATCTTTCTGCTTCTTCTGCTTCTTGTCTTAATCTCTCTGCCTCTTCTTCTTGTCTTAGTCTCTCTGCCTCTGCTTCTTGTCTCAATCTCTCTGCCTCTTCTTCTTGTCTTAGTCTCTCTGCCTCTTCTTCTTGTCTTAGTCTCTCTGCCTCTTCTTCTTGTCTTAGTC